>NZ_JBWSOR010000276.1:0-201 GCF_056629435.1 Nocardia sp. TBRC8007 | reverse complement strand
TCCGTCGCCCAATACTGCTCACACTCCGGCGCCAACCGCGACAACAACAACCCCGACCCGACACCGATCTCGAGGACCCGCCCCACCCCCAAACCCCGGATCCGCGCCACCGTGCGCGCCCGCCACTCCCGCATCTGCGCAACCGGGATCGGCGCCCCGGAATAACTACTGTCCCACCCCCGGAAATCCTCACCGAACCCC
>NZ_JBWSOR010000275.1:0-202 GCF_056629435.1 Nocardia sp. TBRC8007 | reverse complement strand
ATTGGTCTGGAGCCGGGGACGGAGGGCGCGGGTGTGATCGCTCGCGTCGGTCCCGGTGTCACCGATTTCGAGCCGGGGGACAAGGTCTTCGTGCTCTGTAAGGGCATGATCCACCGGTATAACACGCTCAGCGCGGACATGGTGTACCGTATCGCCCCGGATGTCGAGCCAGAGCGGGTCAGCAGTTTCGTCTCGTTTGTGT
>NZ_JBWSOR010000274.1:0-202 GCF_056629435.1 Nocardia sp. TBRC8007 | reverse complement strand
TCACGAACGAGACGGAACTGCTGACCCGCTCTGGCTCGACATCCGGGGCGGTGCGGTACACCATGTCCGCGCTGAGCGTGTTGTACCGGTGGATCATGCCCTTGCAGATCAAGAATACCTTGTCGCCCGGCTCGAAATCGGTGACACCGGGACCGACGCGAGCGATCACACCCGCGCCCTCCGTCCCCGGCTCCAGACCGAA
>NZ_JBWSOR010000273.1:0-202 GCF_056629435.1 Nocardia sp. TBRC8007 | reverse complement strand
TCGGGACTCGGCGATGAAGCTGCTTTATCTCGGGCTGCGGAACATCTCCAGCGAGCGAGGTGGGTACTCGGGCACGGGGACACGGAACTGGACGGCAGCCCTGAACGCGCTTGCTGCGATGTTCCCCAATCGACTTCCGTTGTACTAGAATAGTTTTGGGACTGAAGTAGTCCCGTTCTTACACGGTTGTCGTGACAGGCCC
>NZ_JBWSOR010000272.1:0-204 GCF_056629435.1 Nocardia sp. TBRC8007 | reverse complement strand
ACAACACCCCACGACACTCCCCCACACCCACCCCCACATCCGAATCGGAAACGACATCGAGATCGAGGTCGTCGAGGACAACCGTCCCGATCCCGGTCTCGGGCAACAAACCCCGAACCGCCGCCGTGGTCACGACCACAACCGGATCAGCATCGGTGAGGACATACCGGATGCGGTCGACCGGATGCCCCGGATCAATCGACA
>NZ_JBWSOR010000271.1:0-204 GCF_056629435.1 Nocardia sp. TBRC8007 | reverse complement strand
GTCACGATCCGCTCGAGGAAGACGATGCCATGGGCTCGGAAGAACGCTCGTGCCCGCTGCATGAATCCTTGAGCTGTCACGGACTTTTCATCGCTGAGGGCTTCGGTGTAGGCCAGCCGCGAGTAGCCGTCGACCGCGGAGTGCAGGTAGACATATCCGGCTTTGGCACCGCGTTTCTTGGCAGCCGCGGCCGCCTTGGCCTGG
>NZ_JBWSOR010000270.1:0-206 GCF_056629435.1 Nocardia sp. TBRC8007 | reverse complement strand
AGTAGTGGCCCGAACATCGTCTCGATGTTCACCTCGTCGAGCCGGGTGGCCAGGCGGGCGATGGTGGGGGCGTCGAATACCGTGCGGAGGGGCACTTCTACCCCCAGGACGGTCCGGATGCGGCTCACCAGCCGGGTCGCCGACAGGGAATGTCCGCCCAGGTCGAAGAAGTCGTCGTCGAGCCCGACCCCGGCTATCCCGAGGAC
>NZ_JBWSOR010000269.1:0-207 GCF_056629435.1 Nocardia sp. TBRC8007 | reverse complement strand
ACATCCGGTGTGTGTCGACCAGGTCACCGCGGTGGTGAACCCCAATCGTGTGCCGAGGGCATGCAGGTCCTCCGGGAGCAGTCCCGCACCGACTCGATCGGCACCATCGGCCACGATCTGTTCGGACCCGATTCGGCCGGGACTGCAGGTGAGCGACTGCCCCGCTCGGAGTTGTTCGACCGCGTGGACGTCGTCGACGAGTCCGAG
>NZ_JBWSOR010000268.1:0-208 GCF_056629435.1 Nocardia sp. TBRC8007 | reverse complement strand
CATCGACACCGTCGCGTCCTGCCGCCGCGCCAGCCGCTGCAGCAACACCCGGGTCTCGGCATCGATCACCACCGCCACACTGTCGCCGCGATAGCTCGCCACCCGCGGCCGCGGCCGGTCGGTCGGCAACGACAGCTGCGCGGGCAACCCGGCCAGTTCGTCCCGCCAATACGCCAACTGCCGCGACACCACACTGTCGGGATCGGTG
>NZ_JBWSOR010000267.1:0-211 GCF_056629435.1 Nocardia sp. TBRC8007 | reverse complement strand
GGACCGCGATCGCGGTGACCGTCTGCCCCGCCGACAACCCGTCGGCGATATCGAGCCGGTTCTGCAACGACAGGTAACGAGCACTGATCACTGCGGCAGCGGCATCGACGGTCTCACGCACCGGATATTTGTAGCGGGTGCCGTTCCGGTAGTTCACCACCGTGCCGTCGGGACGGATCCGCGATTGACCCGACCTGCGGATTCCTGCCCG
>NZ_JBWSOR010000266.1:0-211 GCF_056629435.1 Nocardia sp. TBRC8007 | reverse complement strand
CGACCGCGATCGCGGTGACCGTCTGCCCCGCCGACAACCCGTCGGCGATATCGAGCCGGTTCTGCAACGACAGGTAACGAGCACTGATCACCGCGGCAGCGGCATCGACGGTCTCACGCACCGGATATTTGTAGCGGGTGCCGTTCCGGTAGTTCACCACCGTGCCGTCGGGACGGATCCGCGATTGACCCGACCTGCGGATTCCTGCCCA
>NZ_JBWSOR010000265.1:0-212 GCF_056629435.1 Nocardia sp. TBRC8007 | reverse complement strand
TTCGATCGAAATCTTGACCGTGAAGTTCGCTCCGTAGGTGGCGCTGCAGACTCCGGCATCCTTGAAGACCGGCGCACACTTGGCGATGTTCAGCGAGAACCCTTCTCGCAGTGTAGTCTTCCTGTCTTTCAAGCGTGCGGTGAGTGCTCGCAACGCGTACGAAATCCTCCATAACCATGTCGATCGTCTACTTCTGGCGCCCGGGCCGAAAG
>NZ_JBWSOR010000264.1:0-212 GCF_056629435.1 Nocardia sp. TBRC8007 | reverse complement strand
CGGCCAGATCCCGCAGCAGCGGCGCCAACGACCATCCGTCCCCGGCGATGTGGTGGATCACCAACAACAACACGTACTCGCCGCGGGTATGGTCGTCCTCGCCCGGGCCGGTGCAGCGCAACACACTCGCCCGCACCGGGATCTGCGCCGACAGGTCGAACGCGTAGCGCGCCGCCGCGGCCACCGCCGCCTCCACATCCGCCACCTCGGCT
>NZ_JBWSOR010000263.1:0-214 GCF_056629435.1 Nocardia sp. TBRC8007 | reverse complement strand
GTGCGTGCGGTGTAGGCACTGGCCAGATCCCGCAGCAGCGGCGCCAACGACCATCCGTCCCCGGCGATGTGGTGGATCACCAGCAGTAGCACGTACTCGTCGCGGGTATGGTCGTTCTCGCCCGGGCCGGTGCAGCGGAACACGCTCGCCCGCACCGGGATCTGCGCCGACAGGTCGAACGCGTAGCGTGCCGCGGCGGCCACCGCCGCCTCCG
>NZ_JBWSOR010000262.1:0-214 GCF_056629435.1 Nocardia sp. TBRC8007 | reverse complement strand
GGAAACTGCACATAGAAATCCCCCCGAGACGCCAACGCCCCCGCCACCACACCCACCACCGCCGTCAACACCGCCGACAACCGCACCCCCAACCCCTCCGCCAAACCCCGCAACTCACCAACACCCAAAACAACTTCATGACCGATCACCCGCTCACCCCCACCCTCCCCCCGCCCCGGCAACCGCAATGGCGCCACCCCCACATCCATATACT
>NZ_JBWSOR010000261.1:0-215 GCF_056629435.1 Nocardia sp. TBRC8007 | reverse complement strand
GGTCGCCGATCGCCGGGCGTACCGAGGAGGCGTTGACCGACCTGGTCGGATGCTTCGTCAATACGTGGGTGTTGCGGGCACACCTCACCCCGGCGGACTCGTTCACCGACCTGCTCGGGCAGGTACGAGAAAAGGCGTTGGCGGCCTACGCCCATCAGGACGCGCCGTTCGAGTTGCTGGTCGAACTACTCGACCCGGTGCGTTCCACGGCGCAT
>NZ_JBWSOR010000260.1:0-217 GCF_056629435.1 Nocardia sp. TBRC8007 | reverse complement strand
AGAAGCGAGGCGGGAACGCTGAGTGGAGGCTTGGGAAACGAGGTAGGACGAGGAGCGCCTGGCGGTCTTGCTGGTCTGGTTGGGTTGCCGGTTTGTTTGGTGGTCTGGTTGGGCTGGTGTGGTTGCTGCATTGAAGGTTCGGTTTTTGCTGTTCTGGATGTGTGTGCGTGTGTTCTTTGAGAACTCAATAGTGTGTCGATGAATGTCAGTGCCAAAT
>NZ_JBWSOR010000259.1:0-218 GCF_056629435.1 Nocardia sp. TBRC8007 | reverse complement strand
CACCCACCGCCGTCTGCGGAGTGGAGGCCACCTGTCGTAGTACTCGCACGTACCGGGCCGCGATCGCCTCGACCGTCGCCCGGTCGAACAGGTCGGTCGCGAACTCCACGAAACCGGTGAATCCCGCACCGTCGGGGGCATCGTCGATGTTGAACCACAGATCGAAGCGGGATGTCCCCGGTGAGCAGAAGAAGGGAGATATGCCGATTCCGGGCAGC
>NZ_JBWSOR010000258.1:0-220 GCF_056629435.1 Nocardia sp. TBRC8007 | reverse complement strand
CCTACCCGGAATTACTGTCGAGCCGTTGGACACTTTGTTGGAGTCTTCGCGCTTCGACCTGACCTTCCATGTGGTCGACTCGACTGCGACCGCAAGCTGGAACGGGTTCGTAGAGTTCGCGACCGACCTGTTCGACCGGGCGACGGTCGAGGCGATCGCGGCCCGGTACGTGCGAGTACTACGACAGGTGGCGGCCACCCCGCAGCTGGCGGTGGGTGCG
>NZ_JBWSOR010000257.1:0-220 GCF_056629435.1 Nocardia sp. TBRC8007 | reverse complement strand
TCATCGACGAAATCCAATGAACGCGACCGCACAGTATGGTCAGCGCCTTGCTCGAGCACATACGCGCGGCGCTCATCAGTACTCGCGGCACCGATCACCCGCGCACCATGCAATTTGGCGACCTGCACCGCCGCTGTGCCCAGGCCACCGGCCGCACCATGCACCAGCACCGTCTCACCGGGCTGCACCCGAGCCAACTTCAACAACGCGTACTCCGCCG
>NZ_JBWSOR010000256.1:0-221 GCF_056629435.1 Nocardia sp. TBRC8007 | reverse complement strand
GCACCCCCGGCCTTCCACACCGCCAGCAACGCCACGATCAGCTCCGCCGACCGCGGTAGCGCCACCGCCACCACCTGCTCGGGTCCCACCCCCCGCGCGAGCAGCCGATACGCCAGACGGTTGGCGCGCTCATCGAGGTCACGGTAGGTCAACTCCACCCCGGCACACACCACCGCCACCGCCCGCGGGGTCCGCCGCACCTGTGTTCCGATCAACTCGAC
>NZ_JBWSOR010000255.1:0-221 GCF_056629435.1 Nocardia sp. TBRC8007 | reverse complement strand
GTACACCCGACGCCACTGCTCGACGAGCTCGCCCTCCCCTGCCACACCCGACCGGTCGAGGACCACATACCCCACCAACTGTGTACCCGCCCCCACCCCGGCCGCCTCACGGGCCGCGACCACCGCCTGCGAAACCGCCGGATGCGAACCCAACACCGCCGCCACCTCCCCCGGCTCGACCCGAAACCCCCGGATCTTCACCTGCTCATCGACCCGCCCCA
>NZ_JBWSOR010000254.1:0-222 GCF_056629435.1 Nocardia sp. TBRC8007 | reverse complement strand
GAAGTGGCCGAGGTGGCGGATGTGGAGGCGGCGGTGGCCGCCGCGGCACGGTATACGTTCGACCTGTCGGCGCAGATCCCGGTGCGGGCGAGCGTGTTCCGCTGCACCGGTCCGGGCGAGGACGACCATACCCGCGGCGAGTACGTGCTGCTGTTGGTGATCCACCATATCGCCGGGGACGGGTGGTCGTTGGCGCCGTTGCTGCGGGATCTGGCCAGTGCC
>NZ_JBWSOR010000253.1:0-222 GCF_056629435.1 Nocardia sp. TBRC8007 | reverse complement strand
CGGGGTTGACCGCGACCCGGTTCGTGGCCGACCCCTTCGATGCCGCCGGTGGGGGCCGGGTGTATCGCACCGGGGACATGGTCCGCTGGACGACGGCCGGAGAACTCGAGTTCGTGGGCCGGGCCGATGAGCAGGTGAAGATCCGGGGGTACCGGGTGGAGCCGGGGGAGGTCGCGGCGGTACTAGCATCGCATCCGGGAGTGGCGCAGGCGGTGGTCACAG
>NZ_JBWSOR010000252.1:0-223 GCF_056629435.1 Nocardia sp. TBRC8007 | reverse complement strand
TCGTCCTCGATCAGCTGCAGAAACTGTTGATAGCCAACACTATTGCGTGACGGCGCGGTCATGGTGACCGCATGGCCGTCACGCACGCGCAGCCCACCGTAGACCCAGGTCTTCTCCGGACCGCGCGAGTAGTCCAACTCGGCGGTGATCCGATGCCCGTCGGGTGACCAGCCCGGCGCCGGCGGAAAGGAACGAGGGATCACCGGACCGAGTTCATCGGCGA
>NZ_JBWSOR010000251.1:0-223 GCF_056629435.1 Nocardia sp. TBRC8007 | reverse complement strand
CCCTCGATCAACTCCACCACAGTGGTATCGGTATCCACCGCCACGGTGGTGGCGTTGTAGTCCCGCAACAACCGGTCGCGTTCGGTATCGGTGAGCACCTCCACCGCCCCCACCACCAGCTGCGGGGTGGTCGCCACCTGTCGTAGTACCCGCACATACCGGGCCACGAGCGCCTCGACCGTCGCCCGGTCGAACAACTCGGTCGCGTATTCCACGAACCCGG
>NZ_JBWSOR010000250.1:0-223 GCF_056629435.1 Nocardia sp. TBRC8007 | reverse complement strand
GGAAACTGCACATAGAAATCCCCCCGAGACGCCAACGCCCCCGCCACCACACCCACCACCCCCGTCAACACCGCCGACAACCGCACCCCCAACCCCTCCGCCACCCCCGCCAAACCCCGCAACTCACCAACACCCAAAACCACCTCATGACCAGCGACCCGACCAGCCCCACCCACCCCCCGCCCCGGCAACCGCAACGGCGCCACCCCCACATCCATATACC
>NZ_JBWSOR010000249.1:0-224 GCF_056629435.1 Nocardia sp. TBRC8007 | reverse complement strand
AGAAGCGAGGCGGGAACGCTGAGTGGAGGCTTGGGAAACGAGGTAGGACGAGGAGCGCCTGACAGACATTGCAGGCTGGGTAAGTGACCGGAGCTTGACTGCGACGGACATCACGGCTAGAATGGAAAAGTTGCTTCACTGAAGGTTCGGTTTTTGCTGTTCTGGATGTGTGTGCGTGTGTTCTTTGAGAACTCAATAGTGTGTCGATGAATGTCAGTGCCAAA
>NZ_JBWSOR010000248.1:0-224 GCF_056629435.1 Nocardia sp. TBRC8007 | reverse complement strand
GTCCCGGTCCCCGTCGCGCCAGCCAGATCGTCGTACACCCGACGCCACTGCGCGACCAACTCCCCCTCCCCGCCTACACCCGACCGATCGAAGACCACATACCCCACCAACTGTGTACCCGCCCCCGCCCCGGCGGCCTCCCGCGCCACCACCACCGCCTGCGCCACCGCTGGATGTGCCCCCAGTACCGCCGCCACCTCCCCCGGCTCCACCCGGTACCCCCG
>NZ_JBWSOR010000247.1:0-225 GCF_056629435.1 Nocardia sp. TBRC8007 | reverse complement strand
CTGCGTATCACCGCCGATACCGTCATCTTCATCGGTGAACCGTTGCCACTGCGGGTCGTGGAACGGACCAGGGCCTTGTTGCCGGGGGTGCGTGTTGTCAATGGTTACGGCCCTACCGAGACGACGGTGTATGCGACGGCGTTGGTGTTGTCCGCCGGGGTGGGGGTGGGGGTGTCGGTGCCGATCGGGTGTCCGGTGGGGAATGTGCGGGTGTTCGTGCTGGAT
>NZ_JBWSOR010000246.1:0-225 GCF_056629435.1 Nocardia sp. TBRC8007 | reverse complement strand
TATCAACAGCCATGGCCCGGCAGAGACGACTGTTTGCGTCTCGGAATATGACGCGGCCGATGGGGTGGGGGCGTCGGTTCCGATCGGCACCCCGGTGGGGAATATGCGGGTGTTCGTGTTGGATTCGTGGTTGCGGCCGGTGCCGGTGGGGGTGGCGGGGGAGTTGTATGTGGCCGGTGCGCAGGTGGGGCGCGGCTATCACGGGCGGGCGGGGTTGACCGCGGT
>NZ_JBWSOR010000245.1:0-225 GCF_056629435.1 Nocardia sp. TBRC8007 | reverse complement strand
CATCAACGGCTACGGCCCGGCAGAGGCTACCGCATGCGTCTCGGAATATGACGCGGCCGATGGGGTGGGGGCGTCGGTTCCGATCGGCACCCCGGTGGGGAATATGCGGGTGTTCGTGTTGGATGGCCGGTTGCGGCCGGTGCCGGTGGGGGTGGCGGGGGAGTTGTATGTGGCCGGTGCACAGCTGGCGCGCGGCTATTACGGGCGGGTGGGGTTGACGGCGGC
>NZ_JBWSOR010000244.1:0-228 GCF_056629435.1 Nocardia sp. TBRC8007 | reverse complement strand
GGTCGAATGAGGTCGATGATAGTTGTAGTGGATGTTCCAGATCCCGAGTGCGTTGCTGCGCTGGGTTTCGCTGATCCATTCGCGGGCGTAGAGGAACTCCTCGGCCAGGTTCCGGTTGTAGCGCTCGACCTTGCCGTTGTGGCGGGGCGTGTATGGCCTGATGCGTTGGTGGCGAGCGCCGTGCAGCGTCTTGGCGAAGTCGGCGGCTCGATAGCAGGAGCCGTTGTC
>NZ_JBWSOR010000243.1:0-229 GCF_056629435.1 Nocardia sp. TBRC8007 | reverse complement strand
TATTCCCCACCGGACGCCCGATCGGCACCGACACCCCCACACCCCCCGCGCAGTCGTACACCGAGACACACGCGGTCGTCTCCGCCGGACCATAACCGTTGACGACCCGAACCGCCGGACACAGCGACGTGAATCGGCGCACCAGATCCGGCGGAAACACCGCACCACCCACGATCACCTCCCGCAGACACCCCAAAGATGGTCGGGATATCGACGACAGATGCTCGAC
>NZ_JBWSOR010000242.1:0-233 GCF_056629435.1 Nocardia sp. TBRC8007 | reverse complement strand
GAAAAATATTCACGACCAAACCCGTCACCGCCGGATCCCCACCCGCACGCCCGATATCCGCCCGAATATCGGAAATATCGTATTCGGCATGCCGCAACACCAACCCGATCTCCGCCCCCACCCGCGCAGCGAAAACATCGAACCCCACCCGCGGATCCAACGACACCCGCAACGGCACAGTATTCGCCAACAAACACGGCGTCGCACCCACCGGACCCCTCCGATTCGCCACC
>NZ_JBWSOR010000241.1:0-234 GCF_056629435.1 Nocardia sp. TBRC8007 | reverse complement strand
GCAACACACCACGACGCACCCCCACACCCACCTCCACATCCGGACCGGAAACGACATCGACATCAACATCGACATCGAGGCCGACATCGAGGTCGAGGTCGTCGAGGACGACCGTCCCAATCCCGGTCTCGGGCAACAAACCCCGAACCGCCGCCGTGGTCACAACCACAACCGGATCAGCATCGGCGAGGACATACCGGATACGGTCGACCGGATACCCCGGATCGATCGACA
>NZ_JBWSOR010000240.1:0-234 GCF_056629435.1 Nocardia sp. TBRC8007 | reverse complement strand
GCTCGCGGCCGGGCAATTCGAGGTGCCGGTGACGGTCGCCGAGGCGGAAGACCTGGCGGACATGGAGGCGGCGGTGGCTGCCGCGGCGCGGTATGCGTTCGACCTGTCGGCGCAGATTCCGGTGCGGGCGAGTGTGTTGCGCTGCACCGGCCCGGGCGAGGGCGACCATACTCGCGGCGAGTACGTGTTGTTGTTGGTGATCCACCATATCGCCGGGGACGGGTGGTCGTTGGG
>NZ_JBWSOR010000239.1:0-235 GCF_056629435.1 Nocardia sp. TBRC8007 | reverse complement strand
TGCCCGAGCAGCTGCGGTTGCCGACCGATCGGCCGCGGCCGCGGGTGGCGAGCTACCGCGGTGACACCGTGGCGGTGGTGATCGATCCCGCGACCCGGACGCTGCTGCAGCAGTTGGCGCGGCGGGAGGACGCGACGGTGTCGATGGTGCTGCAGGCGGGGTTGGTGGTGTTGTTGTATCACCTCGGTGCGGGGGAAGACATTCCGATCGGGTCGCCGATCGCCGGGCGTACCGA
>NZ_JBWSOR010000238.1:0-236 GCF_056629435.1 Nocardia sp. TBRC8007 | reverse complement strand
ATACCGCACCGGGGATGTGGCGCGGTGGACGGCGGCGGGGGTGTTGGAGTTCGTGGGGCGGGTCGATGAGCAGGTGAAGGTTCGGGGGTTTCGGGTGGAGCCGGGGGAGGTGGCGGCGGTGCTGGGGGCCCATCCAGCGGTGACACAGGCGGTGGTCACAGCCCGGGAGGCGCCCGGGGTGGGGGCGGGCACACAGTTGGTGGGGTATGTGGTTTTCGATCGGTCGGGTGTGGTGG
>NZ_JBWSOR010000237.1:0-236 GCF_056629435.1 Nocardia sp. TBRC8007 | reverse complement strand
ATCGGCGAACATGAACACCAACCGGTCGGGTGGGTAGGTCGGATCCACCGGCAGGTACGCACCCCCGGCCTTCCACACCGCCAACAACGCCACGATCAGCTCCGCCGACCGCGGTAGCGCCACCGCCACCACCTGCTCGGGTCCCACCCCCCGCGCGAGCAGCCGATACGCCAGACGATTGGCGCGGCCGTCGAGATCACGGTAGGTCAACTCCGTATCGGCGCACACCACCGCCA
>NZ_JBWSOR010000236.1:0-239 GCF_056629435.1 Nocardia sp. TBRC8007 | reverse complement strand
AGCTGGTGGTGGGGGCGGTGGAGGTGCTCACTGATACCGAACGCGACCGGTTGTTGCGGGACTACAACGCCACTACGGTGGCGGTGGATACCGGCACCACTGTGGTGGAGTTGATCGAGGCGTGGGTGCGGCGGTCCCCGGAGGCGGTGGCGGTGGTGTGTGCGGGGGTGGAGTTGACTTACCGGGACCTCGACGAGCGTGCTGATCGTTTGGCGCAGTTGTTGGTGGTGCGGGGGGTG
>NZ_JBWSOR010000235.1:0-239 GCF_056629435.1 Nocardia sp. TBRC8007 | reverse complement strand
CGGTTCGAGGGCCCCTCGGCGACCTACAACATGCCGTTGGGGGTGCGGTTGTCGGGTGCGGTGGATGTGGTGGCGTTGCGGGCGGCGCTCGTGGATGTGGTGGGGCGGCACGAGAGCCTGCGCACGGTGTTCGCCGAGGTGGACGGGGTGCCGGTGCAGCGGGTGCTCGGGGCCGGTGAATTCGCCATGCCGGTGGAGGTGTCGGATGTAGCGGACGTGGGGGAGGTGGAGGCGGTGGT
>NZ_JBWSOR010000234.1:0-239 GCF_056629435.1 Nocardia sp. TBRC8007 | reverse complement strand
AGTATTGGTTAACCTGCATCGGCTGCAGTTTCACCGTCCGGTCGAGGTCGAATGAGGAGTAGGTCACATTCCTGTTGAAGTTCCACAGTTGCAGCGCACCACCGGAATAGATGTCGGCTTTACCGAGCTCGACAATGCGCCCGAAGTCCGCGACCACCTTGAAGTTACGGGTAACGACCTCACCCGGCGCGGTGCTGATCACCACATCCGCCCCCTTGCCGTCGGTGAGCGCCAGCACT
>NZ_JBWSOR010000233.1:0-239 GCF_056629435.1 Nocardia sp. TBRC8007 | reverse complement strand
GGTGCTGGCGCTCACCGACGGCAAGGGGGCGGATGTGGTGATCAGCACCGCGCCGGGTGAGGTCGTTACCCGTAACTTCAAGGTGGTCGCGGAGTTCGGGCGCATTGTCGAGCTCGGTAAAGCCGACATCTATTCCGGTGGTGCGCTGCAACTGTGGAACTTCAACAGGAATGTGACCTACTCCTCGTTCGACCTCGACCGGATGGTGAATCTGCGGCCGAAGGAGACACTCCAAAATA
>NZ_JBWSOR010000232.1:0-240 GCF_056629435.1 Nocardia sp. TBRC8007 | reverse complement strand
ATCCAGCACGAACACCCGCACATTCCCCACCGGACACCCGATCGGCACCGACACCCCCTCCTCGGACACCCCCACCCCCTCCTCGGCGGACAACACCAACGCCGTCGCATACACCGTCGTCTCGGTGGGGCCGTAACCATTGACGACACGCACCCCCGGCAGCAGGGCCCTGGTCTGTTCCACGACCCGCGACGGCAACGGTTCACCGGCAAAGATGACGGTATCGGCGGTGATACGCAA
>NZ_JBWSOR010000231.1:0-243 GCF_056629435.1 Nocardia sp. TBRC8007 | reverse complement strand
TCGGGTCCCACCCCCCGCGCGAGCAGCCGATACGCCAGACGATTCGCGCGGCCGTCGAGATCACGGTAGGTCAACTCCGTATCGGCGCACACCACCGCCACCGCCCGCGGCGACCGCCGCACCTGTGTCTCGATCAGCTCGACCAGGGTGATATCGGTATCGACCGGCACCGTGGTGTCGTTGTATACCCGCAGCAACCGATCACGTTCGGGGTCGGTGAGCACATCCACCGCCCCCACCAGC
>NZ_JBWSOR010000230.1:0-245 GCF_056629435.1 Nocardia sp. TBRC8007 | reverse complement strand
CCCCGCCCCGGCGGACAGATCGTCGTAGACCCGACGCCACTGCTCGACCAACTCCCCCTCCCCTGCCACACCCGACCGGTCGAGGACCACATACCCCACCAACTGTGTACCCGCCCCCGCCCCGGCCGCCTCACGGGCCGCGACCACCGCCTGCGAAACCGCCGGATGTGATGCCAACACCGCCGCCACCTCCCCCGGCTCGACCCGGTACCCCCGGATCTTCACCTGCTCATCGACCCGCCCCA
>NZ_JBWSOR010000229.1:0-245 GCF_056629435.1 Nocardia sp. TBRC8007 | reverse complement strand
CGACGACATGGTTGACCACGTTGCGGTGGGTGACCGCGACCCCCTTGGGACGACCGGTCGAACCAGAGGTATAGATCAGATACGCCAGATTCCCCGGACACAACCGCCCCCACCGACCACCACCGGCCACAACGACCGCGCTATCAGCAGCGGCGAGGGTTTCCGGGTCGTCGATACACAGTGTGTCCGCCGCGACCACGGGCAGGGCCGTGGCCGTGGCCCGGTCGGTCACCACCACCAGCGGG
>NZ_JBWSOR010000228.1:0-247 GCF_056629435.1 Nocardia sp. TBRC8007 | reverse complement strand
GTCGAGCCGGGAGACCAACTGCGCAACAGTCGGGGCGTCGAACACCCCCCGGATCGCAACCTCCACCCCCAACACCGACCGGATCCGGCTCACCAACCGCATCGCCAACAGCGAATGCCCACCCAGGTCGAAGAAATTGTCGTCGATACCCACCCGATCCACCCCCAGGACCTCACCGAACAGCCCCACCACCACCCGCTCCCGCTCCGATCGCGGTGCCCGATACCCCACCCCAGAGACGATCTCG
>NZ_JBWSOR010000227.1:0-247 GCF_056629435.1 Nocardia sp. TBRC8007 | reverse complement strand
CGTCGGCCAGTGACAGTGTCGGGGTGGGGGTTTTGCGGAGGATCACGTCGTAGCGGTAGCGGGTCAGCTCGTTGACCGCCCGGCCGGTTTTGAGTGCGATATCGACCGCGCCGATCTCGTCGATGCCGGCGGCCACTGCGTGGAAGTATTCCGGGGCTACGAGTAGTTCCTGTTCGGTGGCGATCGCGCGGCGGACCCGTTCCCGCACCACCTGTGGGTCGGTGTCCCCGCCGTGGGCGAGTTGTAC
>NZ_JBWSOR010000226.1:0-248 GCF_056629435.1 Nocardia sp. TBRC8007 | reverse complement strand
CCCGGCTCGACCCGAACCCCCCGAATCTTCACCTGCTCATCGACCCGCCCCAGATACTCCAACACCCCCGCCGCACTCCACCGCACCACATCCCCGGTCCGATACACCCGACCCCCACCAACCGCATCGAACGGATCAGCCACAAACCGCGACGCGGTCAACCCCGCCCGCCCGTGATAGCCGCGCCCCACCTGCGCACCAGCCACATACAACTCCCCCGCCACCCCCACCGGCACCGGCCGCAACCA
>NZ_JBWSOR010000225.1:0-250 GCF_056629435.1 Nocardia sp. TBRC8007 | reverse complement strand
CCGCGGGGGTGGGGGTGGATGCGGTGGTGGCGGTCGCTGTGCCGCGGTCGGTGGAGTTGGTGGTGGCGTTGTTGGGGGTGTTGAAGGCCGGTGCGGCGTATCTGCCGATCGATCCCGGGTATCCGCCCGCCCGCAACCGGTATGTCCTCACCGATGCGGGTCCGGTCGCGGTCGTCACCACCACAGTGATTCGGGGTGTGTTGCCTGATACCGGGATCACGACTGTCTGTTTCGAGGACCTCGACTTCGA
>NZ_JBWSOR010000224.1:0-251 GCF_056629435.1 Nocardia sp. TBRC8007 | reverse complement strand
AACGAGTACGTGCTGATGCTGGTGGTGCATCACATCGCCGGGGACGGAGGGTCGCTGGCGCCGTTGTCGCGGGATCTGGCGACCGCCTACACCGCGCGCACACACGATCGGGAGCCGGGGTGGGCGCCGTTGCCGGTGCAGTATGTGGACTACACGTTATGGCAGCGGCAACTGTTGGGCGAGGCGACCGATCCCGACAGCGTGCTGTCGCGGCAGCTGGCGTATTGGCGGACCGAGCTGGCCGGGCTGCC
>NZ_JBWSOR010000223.1:0-260 GCF_056629435.1 Nocardia sp. TBRC8007 | reverse complement strand
GCACCGACACCCCTGCCCCCGCTAAGTCGGTGTCGATAAACTCGTGGAGGGTGGCGTCGAAGATTTCCGTAGGGCCGTACCCGTTGAGCACCCGCACCCCCGGCCACAGCGCCCGAGTCCGACGCGCTACCGCCGCATCCAGTCGCTCACCCAAGAACACCACCGCATCCAGTTTCGGCAGCGCAGCACCCTCTATCCCGGCCATCACCTCTGTGAACACCGACGGCACAGTGAACGCGACCCCACAGTGCCTGCCCCGG
>NZ_JBWSOR010000222.1:0-264 GCF_056629435.1 Nocardia sp. TBRC8007 | reverse complement strand
TTCTACACCTTCTGCGCCGACACCAAAGTTCCCGAGATCCACGACCTCGCCCAGACCATCGAACAATGGCAGGAACCGATGATCGCCGCCATCACCACCGGGCTGTCGAACGCCCGCAGCGAGGGCTACAACCGCATCGTCAAACACATCGGCCGCATCGCTTTCGGATTCCGTAACCCCGACAACCAACGCCGCCGGGTACGGTGGGCCTGCACCCGCCGATCACGACCGGTGCCATCCAGGGCCAGACCGCTCAAGCCCTGC
>NZ_JBWSOR010000221.1:0-265 GCF_056629435.1 Nocardia sp. TBRC8007 | reverse complement strand
GGAAGGAGCCGCCGATATCGGTGGTCAGGTCGACGTTTCCGGTAGCTACTGACTGCTGCAGCATGACGGTGACGACGGCTGTGGAGTTCGCGGGAACTTTGATGGTCTGTCCGGGAGCCGTGTAGGTCATCGACTTGGATGTCGAGGTGCTGCGTGTCTGGCTGAAGCTCCAGGTCGTATTCAGTTGGGCGCCTACTTTCAGTGCCTTACTGATATCTAGCGAGGCCGATATCTGGGTCCAGATGCTGAGCCCCTTCGTGACCGA
>NZ_JBWSOR010000220.1:0-266 GCF_056629435.1 Nocardia sp. TBRC8007 | reverse complement strand
GAGGTGGCGGCGGTGTTGGGGGCGCATCCGGCGGTGACGCGGGCGGTGGTCACAGCGCGGGAGGCGGCCGGGGCGGGTGTGGGCACACAGTTGGTGGGGTATGTGGTGGCCGATGGCGCCACCGGTGATGAGGTCGATGTCGCGGTGCTGCGGCGGTTCGTGGCCGACCGGTTGCCGGAGTTCATGGTTCCGGCCGTGGTGGTGGTGGTCGAGGCGATGCCGTTGACCCCGAACGGGAAACTCGACCGTGCGGCGCTACCGGACCC
>NZ_JBWSOR010000219.1:0-271 GCF_056629435.1 Nocardia sp. TBRC8007 | reverse complement strand
CCGGATACGTTCGACCGTGTGCGCCCGCCATTCCCGCATCTGCTCGATCGGGATCGGGGCCCCGGAATAACTACTGTTCCAGCCCCCGAAATCCTCCCCCAACCCCACCTCGGATCCGGCACGATCCGCATACGCCGCCCCGGCGGACAGATCGTCATACACCCGACGCCACTGCTCGACCAGCTCCCCCTCCCCCACCTCACCGGACCGATCGAAAACCACATACCCCACCAACTGTGTGCCCGCACCGGTCCCGGCCGCTTCCCGCGCC
>NZ_JBWSOR010000218.1:0-272 GCF_056629435.1 Nocardia sp. TBRC8007 | reverse complement strand
ACACCACACCAGAACCAGAACCAGAACCGGGCGATTCACAGAAACCGACCTCATGGAAAGTGGCATACACCGCAGCCTCCGTCGGCCCATACCCATTGATCACCCGCACCCCCGGCCACAACACCCGAGCCCGACGCACCACCACCGCACTCAACGGCTCACCGATGAACACCACCGCATCCAACCCCGGCAACCCCGCACCCCCCATCCCGGCCACCACCTCCGCGAACACCGACGGCACAGCACTCACAACCCCACAGCGCCCGCCCCGA
>NZ_JBWSOR010000217.1:0-272 GCF_056629435.1 Nocardia sp. TBRC8007 | reverse complement strand
TCGCTGCCTGCGGTCGCGGTGGAATCGCTGTGCGTCGATGCTCCGGAAACCTTCACCGGCGCCCCCAGCGCGGCCGCTGCGGCCGACGCCGACCGGCGCGGTCGGCTGCGTCCGGGCAATCTGGCGTATCTGATCTACACCTCCGGCTCTACCGGGGTGCCCAAGGGTGTCGCCATCTCCCACCGCAACGTGGTCAACAATGTTGTCGCGGTGGGGCCACTGCTGGGGGACGGACCCACCCGGGTGTTGGCGAGTACCTCGACGGCGTTCGA
>NZ_JBWSOR010000216.1:0-280 GCF_056629435.1 Nocardia sp. TBRC8007 | reverse complement strand
CAGAGACGGTTTCGACCGGGCAATGGAAATAGCACTGAACAACCTCAAGATAGCCAAGAGTTACTCGTCACCGGTTTTCCCCGGCAACGCTCTACTCTTCGAAGCAGTCGTTGATTCTTCAGGAAACAGGACCTCGGAGACCGGAACGAAGTTGGTGCAGGCCTGGCGTGGACATATCGCAGGCAGTATGGAAGTCGTTCAGATCGATTGCGCGCACGAGGACTTCGACCGGATCGATAACATGCGACTCGTCGGACAGACCCTGAATCATAGGTTGCGA
>NZ_JBWSOR010000215.1:0-281 GCF_056629435.1 Nocardia sp. TBRC8007 | reverse complement strand
CCGGTGGTGAATTCCTCCAGCAGCGACAGATTCCGCACATCACCGATGAACACCCCACCCCCGGGCGCCAACACCCGCAACACCTGTTCGATCACCCGCCGCAGATAAGCCGGGCCGGGGAAATACTGGACCACCGAATTCACCACCACGGTATCGAAATAGCCCTCGGGCAACCCGGACAGATCATCAGCCGCCGCGGTACGCAGGAAAACCCGTCCGGTCCACTCCGCCCGCACCGCAGCGAGGTGCCGGTCGAGTGTTCGTATCGTCACCGCCGACAG
>NZ_JBWSOR010000214.1:0-284 GCF_056629435.1 Nocardia sp. TBRC8007 | reverse complement strand
GCCGAAGACCCTTCGAACCGGTGGATGAACCACAACCGCCGCTGCGCGAACGACACCGGTACCGGCTCCGGGCGCTTTGCCACCGTCAACACCGGCCGCACCGCCACACCATCATCGAGCCGGGCGACCAGGGCTGCGACGGTGGGGGCGTCGAACACCACCCGGATGGGGACCTCCACCCCCAACACCGACCGGATCCGGCTCACCAACCGCGTCGCCAACAGCGAATGCCCACCCAGCTCGAAGAACCCGTCATCGATACCCACCCGAGCCACCCCGAGGAC
>NZ_JBWSOR010000213.1:0-286 GCF_056629435.1 Nocardia sp. TBRC8007 | reverse complement strand
GGCGGCGTGGCGAACATCTTCGTCACCCACGAACCCCACACCGCTCGCGCGAGCACAGCGACATCAGCCCGCGGTCCACCGACAACGACCACCCCGGCACCTGCGGCCAACGTCGGCCATACCTCGTAGACCGAAGCATCGAAAGCGACCGAGGAATGCGCCAACACCCGATCCTCCGGCGACACCGACCACGCCTGAGCAACGAACGACCGCAGATTACGGTGAGTGACCGCGACCCCCTTGGGACGACCGGTCGAACCGGACGTGTAGATCAGATACGCCAGAT
>NZ_JBWSOR010000212.1:0-288 GCF_056629435.1 Nocardia sp. TBRC8007 | reverse complement strand
CGGGGTGTATGGACGCGGTATTCGTCGACTCCACGCTCGCGCGGGGTAAACAGTTCACCGATGTGTTCGCGCCACCGGCGGTGCGGAAGGACCTCGCCCGTTATACCAACCATCCACAAGCAAGCCTGCTGACCACCGACGTACGCCGGTTCGCAGCCGACCGGCTACCGGAATTCATGGTCCCGACTGTGGTGATATCGGTCGAGGCGATGCCGTTGACCCCGAACGGGAAACTCGACCACGCCGCGCTACCGGACCCGGAAGTCATCTCCGGGGTGGCGTATCGGA
>NZ_JBWSOR010000211.1:0-291 GCF_056629435.1 Nocardia sp. TBRC8007 | reverse complement strand
ACCGCCGGGTTCCTCACCTTCTGCAAACGCCTGATCAACGGCTACGACACCAAGATCCACCTCATCGTGGACCGGCACCCGGTCCACCGCGCGAAAGCGACCGCGACCTGGATGGATACCCACCACAACCGGATCGAACTGCACTACCTGCCCGCCTATGCACCGCACCTCAACCCCGACGAACTGGTCAACGCCGACCTCAAACGTGTCCTGGCCGACCAGATCATCGAGGAACGGAACCAACTGCACCTCGCTGTCCTGTCGTTCTTCCGGCGCATCCAGAAACTCCCC
>NZ_JBWSOR010000210.1:0-293 GCF_056629435.1 Nocardia sp. TBRC8007 | reverse complement strand
CATCGGCTCCGGCCGCCGAGCCACCGCCAATACCGGCCGTACTGCGGTTTCGTCATCGAGGTGCGGGACCAGGCGGGCGACGGTGGGGGCGTCGAACACCGTCCGGATCGGCACCTCCACCCCCAGGACGGTCCGGATGCGGCTCACCAGCCGGGTCGCCAGCAGGGAATGTCCCCCCAGGTCGAAGAAGTCGTCGTCGATCCCGACCCGGGCTATCCCGAGGACCTCCCCGAACAACTCCGCCAGTATCTGTTCGCGCGCCGAGCGCGGCGCCCGATACCCCACCCGCGAGA
>NZ_JBWSOR010000209.1:0-294 GCF_056629435.1 Nocardia sp. TBRC8007 | reverse complement strand
ATACACCTCCCCCGCCACCCCTACCGGCACCGGCCGCAACCACGAATCCAACACGAACACCCGCGTATTCCCCACCGGGGTACCGATCGGCACCGACACCCCCACACCCCCCGCGCAGTCGTACACCGAGACACACACGGTCGTCTCCGCGGGGCCATAGCAGTTGACGACCCGAACCGCCGGACACAGCGACGTGAATCGACGCAACAGATCCGGCGGAAACACCGCACCACCCACGTTCACCTGGTTCAAACACTCCAAAGATGGTTGGGATATCGACGACAGATGCTCGAC
>NZ_JBWSOR010000208.1:0-297 GCF_056629435.1 Nocardia sp. TBRC8007 | reverse complement strand
GTCAGTCCCGACTGCGACCCTGCGGCCGCGATACGGGACCAGTTGATCGGGAAGATGTTGAACTTGGTGATACCGAGCCGCAGTACCTCCTCCAGATACAGCGGACCATCGTCCATGTCGACGAGGTCGAATCCGGTGTTGACCAGATAACGAGCGAGATTCTCGTCGTCGGCGACCAAACCCCCGCCGGTCATATGACCCCAACCGACCGCCACTACGGGGGCGCCTCGACGAGCGAGGACCTCCGCATAGGAGTTGAGCGCCATATTGGCCGCAGTGTAGGGGTAGAGGCCGACG
>NZ_JBWSOR010000207.1:0-297 GCF_056629435.1 Nocardia sp. TBRC8007 | reverse complement strand
TACCGGCCTCTTCTCCTATATCGCGGCCAATATGGCGCTCGATTCCTATGCGGAGGTCCTCGCTCGTCGAGGCGCCCCCGTAGTGGCGGTCGGTTGGGGTCATATGACCGGCGGGGGTTTGCTCGCCGACGACGAGAATCTCGCTCGTTATCTGGTCAACTCCGGATTCGACCTCCTCGATATGGACGATGGCGCCCGATATCTGGAGGAGGTATTGCGGCTCGGTGTCACCCGGGTAAACATCTTCCCGATCAACTGGTCGCGGGTCGCGGCGGCTGGATCGCAGGCAGCGTTGAT
>NZ_JBWSOR010000206.1:0-298 GCF_056629435.1 Nocardia sp. TBRC8007 | reverse complement strand
GGCCGTGGCGGCGCGGTATGCGTTCGATCTGTCGGCGGAGATCCCGGTGCGGGCGAGCGTGTTGCGCTGTGCGGCAGACGAGTACGTGCTGGTGCTGGTGCTACATCATATCGCCGGGGACGGTGGGTCGTTGGCGCCGTTGTTGCGGGATCTGGTGTGCGCCTACACCGCCCGCGCCCACGGTCGCGGCCCGGACTGGGTGCCGTTGCCGGTGCAGTACGCGGACTACACATTGTGGCAGCGGGAACTGTTGGGTGAGGCGGCCGATCCCGACAGTGTGTTGTCGCGGCAGTTGGAA
>NZ_JBWSOR010000205.1:0-301 GCF_056629435.1 Nocardia sp. TBRC8007 | reverse complement strand
GCCAACTGCCGCGACACCACACTGTCGGGATCGGTGTGCTCACCCAACAGCTGCCGCTGCCACAGCGTGTAGTCCGCATACTGCACCGGCAGCGGCACCCAGTCCGGGCTGCGGCCGTGGATGCGTGCGGTGTACGCGCCGGCCAGATCCCGCAGCAACGGCGCCAACGACCACCCGTCCCCGGCGATATGGTGGATCACCAACAACAACACGTACTCGCCGCGGGTATGGTCGCCCTCACCCCGGCCGGTGCAGCGCAACACACTCGCCCGCACCGGGATCTGCGCCGACAGGTCGAACG
>NZ_JBWSOR010000204.1:0-303 GCF_056629435.1 Nocardia sp. TBRC8007 | reverse complement strand
CCGGTGCAGCGGGTCCTCGAGGCCGGGCAATTCGAGGTGCCGGTGTCGGTGGCCGAGGTGGCGGATGTGGAGGCGGCGGTGGCCGCCGCGGCGCGCTACACGTTCGACCTGGCCTCGGAGATCCCGGTGCGGGCGAGTGTGTTCCGCTGCACCGGCCCGGCCGAAGACGACCATACCCGCGACGAGTACGTGCTGCTGCTGCTGATCCACCACATCGCCGGGGACGGATGGTCGCTGGCACCGCTGCTGCGGGATCTGGCCAGCGCCTACACCGCACGCACCCACGACCGCAGCCCGGACTGG
>NZ_JBWSOR010000203.1:0-303 GCF_056629435.1 Nocardia sp. TBRC8007 | reverse complement strand
TCGAGCGCAGCGGAATACGTCGGCCCGTACCGGGATCTCCGACGACAAGTCGAACTCGTAGCGTGCAGCCGCGGCCATCGCCGCCTCCACGTCCTCCACGTCCGCCACCGACACCGGCACGTCGAATTCTCCGGCCTCGAGGACCCGCTGCACCGGCACACCGTCCACCTCGGCGAACACCGTCCGCAGGCTCTCGTGCCGCCCCACCACATCGACGAGCGCGGCCCGTAACGCCGCCACATCCACCGCGCCCGTCAGGCGCACCCCCATCGGCATGTTGTAGGTGGCCGAGGGGCCTTCGAA
>NZ_JBWSOR010000202.1:0-305 GCF_056629435.1 Nocardia sp. TBRC8007 | reverse complement strand
GAAAGCCCACCCGCCACCACCGCCGCAGCGATCTCACCCTGCGAATGCCCCACCACCGCAGCAGGCTCCACCCCGAACGAACGCCACACCGCCGCCAACGACACCATCACCGCGAACAACACCGGCTGAACAACATCCACCCGATCCAACGAATCCGCCGAACACAACACATCCACCAACGACCACTCCACAAACGGCCCCAACGCCGCCTCACACTCCGCCATCCGCGCCGCGAACACCGCCGACTCGTCCAACAACTCCCGAGCCATCCCCACCCACTGCGAACCCTGACCAGGAAAAACGAA
>NZ_JBWSOR010000201.1:0-307 GCF_056629435.1 Nocardia sp. TBRC8007 | reverse complement strand
GCTGTCGATGAGTGCGAGGAATGCCACTGACCGTCCTCTGGCCTGGAGTTCGCATGCGGTGGCGTGTGCTATGGTCCCGCCGTAGGACCATCCGAGCAGGTGGATCGGGCCGTGTTGTTGGATGGCGATGATCTGGTCGGCGTAGTCCGACACCATCTGTTCGACCGAGGTCGCGGTCGGTGCACCGTCCAGTCCTCGGGATTGGATGGCGTAGATCGGTCGGTCTGTTATTTCCAGTGTCAGTGCGTGGTAGAACCACCCCATGCCGCCGAGCGGGTGGATACACCACAGCGGCGGTAGTGCTCCG
>NZ_JBWSOR010000200.1:0-309 GCF_056629435.1 Nocardia sp. TBRC8007 | reverse complement strand
CGCAACACCCGCTCCCCCAAAATCCCAGCACTGACACCATCAAAAACAACATGATGCGCCACAAAATGCAGAAACACCCGCCGCCCCGACAACCGGACCACCCGGAAAACCGCCAACCGATCCCGCGCCAGATCGAACCGCGTCCGCGACCACTCCTCCATCAACACACCAGCACGCTCCACCCCATCGGCCACCCCCACCAAATCCACCACCTCCGGCACCCACCCACCCAACCCCCCCACCACCAAACACGGACCCTCCACACCCACAACCACATTCACCCCAGCCATCGACGCCTCCACCAACGCC
>NZ_JBWSOR010000199.1:0-314 GCF_056629435.1 Nocardia sp. TBRC8007 | reverse complement strand
CCCAGCTGTGCACCGGCCACATACAACTCCCCCGCCACCCCCACCGGCACCGGCCGCAACCGGCCATCCAACACGAACACCCGCATATTCCCCACCGGGGTGCCGATCGGAACCGAAGCCCCCACCCCATGCGCAGCGTCGTACACTGAGATGTAAACGGTGGTTTCTGCCGGGCCGTAGCAGTTGATGACCCGAACAGCAGGGTGCCGTGTCGTGAATTGATGCACCAGATCCGGGGGAAATGCCGCGCCACCCACGTTCACCTCGCGTAGACACTCCGGAGGTGGTAGGGGTGTCGACGACATATGGTCGAC
>NZ_JBWSOR010000198.1:0-316 GCF_056629435.1 Nocardia sp. TBRC8007 | reverse complement strand
CGCGTACTGGTGAGCAGCTGGTCGCCTATCTGGTGGCGCGGGATGCGGTGGTGGATACCGACGTAGTTCGTGCGGAGCTGGCGCGGCGGTTGCCTGCGTATATGGTGCCCGCGGCGTTCGTTGTGCTCGAGGAGTTCCCGTTGAACGCCTCGGGCAAGTTGGATCGTAGGGCGTTGCCCGCGCCGGTGTTCGAGGTCGCGGTGTTCCGTGCGCCGACCACGCCGGTGGAGGAGATCGTGGCGGGGATCTTCGCCGATGTGCTCGGTATCGCCCGGGTGGGACTGGACGACGACTTCTTCGACCTGGGCGGCAACTC
>NZ_JBWSOR010000197.1:0-316 GCF_056629435.1 Nocardia sp. TBRC8007 | reverse complement strand
GCCGGTGTCAACGAAACAAGAGTAGGAGCAGCCGCGCCATAGGTGTAGGCCACCGAGTTGCTGGTGCCTGCCGGAGAAGTGACAGTCACTGCGACTGTACCTGTCCCCGAAGGTACCACCGCAGTGATCTGGGTGGCCGATACTACCGTGAACGAAGCCGCCGGGTTGCCACCGAAATGCACCGCTGTCACGGTCGACAAGTTCGAACCTGTAAGGGTGACCGTAGTCCCTGCTGGCCCTTGAGTGGGATTGATCAAGGTCAGGGTGGGGATCGTAACCGACCCATAGGTATAGGGCAACGCGTTGCTCGTACCAC
>NZ_JBWSOR010000196.1:0-337 GCF_056629435.1 Nocardia sp. TBRC8007 | reverse complement strand
CCGATCGGGAATGTGGTGGTGCGGGTGTTGGATTCGTGGTTGCGGCCGGTGCCGGTGGGGGTGGTGGGGGAGTTGTATATCGGGGGGTTGGGGGTGGCTCGGGGGTATCGGGGTCGGGTGGGGTTGACCGCGGGGCGGTTTGTCGCTGATCCGTTCGGGGGTGTGGGGCGGCGGATGTATCGGTCGGGGGATGTGGTGCGGTGGAGGGGGTCGGGGGAGTTGGAGTATGTGGGGCGGGTTGATGAGCAGGTGAAGGTGCGGGGGTTCCGGATCGAGCCGGGGGAGGTCGAGGCGGTGTTGTGTGGGTGTCCGGGGATCGCTCGGGCGGTGGTGGTGG
>NZ_JBWSOR010000195.1:0-337 GCF_056629435.1 Nocardia sp. TBRC8007 | reverse complement strand
GATATCAACACTATCGCAACGTAGTTCATGGGCGATGCGGCGTGCTGACCACTTCTTGTCCCGCCGCATTTTCTCGATCCGGCTCGTCACCTCCGCTGATGTGGCGGTCGGTTGATGATGTGGCGTGCTGGACCGGTCGGCCAGGCCCAACTCGCCGAACCGGCGATGTCGGTTGACCCATTTCGAGGCGCATTGGCGTGAGATGCCCATCTCGGCGGCGACGTGGGCGATCGGACGATGTCGGCAGCGCTGCACCAGACGGCGGCGGCCTTCGACAGAAAGTGGGGCGTTACGGTGGGTCACGGACGGGTCTTTCCGGTCGAGCGGACGAGAGGCT
>NZ_JBWSOR010000194.1:0-340 GCF_056629435.1 Nocardia sp. TBRC8007 | reverse complement strand
GGCAGGTGGCCGCGGCGCGGGAGCCGATTGCGATTGTGGGCATGGCGTGTCGGTTGCCGGGTGGGGTGTCTTCGCCGGATGGGTTGTGGGATCTGGTGGTTTCGGGTGGGGATGGGGTGTCGGGTTTTCCGGTTGATCGTGGGTGGGATCTGGCGGGGTTGTTCGATCCGGATCCGGATCGGTTGGGTCGGTCGTATGCGCGTGCGGGTGGGTTTTTGCATGATGCGGCGGAGTTCGATGCGGAGTTCTTCGGTATTTCGCCGCGTGAGGCGTTGGCGATGGATCCGCAGCAGCGGTTGTTGTTGGAGACGGCGTGGGAGGCGATCGAGTACGCGGGTAT
>NZ_JBWSOR010000193.1:0-341 GCF_056629435.1 Nocardia sp. TBRC8007 | reverse complement strand
CGTTTCGTGCAGACGAATCGTCGATGTTGAACCACAGGTCGAAGCGGGATGTCCCGGATGAGGCGAAGAAAGGTGCGACACCGATTCCGGGGAGGTCGATCACCGGTGGTGTGTTGTTCTGAAATGCCAAGGCCACCTGGAACAGCGGATGATGTGCCGTGGAGCGCACCGGGTTGAGCAACTCGGCCAGCAGCTCGAACGGCGCATCCTGATGGGTGTAGGCCGCCAACGCCTTCTCCCGCACCAGCCCGAGCAGCTCGGTGAACGAAACCGCCGGCGTGACATGCGCCCGCAACACCCACGTGTTGACGAAGAACCCGACCAGCTCGGTCAGGGCCTCC
>NZ_JBWSOR010000192.1:0-341 GCF_056629435.1 Nocardia sp. TBRC8007 | reverse complement strand
ATCCACCACGAACACCCGCACATTCCCCAAGGGGGTGCCGATCGGGACTGCTGCCTCGACCTGACTCGAAACTGTGTAGGCCGTTGCGTAGAACGTCTCGGTGGGGCCGTAGCCGTTGACGACACGCACCCCCGGCAGCAGGGCCCTGGTCTGTTCCACGATCCGCGGTGGCAACGGTTCACCGGCAAAGATGACGGTATCGGCGGTGATACGCAGGGCGGGGTGGTCGAGCACCTCCGCGAACACCGACGGCACCGTACTGATCACACCACCGGACCAACCACCCCGCTCGACGAGGACCAACACATCCCGCACCACCTCCACCGTCCCACCCCCACACA
>NZ_JBWSOR010000191.1:0-348 GCF_056629435.1 Nocardia sp. TBRC8007 | reverse complement strand
CACCGGCCGCACCACCGCCGTCTCGTCGTCGAGGCGGGAGTCCAGGGCTGCGACGGTGGGGGCGTCGAACACCGTCCGGATGGGGACCTCCACCCCCAGGATCGCCCGGATGCGGCTCACCAGCCGGGTCGCCAGCAGGGAATGTCCCCCCAGATCGAAGAAGTCGTCGTCGATCCCGACCCGGCCCATCCCGAGGACGTCCCCGAACAACTCCGTCAGTATCTGTTCGCGCGCCGAGCGCGGCGCCCGATATGCCACCCCGGAGGCGAATTCCGGGTCCGGTAACGCGGCGTGGTCGAGTTTCCCGTTCGGGGTCAACGGCATCGCCTCGACCGCGATCACCACAGT
>NZ_JBWSOR010000190.1:0-351 GCF_056629435.1 Nocardia sp. TBRC8007 | reverse complement strand
CGTCTCTGTCCTGGAAATATTCCCGACCCTGTGCGGGGGCGGGACGGTGGAGGTGGTGCGGGATGTGCTGGTCCTCACCGAACAGGACGGCTGGTCCGGGGGCGTGATCAGCACAGTACCGTCGGCGTTCGCCGAAGTGCTCGACCACCCCGCCCTGCGCATCGCCGCCGACACCATCATCTTCGCCGGTGAGCCGTTGACACCGCAGATCGTGGAACGGACCAGGGCCCTGCTACCAGGGGTACGCGTCATCAACGGCTACGGACCCACCGAGACGTTCTATGTGACAGCCTGCACGGTTTCGAGTGAGGTCGAAGCGACAATCCCGATCGGCGCCCCTTTGGGGAATAT
>NZ_JBWSOR010000189.1:0-351 GCF_056629435.1 Nocardia sp. TBRC8007 | reverse complement strand
TACGTCGGCTACTTCCACCGGGACGTCGAATTGCCCGGCCGCGAGGACCCGCTGTACCGGTGCCCCGTCGACCTCGGCGAACACCGTCCGCAGGCTTTCGTGTCGTCCCACCACATCGGTGAGCGCCGCCCGCAACGCCGCCACCTCCACCGCCCCCGTCAGCCGCACCCCCAACGGGATGTTGTAGGTGGCCGAGGGGCCTTCGAACCGGTGCAGGAACCACAACCGTCGCTGCGCGAACGACACCGGTATCGGCTCCGGCCGCCGGGCCACCGCCAACACCGGCCGCACCACCACCTCGTCGTCGAGGTGCGGGACCAGCCGGGCGACGGTGGGGGCATCGAACACCGC
>NZ_JBWSOR010000188.1:0-357 GCF_056629435.1 Nocardia sp. TBRC8007 | reverse complement strand
TCCAGCGCGGCCGCTGCGACCGACGCCGACCGCCACGACCGCCTGCGGCCGGGGAATCTGGCGTATCTGATCTACACCTCCGGTTCGACCGGTCGTCCCAAGGGGGTGGCGGTCACCCACCGTAATCTGCGGTCGTTCGTCGCCCATACGTGGTCGGTGTCGCCGGAGGATCGGGTGTTGGTGCATTCCTCGATCGCTTTCGACGCCTCGATCTACGAGTTATGGCCGACCTTGGTGGCAGGTGCCGGGGTGGTCGTTGTCGGTGGACAGCGGGCCGATGTCACTGTGATCGCGCGAACGATGCACGACTCGCGGGTAACGAAGATGTTCTCCACGCCGCCCCTGCTTGCGGCGTTG
>NZ_JBWSOR010000187.1:0-357 GCF_056629435.1 Nocardia sp. TBRC8007 | reverse complement strand
GTATTCCCTAAGGGAGTGCCGATCGGAACTGTGGGATCCATACCCTCCTCGGGCAGTACCAGCTTCGTCGTGAATACCGTTGTCTCGGTGGGTCCGTAGCCGTTGATGACGCGTACCCCTGGTAGCAGGGCCCTGGTCCGTTCCACGATCTGCGGTGTCAACGGCTCACCGATAAAGATGATGGTGTCGGCGGCGATGCGCAGGGCGGGGTGGTCGAGCACTTCGGCGAACGCCGACGGTACCGTGCTGATCACGCCCCCGGACCAGCCGTCCTGTTCGGTGAGGACCAGCACATCCCGCACCACCTCCACCGTCCCGCCCCCGCACAGGGTCGGGAATATTTCCAGGACAGAGACA
>NZ_JBWSOR010000186.1:0-360 GCF_056629435.1 Nocardia sp. TBRC8007 | reverse complement strand
GACTCCGCCCCGCCAGCCAGATCGTCGTACACCCGACACCACTGCGCGACCAACTCCCCCTCCCCCACCACACCCGACCGATCGAGGACCACATACCCCACCAACTGTGTACCCGCCCCCGCCCCGGGCGCCTCCCGCGCTGTGACCACCGCCTGCGCCACTCCCGGATGCGCCCCCAACACCGCCGCCACCTCCCCCGGCTCCACCCGGTACCCCCGGATCTTCACCTGCTCATCGACCCGACCCACGAACTCGAGTTCTCCGCCCGTCGTCCAGCGCACCATGTCCCCGGTCCGGTACACCCGGCCCCCACCGGACGGATCGAACGGATCGGCCACGAACCGGGCCGCGGTCAACCCA
>NZ_JBWSOR010000185.1:0-360 GCF_056629435.1 Nocardia sp. TBRC8007 | reverse complement strand
GAGGCTGTGCGTGAGCTCGTCGCCGAGGACACCGAGGTGGATATCGCGGCGGTCAACAGCCCTTCGGCGGTGACTTTGGCCGGGGACCTCGCCCGGCTGGACGAGATCGCCGAGTCCCTCACCGAGGAGGGGGTTTTCGCCAAACGCCTGCGAGTGGAGGTGCCCTATCACAGTTATCTGATGGATCCCATCCTCGACGAGTTGCGTACCGAGCTGGTCGATCTACACCCCGTCCCGCCGCGGGTTCCGTTGTATTCCACTGTTACCGGCACCCAGGTCACCACCGCGGAACACGATGCTGACTACTGGTGCGGCAATACACGCAGGCCGGTGCGGTTCGCGGATGCGATGGGTGCGCTT
>NZ_JBWSOR010000184.1:0-363 GCF_056629435.1 Nocardia sp. TBRC8007 | reverse complement strand
ACTCATTGACCGCCAGGCCTGTTTTGAGTTCGATATCCACCGCACCGATCTCGTCGATCTCATCGGCCAACGCGTGGAAATACTCCGGCGCCACCAGCAGCTCCTGCTCGGTGGCAATGTCTCGACGAACCCGCTCCCACACCACCCGCGGGTCCGCGCCCCCACCACGCGCGAGCTGCACCGCGGTGGAGAACTCCTCCAACAACGACAGATTCCGCACATCACCGACGAACAATCCCCCACCAGGCGCCAGCAGGCGCAGCACCCGCTCGAGGACCCGCCGCAGATAAGCTCGACCGGGGAAGTACTGGATCACCGAATTCAACACAACGGTATCGAAATAGTCTTCGGGTAGACCCGCGA
>NZ_JBWSOR010000183.1:0-363 GCF_056629435.1 Nocardia sp. TBRC8007 | reverse complement strand
ACTCATTGACCGACCGGCCCGTCTTGAGTGCGATATCCACCGCACCGATCTCGTCGATCTCATCGGCCAACGCGTGGAAATACTCCGGCGCCACCAGCAGCTCCTGCTCGGTGGCGATCTCTCGACGGACCTGGTCTTGCACGATCTGCGGGTCGGCTGTCCCACCGCGCGCGAGCTGCACCGCGGTGGTGAACTCCTCCAACAACGACAGATTCCGTACATCACCGACGAACAATCCCCCACCAGGCGCCAGCAGGCGCAGCACCCGCTCGAGGACCCGCCGCAGATAGGCTCGACCGGGGAAGTACTGGATCACCGAATTCAACACAACGGTATCGAAATAGTCTTCGGGTAGACCCGCGG
>NZ_JBWSOR010000182.1:0-372 GCF_056629435.1 Nocardia sp. TBRC8007 | reverse complement strand
CTCGGTGATGCCCCCGACGGTGCGGGATTGGTCGGGTTCGTGGAATACGCGACCGAGTTGTTCGACCGGGCGACGGTCGAGGCGCTCGCGGCCCGGTATGTGCGGGTACTACGTCAGGTGGCGACCACCCCGGCGATGGTGGTGGGGGCGGTGGAGGTGCTCACTACTACCGAACGCGACCGGTTGTTGCGGGATTACAACGCCACCACGGTGGCCGTCGATACCGACACCACTGTGGTGGAATTGATCGAGGGGTGGGTGCGGCGGTCCCCGGAGGCGGTGGCGGTGGTGTGTGCGGGGGTGGAGTTGACCTACCGCGACCTCGACGAGCGTGCCGACCGGCTGGCGCAGTTGTTGGTGGTGCGGGGGGTG
>NZ_JBWSOR010000181.1:0-378 GCF_056629435.1 Nocardia sp. TBRC8007 | reverse complement strand
GCGACCAACTCCCCCTCCCCCACCACACCCGACCGATCGAGGACCACATACCCCACCAACTGTGTGCCCGCCCCCGCCCCGGGCGCCTCTCGGGCTGTGACCACCGCCTGCGCCACTCCCGGATGCGATGCTAGTACCGCCGCCACCTCCCCCGGCTCGACCCGGTACCCCCGGATCTTCACCTGCTCATCGACCCGACCCACGAACTCGAGTTCTCCGCCCGTTGTCCAGCGCACCATGTCCCCGGTGCGGTACACCCGGCCCCCACCGGACGGGTCGAAGGGGTCGGCCACGAACCGCGCCGCGGTCAACCCCGCCCGGGCGTGATACCCGCGCCCCACCTGGGCGCCGGCCACATACACCTCCCCCGCCACCCCT
>NZ_JBWSOR010000180.1:0-379 GCF_056629435.1 Nocardia sp. TBRC8007 | reverse complement strand
TTTTCGACCCTGTGTGGGGGCGGGACGGTGGAGGTGGTGCGCGATGTGCTGGTCCTCGCCGAACGGGACGGCTGGTCCGGAGACGTGATCAGCACGGTACCGTCGGCGTTCGCCGAAGTACTCGACCGCCCCGCCCTACGCATCACCGCCGACACCGTCATCTTCGCCGGTGAACCGTTGACACCACAGGTCGTGGAGCGGACTCGGGCGCTGCTGCCGGGGGTGCGCATCGTCAACGGCTACGGGCCGACCGAGACGTTCTACGCAACGGCCTACATGGTTTCGCGTGAGGTCGAAGCGACGATCCCGATCGGTACCCCGGTGGGGAATATGCGGGTGTTCGTGTTGGATGGCCGGTTACGGCCGGTGCCGGTGGGGG
>NZ_JBWSOR010000179.1:0-381 GCF_056629435.1 Nocardia sp. TBRC8007 | reverse complement strand
CGAGAAGGACTTCTTGGTCTTGGGCAGCTCCAACCCGAAATTGGCTTCCGGATCGGTCAGCGGTGCGGGTTCATCGAGATCGTCCAGGCGATCCTGCAGCGTGCGGGTCACCACTGGGACCCACCGTAACCCGACGCGCAAGAACACCTCGTCGGCATGGTCATAGGTGAGCGCACCGGGAATCAACAGCTCCGCCCCCAGGTCGGGGTCGGCGACATCGCTGTCGAGATCGAGCAACCGCCACCGCAACCGAGCCTGCTCACTGAGTAACGCCCGCCGGGCTCCGGCCAATGCGGCGTGGCTCTCATTCGGTATGTCGTCGGAATCGGGGTGGGTGAAGGAGTTCTCGGTGATCAGCGAGATGTAGAAGCTACCGTCTCT
>NZ_JBWSOR010000178.1:0-381 GCF_056629435.1 Nocardia sp. TBRC8007 | reverse complement strand
GGAGATGGTAGCTTCTACATCTCGCTGATCACCGAGAACTCCTTCACCCACCCCGATTCCGACGACATACCGAATGAGAGCCACGCCGCATTGGCCGGAGCCCGCCGCACATTACTCCTCGAGCAGGCTCGGTTGCGGTGGCGGTTGCTCGATCTCGACGGCGATGTCGCCGATACCGACCTGGGGGCGGAGCTGTTGATTCCCGGTGCGTTCACCTATGACCATGCCGACGAGGTGTTCTTGCGTATGGGGGTGCGGTGGGTCCCTGTGGTGACCCGCACGCTGCAGGATCGCCTGGATACCCTCGCCCAACCTGCACCGCTGACCGATCCGGAGGCCAATTTCGGGTTGGAGCTGCCCAAGACCAAGAAGTCCTTCTCT
>NZ_JBWSOR010000177.1:0-386 GCF_056629435.1 Nocardia sp. TBRC8007 | reverse complement strand
TGGCGGATCGCACCAGCCCGCGACGCCACCGACACCGAGATCGCCACCGTCCGCGCCCTGACCGGCCCCGACCGCGGCCACGAGATCGTGCGCCTGGCCGACACCGAAGGCGTCACCCTCGCCAGCCTCGCCGAAGCCATCGGTGTCCACCCCTCCTACATGACCACCAAAATCAAACAATTCCGCGCCACCGGCCGGTGGCCAGAACGCCCACGCCGCTGACGCCGAATCGGCGACGGACACACTATCGACAGCGACCAAAACCGATTCCTTGCACCTAGATCCGCCGTCGACCAAGGACAAGGTGGACCATAACCGCCAGCCAGCGGGGAAAGCGCCCAGCACTCTTCGCTCGGGACTGCTCGCTTTTTGCATTACCGGGAACC
>NZ_JBWSOR010000176.1:0-393 GCF_056629435.1 Nocardia sp. TBRC8007 | reverse complement strand
TCCCCGGACGCAACCGCCCCCACCGACCCCCACCGGCCACAACGACCGCGTCCCGGACACCGGTGAGGGTGCCCGGAGCATCGACACACACCGTGTCCGCCATGGTTGTGGGCAGGGCCGTGGCCGTGGCCTGGTCGGTCACCACCACCAGCGGGACGGC
This sequence comes from Nocardia sp. TBRC8007, assembly GCF_056629435.1. Classification (NCBI taxonomy): domain Bacteria; kingdom Bacillati; phylum Actinomycetota; class Actinomycetes; order Mycobacteriales; family Nocardiaceae; genus Nocardia; species Nocardia sp. TBRC8007. Next base: position 233 of record NZ_JBWSOR010000176.1, on the reverse strand, counting down.
GTCGGCGAACACGAACGCCAACCGATCACGCGGGTAGGACGGATCCACCGGCAGATACGCGCCCCCGGCCTTCCATACCGCCACCAACGCCACCACCAACTCCTCCGACCGCGGTAGCGCCACCGCCACCACCCGCTCGGGCCCCACCCCCCGCACGATCAGCTGATGTGCGAGGCGGTCGGCGCGTTCGTCGAGGTCGCGGTAGGTCAACTCCACCCCCGCACACACCACCG
>NZ_JBWSOR010000175.1:0-395 GCF_056629435.1 Nocardia sp. TBRC8007 | reverse complement strand
TAGATCAGATACGCCAGATTGTCCGGACGCAGCCGACCGTGACGATCGGCGTCGGTCGGATCGGCTGCGGTGTGGTCGTCGGTGAGGGTTTCCGGAGCGTCGATGCACAACGATTCCGCCACGACTGCGGGCAGGGATGTGGCCGTGGTCCGGTCGGTCACCACGGCCAGCGGGGCCGCGTCGGTGAGCATGAACGCCAGCCGGTCGTGCGGGTAGGTCGGGTCCACCGGTAGGTAGGCGCCCCCGGCCTTCCACACCGCCAGCAGCGCCACGATCAGCTCCGCCGACCGTGGTAGCGCTACCGCCACCACCTTGTCTGGTCCCACCCCCCGCGCGATCAGCAGGTGTGCCAGACGGTTGGCACGGCTGTCGAGGTCCCGGTAGGTCAGCTCCGT
>NZ_JBWSOR010000174.1:0-401 GCF_056629435.1 Nocardia sp. TBRC8007 | reverse complement strand
ATCACGCCTGTGTCGCCTTTGGCGTCGATGTAGCGGTGGGCGCGACCGCCGAAGAGCGCGAACCGGTGCCCCGAACGATCGCCTCGGCTGCCGAGGCACCCGCCTGCTCCAAGGTGAACGACCGCCCCAGCTGCAAGGACATCAGATCGATATCTATGGTCTGATTGACCAGCGAACTGAATTCGACCGCCATCAACGAATCCAGACCCAGCTCGGGAACAGGCACGGTCACATCGATCGCCTCGGGCGAGATACCCATCACCGACGCCAACTGCTCAGCGAGCATGCCCGCGATCATGTCCTTACGCGCACCCTCATCGAGATCGGCCAGCTCGGCCCGCAACCGGGCAGCAGCGGAATCATGCTGCGCGACGGACGCGATCAGACCTTCGATCCGGCCG
>NZ_JBWSOR010000173.1:0-402 GCF_056629435.1 Nocardia sp. TBRC8007 | reverse complement strand
ACCGGCGCACACTACCGCCACCGCCTGCGGGGACCGCCGCACCTGTGCCTCGATCAGCCCGACCAAGGTGATATCGGTATCGACAGCCACCGTCGTGTCGTTGTATACCCGCAGCAGCCGGTCGCGTTCGGTGGCGGTGAGCACGTCCACCGCACCCACCGCCGCCTGCGGGGTGGCTGCCACTTGCTGTAACACCCGCACGTACCGGGCCGCGATCGCCTCGACCGTGCCCCGGTCGAACAGCTCGGTCGCGAATTCCACGAAACCGGTGAATCCCGCACCATCGGGTACATCGTCACCGTCGGGTACATCGTCGATGTTGAACCACAGGTCGAAGCGGGATATCCCGGGTGAGCAGAGGATGGGGGAGATACCGATTCCGGGGAGCTCGATCACGGGTAG
>NZ_JBWSOR010000172.1:0-407 GCF_056629435.1 Nocardia sp. TBRC8007 | reverse complement strand
GCAACCCCACCACGTTCGGCTCACGACGCATCCCTGGCAACATACGAAGCCACGCGACGAACCGGCCGACGTCCTCGAGTCGAGCGCTCGACCACCTCACCCCGGCCTGACCACAGAACTCGAACCAGTCGCGCAGGTCGTGGGCATAGGCGCGAACCGTGTTCGGAGACCTTTCCACCGCATGCAGATGCGCAAGGAACGCCTCCGCAGGCTCAATCGTCACCGAGTCGGCTCCCACCACAGTCCACGACTCATCATGCCCGAACGGCATCACCACCCGCTGCACCATGAGCACGGTCGGTTCTGTCATGGACGCCAAAGATAACCAGTCCATGACAAAACGCCCGGAAGCACAAGGGGCGTGTCGGCTACGTCAACTACACCCGCTCAGATGACCGGAGATAACG
>NZ_JBWSOR010000171.1:0-417 GCF_056629435.1 Nocardia sp. TBRC8007 | reverse complement strand
GCACCACAGCCGCATTCCACTCCCCAACCACCCGCCCACGCTCGACCGGGTCCACCACATCGATCCCGACCAACGGCCGCACCGGATCCGCGACAACCCGCCGCACACACGCCGCCACCGCACCGATGAAACACCGCAGATCATCCACGCAATACAACCGACCATCGGCCTCCACCCGGATCTGCAGATCACTCCCCGAATCCAAGTCGTACATGAGCGCGACCGTCATATCCCCCACCGGCAACATCAAAGGACGAAAAACCGCCCACCCACCCGGAAACGACAACACCGGCAAAAACGGAAAAATATTCACGACCAGACCCGTCACCGCCGGATCTCCACCCGCACGCCCGATATCCGCCCGAATATCGGAAATATCGTATTCGGCATGCCGCAACACCGACCCGATCTCCGCCC
>NZ_JBWSOR010000170.1:0-417 GCF_056629435.1 Nocardia sp. TBRC8007 | reverse complement strand
CGAACATCTCCAGGACAGAGACATCGAACGCCGCCGAGGTACTCGCCAACACCCGCACGGGACCGTCACCGCCCAGCAGTGTCCTCCCCGCGACGACATGGTTGACCACGTTGCGGTGGGTGACCGCGACCCCCTTGGGACGACCGGTCGAACCGGAGGTATAGATCAGATACGCCAGATTCCCCGGACACAACCGCCCCCACCGACCGGCATCAGCCACAACGACCGCGTCCCGGTCGCCGGTGAGGGTGCCCGGAGCATCGATACACACCGTGTCCGCCGCGACCACGGGCAGGGCCGTGGCCGTGGCCTGGTCGGTCACCACCACCAGCGGGGCGGCGTCGGCGAACACGAACGCCAACCGATCCCGCGGGTAGGACGGATCCACCGGCAGATACGCACCCCCGGCCTTCCACA
>NZ_JBWSOR010000169.1:0-421 GCF_056629435.1 Nocardia sp. TBRC8007 | reverse complement strand
TACCGTCCCCACCCTCGAACTGCCCGACATCCAGGCCGCTCCGATCGATGTCCGTTCCGAGGTCTCTCGTCTGGATCTGATGATTCATATCTGGGAAGAACGCGTCGAGGACAGAAACAACCCGCCGGCAAACGGTGGATTCGCCGGCTCCGTGGAATTCGCGACCGACCTGTTCGACCGGGCGACGGTCGAGGCGCTCGTGGCCCGGTATGTGCGGGTACTACGACAGGTGGCGACCACCCCGCAGCTGGCGGTGGGGGCGGTGGAGGTGCTCACCGATACCGAACGAGACCGGCTGTTGCGGGACTACAACGCCACCACCGTGGCGGTGGATACCGACACCACTGTGGTGGAGTTGATCGAGGTGTGGGTGCGGCGGGCACCGGAGGCGGTGGCGGTGATGTGCACCGACACGAAGCTG
>NZ_JBWSOR010000168.1:0-423 GCF_056629435.1 Nocardia sp. TBRC8007 | reverse complement strand
ACACATACCGGGCCACGAGCGCCTCGACCGTCGCCCGGTCGAACAGCTCGGTCGCGTATTCCACGAACCCGACCAATCCCGCACCGTCGGGGGCATCACCGAGGTTGAACCACAGGTCGAAGCGGGATGTCCCGGGGGAGGTGAAGAAGGAGGAGATATCGATGCCGGGCAGCGCGATCACCGGTGGGGTGTTGTTCTGGAAGGCCAACGCCACCTGGAACAGTGGATGATGCGCCGTGGAGCGGATCGGGTTGAGTAGTTCGACCAGCAGCTCGAACGGCGCGTCCTGGTGGGCGTAGGCGGCCAGCGCCTTTTCTCGTACCTGCCCGAGCAGGTCGGTGAACGAACCGGTCGGGATGACGCGTGCCCGCAACACCCACGTATTGACGAAGAACCCGACCAGCTCGGTCAACGCCTCCTCGG
>NZ_JBWSOR010000167.1:0-424 GCF_056629435.1 Nocardia sp. TBRC8007 | reverse complement strand
CCGGAACTGAATGTTTGTGGATGTGGGTGGTGTTCGTGTAGACCTGCGGGGTGGGTGATGATCTGAGGGTGGATATGCGCAGGCTTTCGTCGAGTCAGCAGGAGGCTTTGCGGATGCGGGTGGTGGCTGCGTTGAGTGAGGGGATGTCGGCGGCGGAGGCGGTGCGGGTGTTCGGGGTGTCGGAGAACTCGATCCGTAATTGGAAGGTCCGCTATGCGTTCGGTGGTGTGGCGGGGTTGGAGTCGCGGCGGCCGGGGCGTAAGGCGGGTGTGCTGCGCAAACTCACTGCGGATCAGGAAGTGGCGTTGGTGGAGGCGGTCGTGGGGTTCACTCCTGATCAGTTGGATTTGGGTGGGAAGTTGTGGACGCGCCGCAAGGTCGGTGAACTCGCGCGGCGGCTGTTCGGGGTGTCCTATACCGAGCG
>NZ_JBWSOR010000166.1:0-443 GCF_056629435.1 Nocardia sp. TBRC8007 | reverse complement strand
GCGGGGTTGGTGGGCGTACGACTCGACGCTGTAGTCGAAGCCGCGAATCTCGCCGCGGCGATGGAAGCCAAGAAGTTGGCGCACACCACTACAGGGGGCGAATCCCCCGAGACCGTGGAACACTTCTACCATCCTAACCATTTCGGCGACTCACTCCACGACGAACTGAAGTGGCTGACCATGGTCGGTACCGCGTTCAGCCGCTCGCCACACATCACTGCCGCTGTTGCCAGCGTCCAGTCCGCTAACCTTTCGATACCTTCTGAATAACAAACTATGGCAACTATCGCTTCATTCGACGACGCGTACTTGGCTGACCCGCATTCTGTGCACGGCAGACTGAACCGCCTATAAGTGTTCGGGGTGGCCTGTCCGGGGCTGGCTGACAGAATCGGTGTCGTCGCGATAACCGGTGTGACTCATGAACCGCTTTGCCTCTTCGA
>NZ_JBWSOR010000165.1:0-450 GCF_056629435.1 Nocardia sp. TBRC8007 | reverse complement strand
AGGAGGCGTTGACCGAGCTGGTCGGGTTCTTCGTCAACACGTGGGTGTTGCGGGCACGCGTCACCCCGGGGGACTCGTTCACCGACCTGCTCGGGCAGGTACGACAGAAAGCGTTGGCGGCCTACGCCCATCAGGACGCGCCGTTCGAGTTGCTGGTCGAGTTGCTCAATCCGGTGCGTTCGGCCGCGCATCATCCACTGTTCCAGGTGGCGTTGGCCTTCCAGAACAACACCTCACCGGTGATCGCGCTGCCCGGAATCGGCATCTCTCCCATCTTCTGCTCGCCGGGGACATCCCGCTTCGATCTGTGGTTCAACATCGACGATGCCCCCGACGGTGCGGGATTGGCTGGGTTCGTGGAGTTCGCGACTGAGTTGTTCGATCGGGCGACGGTCGAGGCGATCGTGGCCCGGTATGTGCGGGTGTTGCGGCAGGTGGCGGCCACCCCCG
>NZ_JBWSOR010000164.1:0-452 GCF_056629435.1 Nocardia sp. TBRC8007 | reverse complement strand
GGTCCGCTCGGCCGCGCATCATCCACTGTTCCAGGTGGCGTTGGCCTTCCAGAACAACACCGTCCCCACCCTCGAACTGCCCGACATCCAGGCCACCCCGATCGATGTCCACGCAGAGGTCTCTCGTCTGGATCTGATGATGCACATCTGGGAAGAACACGTCGAGGACAGAAACGACCTGCCGGCAAACGGTGGACTCGCCGGCTCCGTAGAGTTCGCGACCGAGTTGTTCGACCGGGCGACCGTCGAGGCGCTCGCGGCCCGGTACGTGCGGGTGTTGCGGCAGGTGGCGGCCACCCCGCAAATAGCGGTAGGGGCGGTGGAGGTGCTCACCGATACCGAACGCGAGCGGCTGCTGCGGGACTACAACGCCACCACCGTGGCCGTGGACACCGACACCACCGTGGTGGAGTTGATCGAGGCGTGGGTGCGGCGGTCCCCGGAGGCGGTGG
>NZ_JBWSOR010000163.1:0-461 GCF_056629435.1 Nocardia sp. TBRC8007 | reverse complement strand
ACCGTGTCGGAATCATCGACCTCGTGATACGTGACATCAACGGCGGTTTCAGTCGGACCATAGAGGTTGTGTAGACAGGCACCGGTACGCATGCGCAACTGCTGCGCGGTCATCGCGGACAATGCTTCACCGGAAGAGAAGACATGACGCAGAACCGTGCACTCGGCTGCCTTCGGTTCGGCGACAAATGCCGCCAGCATCGACGGTACGAAATGCGCGACGGTCACTGCCTCGGCTGTGATGAGCTCGGCCAGATAGGACGGCTCGCGATGTCCTTCGGGCTTCGCCACCACTAGCCGCGCACCGACCTGCAACGGCCAGAACAACTCCCATACCGAAACGTCAAACGTAATCGGGGTCTTCTGCAAGACCGCATCGTCAGTACTCAGTCCGTACCGGCTCTGCATCCACACCAAACGGTTCACGATCGCCGCATGCGGAATCGCCACGCCCTTGGGGCG
>NZ_JBWSOR010000162.1:0-462 GCF_056629435.1 Nocardia sp. TBRC8007 | reverse complement strand
ATCGAACGTCGCAGGCGTCCGCAACACAAACGCATCCGCCGCATCCAAACCGAACTCCGCACGCTTCCACAACAACTGATTCACAATCGCCGCATGCGACACCGCCACACCCTTCGGCCGACCCGTCGACCCCGACGTGAAAAGCACATACGCAACATTGCCCGCACGCAACGGCGCCACCCGCTCACCATCAACAACCGGTGACCCATCCACCCCCGACAAATCCAACCCATCCACCCGCACCACCGGCGCCACATCAGTGCCGAACCCCGCCCCGACATCGGTCAACACGCACACCGGCGCCGCGATCCGCAGAATGTAGTCCGTCCGCTCGGCAGGCTGGTCCGGATCCACCGGCACATACGCCCCACCCGCCTTCACCACCGCATACATCGCCACAACCAGATCCACCGAACGCCGCAACGCCAACACCACCCGCGACTCCGGCCCCACACCCAACGA
>NZ_JBWSOR010000161.1:0-463 GCF_056629435.1 Nocardia sp. TBRC8007 | reverse complement strand
TCAAGGTCCATTCACCGGGCCCGTTCTCGGTCTCGGCCACCAACTCCCCGTCCGGGCGACGCACCGGTTTCCCCGCGGGCACCGACCGGGCCAACGCGATGACCTGCCCGCGCTCGGTCTCGGTGATCCGGCGTTTACGCCCGCATCCGGGCCGGGTGCCCAGCCCGTCGAGACCCTCGGCGTTGAACCGGTTCAACCAGCGCCGCACCCGGTTGTCATGGCAGCCCGAATACTCCGCGATCTCCGACGCCCGCAACCCCTCCCAGCTCAACGCGACGATCCGTGCCCGCTCGATCCAGTCGGCCGGAGCATGCCGCGCTCTGGACAACCGATGAATCCGCTCGGCCTCCCATTCATCCCGCGGCGGACGCGCCATGAGGGTCTTCGGCACCACACTCACCTCCACCCTCGCCGATACACCCCTCTTCAATTCAACCACTCAAACAGGAACGAAGCACTAAGC
>NZ_JBWSOR010000160.1:0-463 GCF_056629435.1 Nocardia sp. TBRC8007 | reverse complement strand
TGAACAACTGCGGTTGCCGACCGACCGGCCCCGGCCGCAGGTGGCGAGCTATCGCGGCGACACCGTGCCGTTGGTGATCGATGCCGAGACCCGGGCATTGGTGCGGCGGCTGGCGCGGCGGGAGGACGCGACGGTGTCGATGGTGCTGCAGGCGGGGTTGGTGGTGCTGCTGTATCACCTCGGTGCGGGGACCGACATTCCGATCGGGACACCGATCGCCGGGCGTACCGACGAGGTGTTGACCGATCTGGTCGGGTTCTTCGTCAACACCTGGGTGTTGCGGGCACGCGTCACCCCGGCGGGTTCGTTCACCGACCTGCTCGGGCAGGTACGGGAGAAGGCGCTGGCGGCCTACGCCAATCAGGACGCACCGTTCGAGTTGTTGGTCGAGCTGCTCAACCCGATCCGCTCCACGGCCCACCACCCGCTGTTCCAAGTGGCACTGGCTTTCCAGAACAACACC
>NZ_JBWSOR010000159.1:0-465 GCF_056629435.1 Nocardia sp. TBRC8007 | reverse complement strand
GCCCCTACCTCCCCCTCGTCGGACAGCACCGACGTCGTCGTGAACACCGTCGTCTCGGTGGGGCCGTAGCCGTTGATGATGCGTACTCCCGGTAGCAAGGCCCTGGTCCGCTCCACGACCCGAGATGTCAACGGTTCACCGATAAAGATGATGGTGTCGGCGGTGATGGGCAGGGCGGGGTGGTCGAGCACTTCGGCGAACACGGACGGCACCGTGCTGATCACACCCCCGGACCAGCCACCCTGTTCGGCGAGGACCAACACATCCCGCACCACCTCCACCGTCCCGCCCCCGTACAGGGTCGCGAACATCTCCAGGACAGAAACATCGAAGGCCGTCGAGGTACTCGCTAACACCCGGATAGGCCCGTCACCGCCCAACAGTGCCCCCACCGCGACAGCATGGTTGACCACGTTGCGGTGGGTGACCGCGACCCCCTTGGGACGGCCGGTCGAACCGGAGGTG
>NZ_JBWSOR010000158.1:0-466 GCF_056629435.1 Nocardia sp. TBRC8007 | reverse complement strand
GCGAACACCGTCCGCAGGCTTTCGTGTCGTCCCACCACATCGGTGAGCGCCGCCCGCAACGCCGCCACGTCCACCGCCCCCGTCAACCGCACCCCCAACGGGATGTTGTAGGTGGCCGAGGGGCCTTCGAACCGGTGCAGGAACCACAACCGTCGCTGCGCGAACGACACCGGCATCGGCTCCGGCCGCTGGGCCACCGCCAACACCGGCCGCACCACCACCTCGTCGTCGAGGTGCGGGACCAGCCGGGCGATGGTGGGGGCGTCGAACGCCGTCCGGATGGGGACCTCCACCCCCAGGACGGTCCGGATGCGGCTCACCAGCCGGGTCGCCGACAGGGAATGTCCGCCCAGGTCGAAGAAGTCGTCGTCGAGCCCGACCCGGGACACCCCGAGGACCTCCCCGAACAACTCCGCCAGCGCCTGTTCGCGCGCCGTGCGTGGTGCCCGATACGCCACCCCCGAGG
>NZ_JBWSOR010000157.1:0-476 GCF_056629435.1 Nocardia sp. TBRC8007 | reverse complement strand
GCTTGGGTTCACGCGGTCGTCGCAACACTCTCGATTGAGAGGTTGCGGCGACCGTGTCGTTTTCGGAGGATGTGGCCCAGTTCGGTGATCAGCTGATCAGTTTGGTTGGTGCTGGGGTGGGCGTGGCTGAAGCTGCTGCGGTGTTGGGGATTACGCGGGGGCGGTGCTATGCGATTCTGCGGGCGAAGGGCATCGTGATGGGCAAGTCCAGGGGTGCGACTCACCCGGTGGACCCGGTGCTGATCCGGCGGGTATTCGACGAGACGGGATCGGTGAGTCGTGCCGCCAAGACCGCTGGGGTCGCGTTCTCGGTGGCTCGCCGGATTCTGGTAGCTGATGGTCTGATCAGCGCGGCTGTGCTGGTTCGTGGAAAACCCGAGGCCAAGCGGCGATTCCTGGAACTGATGGCAGCGGGATGGTCGATGGGGCCCGCTGCTGCGGAAGTGGGTGTGAACTATCGGACCGCGAAGGATTGG
>NZ_JBWSOR010000156.1:0-478 GCF_056629435.1 Nocardia sp. TBRC8007 | reverse complement strand
GCGACCCACCGTCCCCGGCGATATGGTGCAGCACCAGCATCAACACGTACTCGTCGCGAGCACGGTCGTCTTCGACCACTCCGGTGTAGCGGAACACGTCGGCCCGTATCGGGATCTCCGCCGCCAGGTCGAACGCGTACCGCGCCGCCGCGGCCACCGCCGCCTCCACCTCCGCCACGTCCGCCACCGCCACCGGTACGTCGAATTCTCCGGCCCCAAGGACCCGCTGCACCGGCACCCCGTCCACCTCGGCGAACACCGTGCGCAGGCTCTCATGCCGCCCCACCACATCCACGAGCGCCGCCCGCAACGCCACCACATCCACCGCACCCGACAGCCGCACCGCCATCGGTATGTTGTAGGTCGCCGAGGGGCCCTCGAACCGATGCAGGAACCACAACCGGCGCTGCGCGAACGACACCGGCACCACCTCCGGGCGCCGCACCACCGCCAACACCGGCCGCACCGCCGCATCGTC
>NZ_JBWSOR010000155.1:0-479 GCF_056629435.1 Nocardia sp. TBRC8007 | reverse complement strand
TCCCAGCGGCGGTTCTCCGTAGCCGCGGTGGTTTGCTACAAGACCGGCGAGCGTTCCCGGCTGATCTACCGGCCCAAATATCATCGCGGCCCGAAGACCGCCGGGCGCCGTAGCTTCGCCTGGACCGACTACCGCGACCTGCTCGTCGATACCCACCGCCAACTCGGTGGCCCGATCGTGCTGGTCTGGGACAACCTGAACGTGCACCGCGACACCCGGCTAAGCACATTCATCGACACCCACGACTGGATCAACTGCTACCGGCTACCACCGTACGCACCCGAATTGAACCCGGTCGAAAGCATCTGGTCACTACTGAGACGAAACAGCCAGGCCAACACCACATTCACAGACCCGACCCACCTGCTACACACCCTCCGCCACGGCCTACGACGAATTCAATACCATCACAACCTAATCGACGGATGCCTGACCGCAACCGGACTCACACTCACGACATCACACCGAAAACCTCAGTA
>NZ_JBWSOR010000154.1:0-480 GCF_056629435.1 Nocardia sp. TBRC8007 | reverse complement strand
CATCCGAACGCACCACGACCACCGCCCCCGCCACCGACTCATGAGCAACCAACGCGGCCTCGATCTCCCCCAACTCGATCCGCAGACCACGCACCTTCACCTGGAAATCAGTACGACCCACATACTCCAACTCACCCGAACCCGACCACATAACAAGATCACCCGTGCGATACAACCGCCCACCCACACCAAACGGATCAGCCACAAAACGATCCGCCGTCAAATCCGACCGACCCACATAACCCCGCGCCAACTGCACACCCGCCAAATACAACTCACCCACAACCCCCACCGGCACCGGACGCAACCGCGCATCCAACACAAAAACCCGCGTATTGAACACCGGCACACCGATCGGCACCGACACCACATCCGCATCCGACACCTCATGGAACGTCACATCCACCGCGGCCTCGGTCGGACCATACAAATTATGCAACCGCGCACCCGTCAACTCCCGCAACCGCGCACCCACCACCG
>NZ_JBWSOR010000153.1:0-484 GCF_056629435.1 Nocardia sp. TBRC8007 | reverse complement strand
AGGAGATGCTGGCACGTTGCATGCCGCTACTCGCCGACCCCGACCGGATGCGGGGCATCGGCCACGCGGCGCTCGACGTGTTGCGCGCCGAACCGCGGACCGACCCCGACCGGATCGCCGCCGTCGGCTACGGCACCGGGGGCGCAATCGTGCTGGAACTCGGGCGCGACGGCGTCAACCTGCGCGCGATCGGGACAGTCAACGCACTGACCACAGGCCGACCGGGCGAGGCGGCGCGCATTCGCTGCCCGGTGTGGGCGGGGGTCGGGTCGGAAGACCCGATCATGCCGCCCGCGCAACGGGACGCGTTCACCGCCGAGATGCAGGCCGCGGGCGTCGACTGGCGCCTCGTGGTCTACGGTGGCGCCTTGCATGCCTTCCACCACCCGACGGTCGACCACACCGTGCTCCCCGGCGTCGGCTACCACCCACGGCACGCGCAGCGAGCCTGGCGCGACGTCGTCGACCTGCTCGCCGAGTGCCT
>NZ_JBWSOR010000152.1:0-496 GCF_056629435.1 Nocardia sp. TBRC8007 | reverse complement strand
CGCCAGCACCCGTTCGCGCGCCGAGCGCGGCGCCCGATACCCCACCCCGGAGGCGAATTCCGGGTCCGGTAACGCCGCACGGTCGAGTTTCCCGTTCGGGGTCAACGGCATCGCCTCGACCGCGATCACCACAGTCGGGACCATGAACTCCGGTAGCCGGTCGGCCGCGAACCGGCGCACGTCCGCGGTCAGCAGGCTGGCCTGCGGATTGTTGGTATAGCGGGCGAGGTCCTTCCGCACCGCCGGTGCCGCGAACACATCGGTGAACTGTTTACCGCGCGCGAGCGTAGCGTCCACGAACACCGCGTCCATACACCCCGCGTGCGTCGACCACGTCACCGCGGTAGTGAACCCCAACCCCTCCCCGAGAGCATACAGATCCTCCGGGAGCAGTCCGGCACCGACTCGATCGACACCATGGGCCACGATCTGTTCGAACCCGATTCCACCGAGGCCGGGGGCGACCGACTGCCCCGCACGTAACCGCTCGACCGCG
>NZ_JBWSOR010000151.1:0-500 GCF_056629435.1 Nocardia sp. TBRC8007 | reverse complement strand
TCGGGCAATTCGAGGTGCCGGTGGAAGTGGCCGAGGCGGAAGTCGTGGACATGGAGGCGGCGGTGGCCGCGGCGGCATGGTATACGTTCGACCTGTCGGCGCAGATCCCGGTGCGGGCGAGTGTGTTCCGCTGCACCGGCCCGGGCGAGGACGACCATACCCGCGGCGAGTACGTGCTACTGCTGCTGATCCACCATATCGCCGGGGACGGGTGGTCGTTGGCGCCGTTGCTGCGGGATCTGGCCGGCGCCTACACCACACGCATCCACGACCGCAGCCCGGAGTGGGCGCCGCTGCCGGTGCAGTACGTGGACTACACGCTGTGGCAGCGGCAACTGTTGGGTGAGCACACCGATCCCGACAGTGTGGTGTCGCGGCAGCTGGCGTATTGGCGGGACGAGCTGGCCGGGCTGCCCGAACAACTGCGGTTGCCGACCGACCGGCCGCGGCCGCGGGTGGCGAGCTATCGCGGTGACAGTGTGGCGGTGGAGATCGACGCC
>NZ_JBWSOR010000150.1:0-503 GCF_056629435.1 Nocardia sp. TBRC8007 | reverse complement strand
GGCACCGATCGGCACCGACACTCCCGTCTCCGCGAAATCCGTGTCGACGAGCTCATGCAGAGCGGTGTAGACGGTGTTCTCCGCGGGCCCGTAGGCGTGGGTCACCCGCAGATTCGGCAACAGTGCGTGTACCCGTCGCGCAGCATCGAGCGGGAACACATCACCACCGACGATCACGTGTCGCAACACCCCCCACTGAGACACCACGCCTGCAGTAGCGACGGTGCTTTCGGCCGCGGTAGCCAAATGCTCGGCCCACAGCGGCAATAGCGGTGAGGTCAGGAATATCACCGATACCGCGTGCCTCGCGACCTGCGCTTCGATACCCACGAAGTCCACCCGCCCCGCACCAGCCACCACCAACGCTCCCCCGGCCAGCAGCGGGGCCCACAACTCGTAGACGGAGGCATCGAAAGCGACCGACGAATGCACCAGCATCCGGTCACTTTCCGTCAGCGGCCACACCTCCGATACCAGATTCACCACCGCCGCATGCGTGATCG
>NZ_JBWSOR010000149.1:0-505 GCF_056629435.1 Nocardia sp. TBRC8007 | reverse complement strand
CAAACCGTTCGAGGCACCGTCCTGGTTGACCGCGGAACCGCGCAACACCGCCAGCACCTGATGACCATGCGCCACCGCATCCGATACCCGTTCCAGCAGGAGGACTCCGACGCCTTCGCCCCAGCTGGTGCCGTCGGCCGCAGCGGCAAACGCCTTGCATCGACCGTCGGGCGCCAAAGCGCGCTGGCGACTGAAATCGACGAAGACCGTCGGCCGAGCCATGACGGTGGCGCCGCCGGCCAACGCGAGATCGCACTCCCCGCGGCGCAGTGCCTGCGCCGCCAGATGCACCGCGACCAGCGACGACGAACACGCCGTATCCAGCGTCAGCGCCGGGCCTTCCAATCCGAGCACGAACGACACCCGCCCCGACATCACACTCGACGCACCGGCTATCCGCTGCCCCTCGACAGCGGGGAGCCGTTCCAGCAGGGCCGGCTCGTAATCGTGGTACATGGCGCCCGCGTAGACGCCGGTGCGTGAACCCCGCAACGACGTCGGATCA
>NZ_JBWSOR010000148.1:0-507 GCF_056629435.1 Nocardia sp. TBRC8007 | reverse complement strand
GACGGCGATGTGCTCACTTCGGCGGGTCTTTCGGCGGGCCTCGATCTGTGCCTGCATCTTGTCCGCCGGGAACTGGGCGCGCGGTCGGCGGCGGAACTGGCCAGGTGGAATGTGACCGCGCCGCACCGGGAAGGCGGCCAGGCGCAGTACATCCCGGCCGACCCCGGCGAGCGCGATGCCGATGGTGGTCTCGCCGCCACGCTGGCTTGGGCGGTAGCGGAACCGGAGGCTGCGGTGGATGTTTCGGCAATGGCCGCGCACGCGCTGATGAGCGAGCGCACCTTCATCCGGCGGTTCAAGGCGGAGGTAGGCACCACGCCCCGGCGCTGGCTGGATGCCCAGCGCACCACGCGGGCGCGGGAGTTGCTGGAGACTACGCGGTTGCCGATCGAAGTCGTTGCCGCGCATGCGGGATTCGGCAGCGTTACCGCGTTGCGCGGGCATCTGCGCGCGACGACGGGAGCCACACCCGCTGCCTATCGTCGATCATTAGGCGGATGACAGCTG
>NZ_JBWSOR010000147.1:0-508 GCF_056629435.1 Nocardia sp. TBRC8007 | reverse complement strand
GAACCCGTTGCTGGTCCCGTCCTGGTTGACCGCGGAACCGCGCAACACCGCCAGCACCTGATGACCATGCGCCACCGCATCCGACAACCGCTCCACCACCAGCAGCGCCGCGCCTTCGCCCCAGCTGGTGCCGTCGGCCGCAGCGGCGAACGCCTTGCATCGACCGTCGGGCGCCAAAGCACCCTGGCGGCCGAAACCGACGAACTCTGCGGGGCTCGACATGACGGTGACGCCGCCGGCCAACGCGAGATCGCACTCCCCGTGCCGCAGTGCCTGCGCCGCCAGATGCACCGCGACCAGCGACGACGAACACGCCGTATCGAGCGTCAGCGCCGGGCCTTCCAATCCGAGCACGAACGACACCCGCCCCGACATCACACTGGCCGCACTACCGATCAGCTGCTGGCCGTCGATGGCCGACAGCCCGCCGGGATGTACGAGTCCTTGGTCGTAGAACAAGCCGCCTGCGTAGACGCCGGTGCGTGAACCCCGCAACGACGTCGGATCG
>NZ_JBWSOR010000146.1:0-514 GCF_056629435.1 Nocardia sp. TBRC8007 | reverse complement strand
AGCGAACACGAACGCCAACCGATCCGACGGATAGGATGGATCCACCGGCAGATACGCACCCCCGGCCTTCCACACCGCCACCAACGCCACCACCAACTCCACCGACCGAGGCAACGCCACCGCCACCACCCGCTCGGGCCCCACCCCCCGCACCACCAACAGCTGTGCCAGCCGGTCAGCGCGCTCGTCGAGGTCGCGGTAGGACAACTCCACCCCCGCACACACCACCGCCACCGCCTCCGGGGACCGCCGCGCCTGTGCCTCGATCAACTCCACCACAGTGGTATCGGTATCGACCGCCACAGTGGTGGCGTTGTAGTCCCGCAACAACCGGTCGCGTTCGGCGGTGGTGAGCACCTCCACCGCCCCCACCGCCAGCTGCGGGGTGGCCGCCACCTGCCGCAACACCCACACATACCGGGCCACGAGCGCCTCGACCGTCGCCCGGTCGAACAACTCGGTCGCGAACTCCACGAACCCGACCAATCCCGCACCGTCGGGGGCATCACCGATA
>NZ_JBWSOR010000145.1:0-529 GCF_056629435.1 Nocardia sp. TBRC8007 | reverse complement strand
GGCCGAGGCGGAAGTCGTGGACATGGAGGCGGCGGTGGCCGCCGCGGCGCGGTATACGTTCGACCTGTCGGCGCAGATCCCGGTGCGGGCGAGTGTGTTCCGCTGCTCCGGCCCGGGCGAGGACGACCATACCCGCGGCGAGTACGTGCTACTGCTGCTGATCCACCATATCGCCGGGGACGGGTGGTCGTTGGGGCCGTTGCTGCGGGATCTGGCCAGTGCCTACACCGCACGCATCCACGGCCGCAGCCCGGAGTGGGCGCCGCTGCCGGTGCAGTATGCGGACTACACGCTGTGGCAGCGGCAGCTGTTGGGTGAGCACACCGATCCCGACAGTGTGGTGTCGCGGCAGTTGGCGTATTGGCGGGACGAGCTGGCGGGGTTGCCCGAACAACTGCGGTTGCCGACCGATCGGCCCCGCCCACGGGTGGCGAGCTATCGCGGCGACACCGTGGCGGTGGAGATCGATGCTGAGACCCGGGCGTTGCTGCAGCGGCTGGCGCGGCGGCAGGACGCGACGGTGTCGATG
>NZ_JBWSOR010000144.1:0-535 GCF_056629435.1 Nocardia sp. TBRC8007 | reverse complement strand
TCCGCATCTGGGTTTGGTCGACGACGTCCGCGCGGTCGAGCAGCTGCGGGCAGAACAGCCGGTCACCCCCAACCGAATCGGGTCCGACCAGATCGTGGCCCATGGTGTCGATCGAGGCGGTGCCGGACTGCTCCCGGAGGATCTGTATGCCCTCGGGGAGGGGCTGGGGTTCACCACCGCGGTGACGTGGTCGACGCAAACAGGGTGTATGGACGCGGTGTTCGTGGACGCTACGCTCGCGCGGGGTAAACAGTTCACCGATGTGTTCCTGGCCTCGGCGCTGGCGCAGGACCCTACCCGCTCTACCAACAATCCGCAGGCGAGCTTGCTGCTGGCGGATGTGCGCCGCTTCGCGGCCGACCGGCTGCCGGAGTTCATGGTCCCGGCTGCGGTGGTATCGGTCGAGGCGATGCCGTTGTCCCCGAACGGGAAACTCGACCGTGCGGCGTTACCGGACCCGGAATTCGTGTCCGGGGTGGGGTATCGGGCGCCGCGCACGGAGCGCGAACAGGTGTTGGCGGAGCTGTTCGGGGAC
>NZ_JBWSOR010000143.1:0-536 GCF_056629435.1 Nocardia sp. TBRC8007 | reverse complement strand
CCGGTAGCACTGTCGAATTTTCGGTCGGATATGGCTGCGATCTGCGGTGATGTCGAGGTGTGGGTGCTGGTTCGTGGGCTGGTGATCGCTGCCGCTACGTTCTGATCCGGTTTATACGGGTCGAGCGCTGGGGTGGTTGGTGTCAGAGAAGAAGTTCTCCGAGGAGCAGGTGATCCGATAACGCTGCCGCGGGAACGTGGTTTGTGACGGATCTTGTGAGCCATCGCCGCATTTCAGCGGCACACCTGCGCTGTTCTGCCAGTGGTGAACACCGGCCCGACCGAGCTCGATGATCACTACAGTCCAGTCTCATGACGACGGTTACAACGCGCACGGTCGAGTACCCGGCCGACGGCCTAACGATGATCGGGCACCTTGCGCTCCCGGCCGGTGTCGACCGCCGGCCCGCGGTCCTGGTCGGGCCCGAGGGGCCAGGGCTGAACGACTTCCAGCGCCGTCGGGCCGACATCCTGGCTGAGCTGGGCTACGTGGCGCTGGCCTTCGACCTCCACGGCGGGCGCTATTTGGGCGACCCC
>NZ_JBWSOR010000142.1:0-558 GCF_056629435.1 Nocardia sp. TBRC8007 | reverse complement strand
CGCCGTATTGAGCTTTGAGTACGCTGTCGAGGCTGGTGATCGTGATGGGGGCCGCGGATGCGGGGATTGCCGTGAGGAAAACGGTGGATATCGCGGATATCGCACCGACAGCAACACTGATGCCACGCTTCATTCTCAGTTCCTTCTAAATTTGTCCAATTCTGAAGTACTTCAAGTGTGCGGAAAGTGTTCGCGACGCGCACGGAATCTGCCACGACCGTGTCGTTCGTCTTCCGCGTCCCTGCTGGAAGGCGTGACGAGAGGAGGTCTGTTTGGTAAGGCTTCGCTCCGGTGAATCGTGGTTTCGTCAACACTTTTAACCGCGGAGACCAGTAAACATGACCCGCGAGGTGCTGTCGACAAAGTTTGTTTTTTGTTCCTTTTCTTCACAGTGGTCCCCGACCGTGACTTGATTATGGGTGGGGAGTGGTTCGGGTGCTTTGCCTGTTCAATTCTATGGCAGTGAAGCGGATTACCTTGTGCTGCTCGCGGTTTCTGATTATGCCGTGTATTTCTGTGCGATATGGCATACCGAGACGAGTTGCTTGGCGTGCACAA
>NZ_JBWSOR010000141.1:0-562 GCF_056629435.1 Nocardia sp. TBRC8007 | reverse complement strand
CCCCGTCGACCTCGGCGAACACCGTCCGCAGGCTTTCGTGTCGTCCCACCACATCGGTGAGTGCCGCCCGCAACGCCGCCACGTCCACCGCGCCCGTCAGCCGCACCCCCAACGGCATGTTGTAGGTCGCCGAGGGGCCTTCGAACCGGTGCAGGAACCACAACCGTCGCTGCGCGAACGACACCGGCATCGGCTCCGGCCGCTGGGCCACCGCCAATACCGGCCGTACTGCGGTTTCGTCATCGAGGCGGGCGACCAGGCGGGCGACGGTGGGGGCGTCGAACACCGTCCGGATCGGGACCTCCACCCCCAGGATCGCCCGGATGCGGCTCACCAGCCGGGTCGCCAGCAGCGAATGTCCCCCCAGATCGAAGAAGTCGTCGTCGATCCCGACCCGGCCCATCCCGAGGACGTCCCCGAACAGTCCCGCCAGCACCCGTTCGCGTTCCGACCGCGGCGCCCGATATGCCACCCCGGAGGCGAATTCCGGGTCCGGTAACGCGGCGTGGTCGAGTTTCCCGTTCGGGGTCAACGGCATCGCCTCGACCGCGATCACCACGGC
>NZ_JBWSOR010000140.1:0-576 GCF_056629435.1 Nocardia sp. TBRC8007 | reverse complement strand
TCCCATGGGTTTGCGCGAATCAGGAATGCACAGGCAGCGAACAATCGATCTATCAGATGGTCAAACAAGCGCAGGTCAGCGGACAGACACCACAAGGCCCCAAGACTCCCCCACTGCCAGCAGGATTCTCGCTGAACAACGCCAACCAGACGCTGCGCTTCAAAGGGACCGGAACCTACAAGGCCGCCTACGGAGCGAACTTCACGGTCCATGTTTCGATCACACCGAACGCTCCCACCGCACCTGCGCCCAAGTCCTTCACACGAACCTTCAAGGCGCTCTGAGCTACACGCACATACTCGCCACGGGCTCTCTTCCGATCATGATCGGAAGAGAGCCCGTGGGGCGGAAGCACAAGGGAATCCGCTTCAATGGCATGGAATGATCCTTTTCCATCCTCGGCGAGCGGCTCTGTTTTCGCGGTCTTCTCGACGTAGCGCCACGCGGTGCTCGTGGCCACCCCGAATTCGGCGGCGAGATCGCTGTAGGTTTCGCCGTATCCACTTCGCTGATGCGAATCCAAACCTCCTCACCAACCTGTGCCACAACGATATCCAGGCCACAGCTGACCGGACT
>NZ_JBWSOR010000139.1:0-581 GCF_056629435.1 Nocardia sp. TBRC8007 | reverse complement strand
GGTCAACTCGTTGACCGACAAACCCGCCTTGAGTTCGACAGCGACCGCGCCAATGTCATCGATCTCATCGGCCAACGCGTGGAAGTACTCCGGGGCCACGAGTAGTTCCTGCTCGGTGGCGATCTCGCGCCGGACCCGCTCCCGCACCGCCCGCGGATCGGTGTCCCCACCACGCGCGAGTTGCACCGCGGTGGTGAACTCCTCCAGCAGCGACAGATTCCGCACATCCCCCACGAACAACCCGCCCCCGGGCGCCAACACCCGCAACACCTGTTCGATCACCCGCCGCAGATAAGCGCGGCCGGGGAAATACTGGACCACCGAATTCACCACCACGGTATCGAAATAGCCCTCGGGCAGCCCCGCGAGATCATCGGCCGCCGCGGTGCGCAGGAAGACCCGCTCGGTCCACGCGCGTTGTAGTTGCGCGAGCTGTCGGCCGAGTGTTTCCACCGTCGCCGCCGACAGGTCCGTCGCCCAATACTCCCGACACTCCGGCGCCAACCGCGACAACAACAACCCCGACCCGACACCGACCTCGAGGACCCGCCCCGCTCCCAGGCGGCGGATCCGCTCGACCG
>NZ_JBWSOR010000138.1:0-603 GCF_056629435.1 Nocardia sp. TBRC8007 | reverse complement strand
TCGATCACGGGCAGGGTGTTGTTCTGGAATGCCAACGCCACCTGGAACAGTGGGTGGTGGGCCGTGGAGCGGACCGGGTTGAGCAGCTCGACCAGCAACTCGAACGGCGCGTCCTGATGGGCGTAGGCCGCCAGCGCCTTCTCCCGTACCTGCCCGAGCAGGTCGGTGAACGAACCCGCCGGGGTGAGGTGTGCCCGCAACACCCACGTATTGACGAAAAACCCGACCAGATCGGTCAACGCCTCGTCGGTACGCCCGGCGATCGGCGACCCGAGCGGGATGTCGGTCCCCGCCCCCAGGTGATACAACAACACCACCAACCCCGCCTGCAGCACCATCGACACCGTCGCGTCCTCCCGCCGCGCCAGCCGCTGCACCAACGCCCGGGTCTCGGCGTCGATCACCACCGCCACGGTGTCCCCGCGATAGCTCGCCACTCGTGGGCGGGGCCGGTCGGTCGGCAACGACAGCTGCGCGGGCAACCCGGCCAGCTCGCCCCGCCAATACTCCAACTGCCGCGACAACACACTGTCGGGATCGGTTTGCTCGCCCAACAGTTGCCGCTGCCACAGTGTGTAGTCCGCGTACTGCACCGGCAACGGC
>NZ_JBWSOR010000137.1:0-614 GCF_056629435.1 Nocardia sp. TBRC8007 | reverse complement strand
CGCCTCACCCAACAGTTCCCGCTGCCACAGCGTGTAGTCCGCGTACTGCACCGGTAACGGCACCCAGTCCGGGCCGCGACCGTGGGCGTGGGCGGTGTAGGCGCACACCAGATCCCGCAACAACGGCGCCAACGACCACCCGTCCCCGGCGATATGGTGCATCACCAGCACCAGCACGTACTCGTCGCGAGCACGGTCGTCTTCGACCGCCCCGGTGTAGCGGAACACACTCGCCCGTATCGGGATCTCCGCCGCCAGGTCGAACGCATACCGCGCCGCCGCGGCCACCGCCGCCTCCACATCCGCCACGTCCGCCACCTCCAGCGGCATGGCGAATTCTCCGGCCCCGAGCACCCGCTGCACCGGCACCCCGTCCACCTCGGCGAACACCGTGCGCAGGCTCTCGTGCCGCCCCACCACATCCACGAGCGCCGCCCGTAACGCCGCCACATCCACCGCACCCGACAGGCGCACCCCCAACGGCATGTTGTAGGTGGCCGAGGGGCCTTCGAACCGGTGGATGAACCACAACCGTCGCTGCGCGAACGACACCGGCACCACCTCCGGGCGCCGCACCACCGCCAACACCGGCCGCACCGCCGCATCGTCGTCGA
>NZ_JBWSOR010000136.1:0-628 GCF_056629435.1 Nocardia sp. TBRC8007 | reverse complement strand
TCCGTGAGGTGTATGACCGGCTCAGTGATGGTACGTATCGGCCGTTGCCTTTCGAGACTTTCGGTACCGCGGATGTCGCGCACGCTTTCGAAGAGGTTGCCCGCTCCACCCGGCTTGAGCGGATTGTGCTGCGGCTGGACGAGGAGGCGCCGTTGGTGCGTCCGCAGATTCCGAAGCCGGTCATCGATCCTGCTGCGCAGTACCTGATCACCGGCGGGTTCGGTGGGTTCGGTCTGGCCTTCGGCCGTTGGCTGATCGACAAGGGTGCCCGTCATCTGACGCTGCTCGGTCGCAGGGGCGCCACCACCGACGGTGCCCGCGACCAGCTCGCCGCATGGGAGCGGCAGGGCATCGAGGTGGTCAGCGAATTGATCGACGTGAGCGACGCTGACGCAGTCGCCGCGGTGATCGCACGAGCGCACACCCCAGCGCATCCTTTGAAAGGCATCTTCCACGCCGCGGGCATGACGATCGACAAGCGCATCGGTGACATGGACCACACCGATTTGGACAAGGTGTTCGGGCCTAAACTCTTCGGCGCCCGCGCACTGTGGGACGGGGTCGTCGCGGCCGGGGCGCGACTGGATCAGTTCGTCCTATTCGCCTCCGGCAGCACCATCTTCGGCGG
>NZ_JBWSOR010000135.1:0-631 GCF_056629435.1 Nocardia sp. TBRC8007 | reverse complement strand
GCGGCGGAAACACTGTGCGTCGACGACCCGGACATCCTCCCCGGTGATTCCAGCGCGGCCGCTGCGGCCGACGCCGACCGCCACGGTCGGCTGCGGCCGGGGAATCTGGCGTACCTGATCTACACCTCCGGCTCTACCGGGGTGCCCAAGGGCGTCGCCATCTCCCACCGCAACGTGGTCAACCATGTTGTCGCGGTGGGGCCACTGCTGGGGGACGGGCCCACCCGGGTGTTGGCGAGTACCTCGACGGCTTTCGACGTCTCTGTCCTGGAAATGTTCGCGACTTTGTGCGGGGGCGGGACGGTGGAGGTGGTGCGGGATGTGCTGGTCCTCACCGAACAGGGCGGCTGGTCCGGTGGCGTGATCAGCACGGTACCGTCGGCGTTCGCCGAAGCGCTCGACCACCCCACCCTGCGCATCGCCGCCGACACCATCATCTTCGCCGGTGAGCCGTTGACACCGCAGATCGTGGAACGGACCAGGGCCCTGCTACCGGGGGTACGCGTCATCAACGGCTACGGACCCACCGAAACAACGGTGTTCGCGACGACGTCGGTGCTATCGAATGAGGGGGAGGTGGGGGTGTCGGTTCCGATCGGGCGTCCGGTGGGGAATATGCGGGTGTTCGTGT
>NZ_JBWSOR010000134.1:0-635 GCF_056629435.1 Nocardia sp. TBRC8007 | reverse complement strand
TCGTCCTCGGACCGTGACCGTGGGAGTGCGCCCACGCACCGACCAGGTCGCCCGCGTCGGCGGCGTCATCGAGAAACCGGCCTCGTCTTCGAAGACCAGCCAGGCCCCGAGCGCCGCCGCTGTCGTTTTATCCGCGGCCATGTCTGTTTCACCCATCTCTGGACCGCTCGAGGATCCTGCTCGACCGCCCGCCGGGCCGGGAGCTGATACGACCAGCCATGCCGGTGCAGCAGCCGCCAGATACCCGCCGGTGACACATTCGTGGCGAACCGGCGCTCGACGAGCGCCTGGATCCGGGCCAGAGTCCAGGTCTGATCCGGCCAACCATGCGCCACCGCGCCTTCGGCCAACTCCGCTTCCAGCGCCGCGAACATGGTGTCGTCGAGTTTCGGCCGCCCCGGCGACCCCGCCGATCGCAATGAGAGCTCTCCGCCGTACCTCCACGCTCGACGCCACCGCTGCACCGAACGGACACCGACCCGCAACCGCTTGGCGATCTGCGCATTGCCCTGTCCTTCGGCGAACATCGCAGCCGCTTGTACCCGAATCCCCTCCCGGAACATCCGGCGCTCAGCCGTCAGTCCGCCACCTTGTGGATACCTCATGACCTCAGCACACACCCGCTGTCAACCCCT
>NZ_JBWSOR010000133.1:0-642 GCF_056629435.1 Nocardia sp. TBRC8007 | reverse complement strand
TAGGTGGGTAGGGCGATTGGGCGTGTTGTGGTGGTGTCGAGTGCCTTGGTCCAGTCGACGGGTATTCCGTGTACCCACCCTTCGCCGAGTGCGCGTAGCAGACGATGCGCGCCGCCTTCGCCGCGGCGCAGGGTGTGTAGTGCGGTGACGGGAGTGTCGGTGGCCGCCGCGATGTCCTCGATACTCGCCGCGAGCACCGGATGCGGACTGATCTCCAGGAACGCGGTATGACCGAGCTCGACCAAAGCCTCGACCGCGGGCGCGAAAGCGACCGTCCGGCGCAGATTCCGGTACCAGTAGCCTGCGTCCAACTCAGCGGTGTCCACCCAGTCGCCATCGACCGTGGAGTAGAAAGGTACCTCCCCACCGACCGGCAGGATACCGGCCAACGCCGCATGCAGATCCGCACGAATCTGTTCGACATGCACCGAATGCGAGGCATAGTCGACATCGATACGCCGCGCCCAGATGTCTTCAGCGGCACACCGGTCGAGCAACTCACTCAACGCGTCGTCATCACCCGCCACCGCGGTCGCCGCGGGCCCGTTGATCGCCGCCACCGAGATCCGGCCCGCCCAATCAGCGATCAACTCTGTGGCATCCTCGGCCGAACACGCGATCGAGGCCATCCCACCACCACCG
>NZ_JBWSOR010000132.1:0-660 GCF_056629435.1 Nocardia sp. TBRC8007 | reverse complement strand
TGGCGATCTCGATCGCGGTGAGTAACTGCTCGTGATAGGAGAGGTTCCTGACATCACCGATGAAGAGGACACCCCCCGGGGCGAGCAACTCCAGGCAACGAGATATCACCGTGTCGAGATAGTCCGCGCTCGGGAAATACTGGACAACGGAATTCAAGACAATCGTGTCGAACCACGCGACCGGCAGCCCGTCGAAGTCATCGGCAGGCTGCACACGCAACACAACCCGACCGGCCCACCACACCCCCGCACCGCGCAATCCGGACTCGAGATCCGCGATCGCCACCGACGATATATCGGTTCCCCAATACTGCTCACATTCACCAGCCAGCCGCGAGAGCAACAGACCCGACCCCACACCGATCTCGAGGACACGCGACGGACCCAACGCACGAATCCTATCGACAGTAACCGCTCGCCACTCCAACATCTGCTCGACCGCGATCGGCCTACCGGAGTAACTACTGTTCCACCCACTGAAATCATCACGCAGACCGGTTACCGCATCCTCCGAAGAAAAACCCTCCGGACCCGAGTAGACCTCGTCATAAACCGAACGCCACTGATCAACCACGTCGCTATCGACACGCCCCGAGGAAACCGCCGGATCCACAACAACATAACCGACAAGACGCCTGTCCCCAGGCTGGTCCTCCCGCA
>NZ_JBWSOR010000131.1:0-669 GCF_056629435.1 Nocardia sp. TBRC8007 | reverse complement strand
CCCACGAACTCCAGCACCCCCGCCGCAGTCCACCGCACCACATCCCCGGTCCGATACACCCGCCCCCCACCAGCAACATCGAACGGATCAGCCACGAACCGCGCCGCCGTCAACCCCACCCGCCCGTGATACCCACGCCCCACCTGCGCACCGGCCACATACAACTCCCCCACCACCCCCACCGGCACCGGCCGCAACCGGCCATCCAACACGAACACCCGCATATTCCCCACCGGACGCCCAATCGGCACCGACGCCCCCACCCCATCGACCACGTCGTACACCGAGACACACGCGGTCGTCTCCGCAGGGCCGTAGCCGTTGACGACCCGAACCGCCGGGCACAGCGACGTGAATCGACGCACCAGATCCGGCGGAAACACCGCACCACCCACGATCACCTCACGCAGACACCCCAAAGATGGTTGGGATGTCGACGACAGATGCTCGACCAACGCCGCAAGCAGAGGCGGCGTGGCGAACATCTTCGTCACCCGCGAACCCCCCACCACTCGCGCGAGCACAGCGACATCAGCCCGCGACTCACCCACAACAACCACCCCAGCGCCTGCCACCAAAGTCGGCCATAACTCATAGACCGAAGCATCGAAAGCGATCGAGGAATGCACCAACACCCGATCCTCCGGCGACACCGACCACGCCTGGGCA
>NZ_JBWSOR010000130.1:0-672 GCF_056629435.1 Nocardia sp. TBRC8007 | reverse complement strand
CCCGCGCGGGTTGCCGCCCTCGTGGCCGACCAGGTCGATCTCCACGAACCCCGGAATGTTCTCGTCGTGATCAGCCCACGTGCGCATCGGGATTCGCGACTTCAACAACGAACCCGGTTTGGTGTGCGAGCGGCCCTTGATCCGCAGCCGCGACTTCGCCGCCGCCGGCCGGCGGTCGATCGTGGCCGCCGACATCCCCACCAACAGCTCCGCAGTGTCGTCATCGATGTCCAGCTCGCCGTGACGGCGCAGCAGCGGCACCAGCTCACCCAGTATCGGAGCCAGCCGCTTGCCAGCCGGAGCATTCAGCACCGCCCAACACTTCTCCAACGCCACAACAACTTCCGGACCATACTTCGGCTCACGCGCCACCCGTGTCTTGACCACACGCGGAGTCAACGCCACCCTCAACGCACGCCGCGCGTAGTCGCGGTGATACCCGGTCACCGCACACAGAATCCAGGATCACCGCCTTCTGCGACTTCGACGCATTCCGATACCGCACCGCCCGCGACCTGGTGATCGCCCTCCGATTCGCCAACGTCAACCCCATCACCCTGGTGAACCGCAAACACCCAGCTCACGGACAGAGGCGCGCCGAACGACCCGGACCTTTCCAAATGAGGCAACGAATCGATCCACGCGGACCTTTTTGATGAGTCAACGCGACTG
>NZ_JBWSOR010000129.1:0-679 GCF_056629435.1 Nocardia sp. TBRC8007 | reverse complement strand
GGAAACGTTGTGTATCGACGCGCCGGAAACTTTCACCGACGACCACAGTGCGACTGCTCCGGCCGACGCCGATTGCCGTGGGCGGTTGCGTCCGGACAATCTGGCGTATCTGATCTACACCTCTGGGTCGACCGGTCGCCCGAAGGGTGTCGCGGTCACCCACCGTGATGTGGTGTCTTTGTTCGGTGGTACGGCGGGGTGGTGTGGGTTCTGCTCTGGGGATGTGTGGGCGTGGTGTCATTCGTTTGCGTTCGATTTCTCGGTGTGGGAGTTGTGGGGTGCGCTTGTGCATGGTGGTCGGGTTGTGGTGGTGGGTTGGGAGACGGTTCGGTCGCCGAGTGATTTGTGGGAGTTGGTGGTTCGTGAGGGGGTTACGGTGCTCAACCAGACACCGTCGGCGTTTGATGCGTTGTCGGAGGTTCGGTTGTCGGGTGGGGGTGGTGTCGGTGCGTTGCGGTTGGTGATCTTCGGTGGTGAGTTGTTGCCGTCGCGGGTTGTGGAACGGACCAGGGCCTTGTTGCCGGGGGTGGGTGTTGTCAATGGTTATGGGCCGACCGAGACGACGGTGTTCGCGACGATGCTGGTGTTGTCCGCCGAGGAGGGGGTGGGGGTGTCCGAGGAGGGGGTGTCGGTGCCGATCGGGTGTCCGGTGGGGAATGTGCGGGTGTTCGTGGTGGAT
>NZ_JBWSOR010000128.1:0-693 GCF_056629435.1 Nocardia sp. TBRC8007 | reverse complement strand
GGCACCGGCTTCTGCCCTCGTTCGGGACTGTCGGTGATTGCTTCGATAATGCGGCGATGGAGTCATTCTGGGGGCGGATGCAAACCGAACTTCTCAACACCAGGAAATGGTCGACAACCCTCGAGTTGACGATCGCGATGGCCGACTGGATCGACAACTTCTACAACGCCGAACGCCGCCACTCCTACCTCGGCCACCTCAGCCCCACCGAGTATGAGACCCTGTGGCTCGACACCCAACCAACTCCTCAACTCTCGTAAGAGCGGACCGAGCAGCGGGGGCCAGATCAGGCTGATCTGTACCCGTGTTGTTGGTCCAAGGTTGTGAGAGTCGAGGGCAGCGTGATCATCGGGAGGTCACATGCCCCGTCAGTACTCATCATGTGAACCCACCCGGCATGTCCGGGGACTTCCTCTCTTGAGGAAGGATGAAGTCTGTGAGTTCGAGGAAGTACCCGCAGGAGTTGCGTGAGCGGGCGGTGCGGATGGTTGCGGAGGTCCGCGACCAGCACGAGTCGGAATGGGCGGCGATCGGGGCGGTCGCCGCGTTGCTGGGTGTCGGGACTGCTGAGACGGTTCGTAAGTGGGTGCGCCAAGGTCAGGTCGATGTCGGTGCGCGGGCCGGGGTCACCACTGAGGAGTCCGCGGAGCTGAAACGGCTGTGCCGGGAGAACGCGGAACTCAAGCGCACCAA
>NZ_JBWSOR010000127.1:0-696 GCF_056629435.1 Nocardia sp. TBRC8007 | reverse complement strand
GGTCGAGGATGGGATCCATCAGATGACTGTGATACGGCACCTCCACCCGCAGACGTTTGGCGAAAACCCCCTCCTCGGTCAGGGACTCGGCGATCTCGTCCAGCCGGGCGAGGTCCCCGGCCAAAGTCACCGCCGAAGGGCTGTTGACCGCCGCGATATCCACCTCGGTGTCCTCGGCGACGAGCTCACGCACAGCCTGCTCCGGCAACCCGACCGCGAGCATCCCCCCGGACCCGGCAGTGGTCGCCTGCAACCGCGCCCGGTGATAACTCACCACCAACGCATCGTGCAGCGACAAAGCCCCGGCTATATACGCCGCGGCCACCTCACCGACACTGTGGCCGACCACTACTGCGGGCCGGACCCCCACCTGTTCCAGCTCGGCGCACAACGCCACCTGCACCAGGAAGTTGCCCGCCTGCGCGACCACCGTACCGGTCGCCCGCGACTCGTGCTCTGGCCGTAGTAGTTCCTCCACGATCGACCATCCGGCGATCTGCTGGAACTCCTTATCGATGCGGGCGGCCTCGGCGGCGAAGACACCATCAGCCTCCAACAGGCCGCGGGCCATCGCCCACCACTGCGGACCCATCCCGGTGAACACGAACACCGGCTCGGCCACCTTGCTGGTCACCGTCCGACTCACACGCCCGACACCATCAGCGCACTCCGTCAACCCCTGCAATAGCTCGGTGT
>NZ_JBWSOR010000126.1:0-708 GCF_056629435.1 Nocardia sp. TBRC8007 | reverse complement strand
GACGCCGCCCCGGTGGTGGTGGTGACCGACCGGGCCACGGCCACGGCCCTGCCGGTGGTCGCGGCGGACCTGTTGTGTATCGACGCTCCGGGCACCTGCGCTGGCGACCGTGACGCGGTCGCTGCGGCCGGTGGGGGTCGGTGGGGGCGGTTGCGTCCGGGGAATCTGGCGTATCTGATCTATACCTCTGGTTCGACCGGCCGCCCCAAGGGGGTCGCGGTCACCCATCGCAATGTGGTTGTTTTTGCTAGGAAGGACATTTGGTGTAGCGAGTCGCATGCGTGTGTTCTCGCTCATTCGACGACCGCTTTCGATGCTTCGATCTATGAGATTTGGGTGCCGTTGGTCAATGGGGGGCAGGTGGTCATGGCGTCTCGGGATCGCAGTGATCCGGTAGATGTGGGATTGCTTGTAGCTGGTCGGAATGTCTCTGCGGTATTCCTCACTACCAGATTGTTCGAGTTGTTTGTCGAGCACGGTGGTGATGAGCTACGTGGTGTCCGCCAGATCTGGACTGGTGGCGAGGAGATGCCGCCCGCGGTGTTCGAGCGGGCTTGTAGCCAGTGGCCGGACACAGAGATCGTGCACGTTTACGGGCCTACGGAGACCACGGCGTTTGCGGTTGCTCGTCTACCCGCACTGTCCGGCCCTATAGGGGACGGCCCGGTACCGATTGGTGGGCCTTTGACGAATGTGCGGGTGTTCGTG
>NZ_JBWSOR010000125.1:0-709 GCF_056629435.1 Nocardia sp. TBRC8007 | reverse complement strand
AAGGTGGTGAGGTCGCCGAAGGTGGTGAGCTTGTCGAAGGTGGTGGGGTTGTGCGGGCGCGGGTTCGGCGGAAACGTGCCGCGGAGCGTGAGTTGCTGCTGGCGCCGGAGTATTTTCATTCGTTGACCGACCGGATCGGGGATCTCGCTGCGGTGGATATTCAGCTTCGGCGGGGCTACGCGGTGAACGAGCTGACCCGATATCGATATGATGTGGTGCTGTCCAAGAGCCCGGTCGAACGACTGTCCTTCGCGGAAGTGGTGACCGTTTCCTTCCCGGGTTACCGGGAATTGAGGCATGTGCTCGGGGAATCCGGTGACGACCGGATCCGTGTGACGGACATTCCGCATGGGGGGCTCGGGGCCGAGTATTCAGCGATGCGGGACATCGAATGCGGGCGGAGGGTTTCGGTCGATACCCGCACCACCACAGTCGGTACCGAATTCACGCTCGGGGAAAGCCCGGAGGGTCGATCTGTCGGTGGTCTGGTTCCGGAGGATCTGTATCGGATCGGTGAAGACCTCGGTTTCTGTGTGGGTGTCACCTGGTCTCCGCGGCCGGGGCATATGGATGCGGTGTTCGTCGCTGGAAATACCGCACACGGTAAACGCTTCACCGACACCTTCGTTCCGAACGGTCGGGTCACGCGGTTGACGAACAACCCGCAGGCGGGTGGGCTGGTCGCCGAGGTGCGTCGGTTCGTCGCCGA
>NZ_JBWSOR010000124.1:0-712 GCF_056629435.1 Nocardia sp. TBRC8007 | reverse complement strand
TGACCCGCTACCGCTATGACGTGATCCTCCGTAAGCGTCCGATCGCGGTGTTGTCGCTGGCAGAGGCACCCCGAATCCGGTTCACCGACCACTGCGTCGACTCCTTGGAGACGTTGCTGAGTACCCGGCGTGGTGGTTGCGTCCGGGTCCTGGACATTCCCCATCTGGGATTGGTCGACGAGGTCCGTGCCGGTCACGAGGTCCGTTCGGGTCGTCACGTTGTCATGGGGGAGGGGCTGGTAGGTCGTGAAGCCACCATGCAGGCGTGCGCGGATCGAGTCGGTGAGGGTTTTCTTCCGGAGGATCTGCATATCTTGGGGGAGGGGTTGGGGTTCACCACCGCGGTGACGTGGTCGACGCATGCGGGGTGTATGGACGCGGTGTTCGTGGACTCTGCGCTCGCGCGCGGCAAACAGCTCACCGATGTGTTCGTGGCCTCGTCACCGGTGAAGGACCCGACGCGGTATACCAATAATCCGCGGGTGAGCCTGCTGATAGCGGATGTGCGGCGGTTTGTGGCCGATCGGTTGCCGGAGTTCATGGTCCCGGCCATGGTGATGGCAGTCGAGGCGATGCCGTTGACCCCGAACGGGAAACTCGACCGTGCGGCGTTACCGGACCCGCAGATCGTGTCCGGGGTGGGGTATCGGGCGCCGCGCTCGGAGCGGGAACAGATACTGGTGGGGCTGTTCGGTGAGGTCCTCGGGGTGGG
>NZ_JBWSOR010000123.1:0-714 GCF_056629435.1 Nocardia sp. TBRC8007 | reverse complement strand
GGCCGAGGGGCCTTCGAACCGGTGGATGAACCACAACCGTCGCTGCGCGAACGACACCGGTATCGGCTCCGGCCGCTGGGCCACCGCCAATACCGGCCGCACCACCACCTCGTCGTCGAGGTGCGGGACCAGCCGGGCGATGGTGGGGGCGTCGAACACCGTCCGGATGGGGACCTCTACCCCCAGGACGGTCCGGATGCGGCTCACCAGCCGGGTCGCCGACAGGGAATGTCCGCCCAGGTCGAAGAAGTCGTCGTCGATCCCGACCCGGGCTATCCCGAGGACGTCGCCGAACAACTCCGCCAGCGCCTGTTCGCGCGCCGTGCGTGGTGCCCGATACGCCACCCGCGAGACGAGCTGCGGGTCCGGTAGCGCGGCGTGGTCGAGTTTCCCGTTCGGGGTCAACGGCATCGCCTCGAGGGCGATGACCGTGGCCGGGACCATGAACTCCGGTAGCCGCTCGGTCACGAACCGCCGCAGCACCGCGGGGTCGACCGCGGTGTCGGGGGCGGGATCGGTCACCACGTACCCGATCAACTGTGTGCCCGCCCCCGCCCCGGGCGCCTCTCGGGCTGTGACCACCGCCTGTGTCACCGCTGGATGGGTCCCCAGTACCGCCGCCACCTCCCCCGGCTCCACCCGGTACCCCCGGATCTTCACCTGCTCATCGACCCGGCCCACGAACTCGAGTTCTCCGCCCGTCGTCCAGCGCGC
>NZ_JBWSOR010000122.1:0-714 GCF_056629435.1 Nocardia sp. TBRC8007 | reverse complement strand
TGACCCGCTACCGCTATGACGTGATCCTCCGTAAGCGTCCGATCGCGGTGTTGTCGCTGGCGGAGGTGCCCCGAATCCGGTTCACCGACCGTGATGATCTGTTGTCGGTGGACAGCATGCTGGCCGGGGTGAAGGGTGGTTGTCTGCGGCTGACGCATATCCCCCATCTCGGATTGGTCGACGAAGTCCGTGCGGTAGATCAGCTCCGGACAGGACAGTCGCTCACCGCCAGTTCCGGCCGAATCGGGTCCGAGCAGATCCTGGTGTCCGGTGTTGATCGAGTCGGTGATGGTCTCCTTCCGGAGGATCTGTATGTCCTGGGTGAGGGACGGGGGTTCACCACCGCGGTGACGTGGTCGCCGCAACCGGGGTGTATGGAGGCGGTGTTCGTGGACTCCACGCTCGCGCGCGGCAAACAACTCACCGATGTGTTCGCGGCCTCGCCACCGGTGAAGGACCCCGCCCGCTACACCAACAATCCGCGAGCGAGCCTGCTGACAGCGGATGTGCGGCGGTTTGTGGCCGATCGGTTGCCGGAGTTCATGATCCCGGCCACGGTGATAGTGGTCGAGGCGATGCCGTTGACCCCGAACGGGAAACTCGACCGTGCGGCGTTACCGGACCCGCAGATCGTGTCCGGGGTGGCGTATCGGGCGCCGCGCTCGGAGCGGGAACGGGTGCTGGCGGGGCTGTTCGGTGAGGTCCTCGGCGTGG
>NZ_JBWSOR010000121.1:0-740 GCF_056629435.1 Nocardia sp. TBRC8007 | reverse complement strand
CCACCACACCCGACCGATCGAAAACCACATACCCCACCAACTGTGTGCCCGCCCCCACCCCAGGCGCCTCCCGCGCCACCACCACCGCCTGCCCCACCCCCGGATGCGACCCCAGTACCGCCGCCACCTCCCCCGGCTCCACCCGAAACCCCCGAACCTTCACCTGCTCATCGACCCGCCCCACGAACTCCAACACCCCCGCCGCCGTCCACCGCGCCACATCCCCGGTCCGATACACCCGCTGCCCCACGTCCCCGAACGGGGAAGCAACGAACCGCGCCACGGTCAATTCCGGTCGCGAAACATAACCACGCGCCACCCCGGTTCCCGCGACATACACCTCACCGGTCACCCCCACCGGCACCGGACGCAACCAATGGTCAAGGACATAAACCCGCGCATTCGCCAGCGGCACCCCGATCGGACTCCCCACCCCATCACCAGCCGCGTCGTCGAGGGCGATATGGGTGACATGCACCGTGGTCTCGGTGATGCCATACATATTCACCAACACCGGACCCCCCGGCCGCGCAGCAGGCAACCACCCCCGCACCCGACGCACATCCAACCGCTCCCCACCGAACACCACCATCCGCAACACCGACCCCGCCCGCACATCCACCGCACACAACTCCTCGGCCTCGACCAACTCATAAAACGCCGACGGCGTCTGACTCAAAACCGTCACCCCCACCCGCACCACCAACTCCCACAACTCCACCGGCGACCGCACCACCTCC
>NZ_JBWSOR010000120.1:0-759 GCF_056629435.1 Nocardia sp. TBRC8007 | reverse complement strand
GACAATAGGCCCGGTATCGGACGCCGATCCGGTCGCGATACCCGACCTGATCTCGTCGGAGGCGACCGCCTCGACCAACTCCCGCAACTGCGCCCGGTCACCGACAACCACGGCCCGATACTCGAAAGCGGTCCGAGTAGTCGCCAGCGCATATGCCAGATCACGCGGATCCACCGCGTCATCACACACCAACCGCACAAGACGCCGAGCCTGCTCACGCAATGCCCGCGGGGTACGAGCCGACAACACCAACGGCACCGGACCCACCAGCGGAGCGAAGTGATCGGCACCGACCGCCACAGTGTTCGGTTCCTCGAGCACGAGATGCGCGTTGGTCCCACTGATCCCGAACGACGACACCGCAGCCCGACGCGGCCGCCCACCCCGCGGCCACGACACCTCCTCCGTCAACAACCGAACAGCCCCCGACTCCCAATCCACAAACGGCGAAGGCTCATCCACATGAAGCGTCCGCGGCAACACACCATGCCGCATCGCCTGCACCATCTTGATCACACCCGCCACACCCGCAGCCGCCTGCGTATGCCCGATATTCGACTTCAACGACCCCAACCACAACGGCTGCCCACCAGACCGATCCTGACCATAAGTCGCCAACAAAGCATGCGCCTCGATCGGATCACCCAACTTCGTACCAGTCCCATGCGCCTCAACAACATCCACATCCGCAGCCACCAACCCCGCATCAACCAACGCAGCCCGAATCACCCGCTGCTGCGACGGACCATTCGGCGCAGT
>NZ_JBWSOR010000119.1:0-762 GCF_056629435.1 Nocardia sp. TBRC8007 | reverse complement strand
GCCCATGGGTTTGCATGAATCAGGAGTGCACAGGCTACTATCAATCGATCTACCAGATGGTCAAACAAGCGCAGGACAGCGGACAGACCAAATCCTTCACGAAGACCCCCCCACTGCCAGCAGGATTCTCGCTGAACAACGCCAACCAGACGCTGCGCTTCAAAGGAACCGGAACCTACAAGGCCGCCTACGGAGCGAACTTCACGGTCCATGTTTCGATCACACCGAACGCTCCCACCGCACCTGCGCCCAAGTCCTTCACACGAACCTTCAAAGCGCTCTGAACTACACGCACATACTCGCCGCGGGCCCTTTCCCGATCATGATCGGGAAAGGGCTGGCATGTCAGAAGCACAAGCTCACCAAGAACTCTCGTACATACCGAGTAACTCGCCTCGGTACGCACGCACGCGCAGATAGCGCGACAGATCCCGAACTGCCTGCAGCACAAGGGAATTCGATTTGCTGCCATGGAGTGATCCTTTTCATCCTCGGCTGGCGTGAAGCTCACGCTCTTGTAGAACGTGGATAGCACTTGTCCAGTGCCCTTTGGCCAATGGCTTCTGCACCTATCGGTGTGGACCGTCGAACCGAATACCTTGCCGGCAGCGGTGCGCTACATGATCGAATACCCTGACCGAAGACATGAGCCGGCCCCACAAGCTGTGAAAGCGATGCTCACTCCGCCACCTCGCTGATGCGAATCCAAACCTCCTCACCAACCTGTGCCACAACGATATCCAGGCCACAGCTGACCGGACA
>NZ_JBWSOR010000118.1:0-785 GCF_056629435.1 Nocardia sp. TBRC8007 | reverse complement strand
ATCCCGGTGCGGGCGAGTGTGTTCCGCTGCACCGGCCCAGGCGAGAACGACCATACCCGCGACGAGTACGTGCTACTGCTGCTGATCCACCACATCGCCGGGGACGGGTGGTCGTTGGCGCCGTTGTTGCGGGATCTGGCGACCGCCTACACCGCACGCACCCACGACCGCAGCCCGGACTGGGTGCCGTTGCCGGTGCAGTATGCGGACTACACGCTGTGGCAGCGGCAACTGTCGGGTGAGCACACCGATCCCGACAGTGTGGTGTCGCGGCAGTTGGCGTATTGGCGGGACGAGCTGGCCGGGTTGCCCGCACAACTGTCGTTGCCGACCGACCGGCCGCGCCCACGAGTGGCCAGCTATCGCGGTGACACCGTGGCGGTGGAGATCGACGCCGAGACCCGGACGCTGCTGCAACAGCTCGCGCGGCGGGAAAACGCGACGGTGTCGATGGTGCTGCAGGCGGGGTTGGTGGTGTTGCTGTATCACCTGGGGGCGGGGACCGACATCCCGGTCGGGACACCGATCGCCGGGCGTACCGAGGAGGCATTGACCGACCTGGTCGGATGCTTCGTCAATACGTGGGTGTTGCGGGCACACCTCACCCCGACCGGTTCGTTCACCGACTTGCTCGGGCAGGTACGAGAAAAGGCGCTGGCCGCCTACGCCCATCAGGACGCGCCGTTCGAGCTGCTGGTCGAACTACTCAACCCGGTGCGTTCCACGGCGCATCATCCATTGTTCCAGGTGGCGTTGGCTTTCCAGAACAACACCCCACCGGGGAT
>NZ_JBWSOR010000117.1:0-833 GCF_056629435.1 Nocardia sp. TBRC8007 | reverse complement strand
CCCCGCCCCGGCGGACAGATCGTCGTACACCCGACACCACTGCTCGACCAACTCCCCCTCCCCCACCACACCCGACCGGTCGAGGACCACATACCCCACCAACTGTGTACCCGCCCCAGGCGCCTCCCGCGCCACCACCACCGCCTGCCCCACCCCCGGATGCGACCCCAACACCGCCGCCACCTCCCCCGGCTCCACCCGGAACCCCCGAACCTTCACCTGCTCATCAGCCCGACCCACATACTCCAGCACCCCCGCCGCAGTCCACCGCACCACATCCCCGGTCCGATACACCCGCTGCCCCACATCCCCGAACGGGCAAGCGACGAACCGCGCCACGGTCAATTCCGGTCGAGAAACATAACCACGCGCCACCCCGGTTCCCGCGACATACACCTCACCGGTCACCCCCACCGGCACCGGACGCAACCAATGGTCGAGGACATAAACCCGCGCATTCGCCAGCGGCACCCCGATCGGACTCACTGCCGCGTCACCCGCCGCGTCATCAAGGGTGATATGGGTGACATGCACCGTTGTCTCGGTGATGCCATACATATTCACCAACACCGGACCCCCCGGCCGCGCGGCAGGCAACCACCCCCGCACCCGACGCACATCCAACCGCTCCCCACCGAACACCACCATCCGCAACACCGACCCCGCCCGAACATCCACCGCACACAACTCCTCGGCCTCGACCAACTCATAAAACGCCGACGGCGTCTGACTCAAAACCGTCACCCCCACCCGCACCACCAACTCCCACAACTGCACCGGCGACCGCACCACCTCCGGCGGCACCACAACCACCGACCCACCATGCACAAGCG
>NZ_JBWSOR010000116.1:0-837 GCF_056629435.1 Nocardia sp. TBRC8007 | reverse complement strand
ACCGGCACCGGCCGCAACCACGAATCCAGCACGAACACCCGCATGTTCCCCAAAGGGGTACCGATCGGGCTGTAGGTGTAACCATCGCGACCACCCGACAACACCGATCTGGTGACATGCACGGTGGTTTCGGTGATCCCGTACATATTCACCAACTCCGGCCCACCACCCCGACCGACAGACAACCAATCACCCAACCGCGCCGGATCCAACACCTCACCCCCGAAGATCACCAACCGCAACGCACCGCTACCAGCCACCCCCGACACCGCCCGCGCCTGCGTCAACGCATAAAACGCCGACGGCGTCTGATTGAGCACCGTAACCCCCTCACCAACCACCAACTCCCACAAATCAACCGGCGACCGAACAACATCCCACCCCACCACCACAACCCGACCACCATGCACAAGCGCACCCCACAACTCCCACACCGAGAAATCGAACGCCGGCGAATGACACCACGCCCACACATCCCCCACCCCGAAACCACACCACCCCGCCGTACCCCCGAACAAAGCAACCACATTCCGATGCGTCACCCCCACCCCCTTAGGACGACCAGTCGAACCAGAGGTATAGATCACATACGCCAAATTCCCCGGACACAACCGCCCACCACCAGCCACAACAACCGCACCATCAACACCAGCGAAGACTCCCGGATCATCGACACACACCATGTCCACCGCAACCACAGGCAACGATCCGGCCGTGACCCGATCGGTCACCACCACCACCGGCGCCGCGTCAGCGAACACGAACCCCAACCGATCCGACGGATAAGACGGATCCACCGGCAGATACGCACCCCCGGCCTTCCACACCGCCACCAAC
>NZ_JBWSOR010000115.1:0-841 GCF_056629435.1 Nocardia sp. TBRC8007 | reverse complement strand
CTGGAGCGATTCGAGAAATCTATCGTAGGGATTGTCTCGACCCGTTGTCGGTGGGGTTCTTGTATTCCACTGTCGATGTCGATGTCGATCCTTCTGTTTTGGCTGTGGTAATGGATGCCGACTCTATTGAGGAACTGTTCGGTATGTCGTGTGCGGTGACCGTGGAGCGGAGTGGCAGTGTCGTTTTCTGACTGGGAAGGAAGATCGATTAATTCCGCGTCGGTTTATGCCGCACATCGACCGATGGATAGTGGAATTTTGATCGGCCGACGGGTCGTGAGGCATGGGTTGGCTGAACAGTGTGCATATATCGAATGGTCGATACAACTGGAGGGTTGGTTGGTATGAGTGAAACAGATTTCTGTGACACAAGGTCGCCCGAGGGGGTGTCTGAGTTGTATTGAACGGAAGGTTCGGGTCCGCTGTGCGTCCGGATCATGTGTACAGGTTGGATTCGATCGGTGATCTGGTTGCCGTAGTGGTGAAGTCCACCAGGGTCGGCGGGTGTGAATCGATCAGAAAATTGTCGTATGTGTGGGGGGTGGTGTCCGGTAATCGGATGTTCGTGATCGTAGATGGTATTAGGCACTGTTCGGAAGGTAAGTGAGATCGGCATGAATTCGTTGGATGACACTCGTGTGTATCGTGCGTCTTCTGTTCAGGAAGAGCTCTGGGTTGCGCAGACGCTGACTCCGGAGGTACCGAACAATATTGTGGTATATGTCGATCTCGTTTCCGATGCCGATGCCGATGTCGATCGGCTTGTGGCTGCGTTGAGGCGTGTTGCTTGCGAGTCGGAGGCGTTGAATGTCGGTTTCCGGGGGAATGAAGCCGGTGGTGC
>NZ_JBWSOR010000114.1:0-847 GCF_056629435.1 Nocardia sp. TBRC8007 | reverse complement strand
CCCGGCGCACACTACCGCCACCGCCTGCGGGGACCGCCGCACCTGTGCCTCGATCAGCCCGACCAAGGTGATATCGGTATCGACAGCCACCGTGGTGTCGTTCCACTCCTTCAGTAGCTCATCGCGTTCGGCGGCGGTGAGCACGTCCACCGCACCCACCGCCATCTCTGGGGTGGAGGCCGCCTGCCGTAACACCCGCACGAATCGTGCCGCGATCGCCTCGACCGTCGCCCGGTCGAACAGGTCGGTCGCGAACTCCACGAAACCGGTGAATCCCGCGCCGTCGGGGGCATCACCGATATTGAACAGGAGATCGAAGCGGGCTGTGCCCGACCGAGGATCCACAGGAGCGACCTGGATATCGGGCAGTTCGAGGGTGGGCAACGTGTTGTTCTGGAAGGCCAGTGCCACTTGGAACAGCGGGTGGTGTGCCGTGGAGCGAACCGGGTTGAGCAGCTCGACCAACAACTCGAACGGCGCGTCCTGATTGGCGTAGGCGGCCAACGCCTTCTCCCGTACCTGCCCGAGCAGGTCGGTGAACGAACCCGCCGGGGTGAGGTGTGCCCGCAACACCCAGGTGTTGACGAAGAACCCGACCAGATCGGTCAACGCCTCGTCGGTACGCCCGGCGATCAGTGTCCCGAGCGGAATGTCCGCACCCGTGCCGAGGTGGTACAGCAGCACCGCCAACCCCGCCTGCAGCACCATCGACTCCGTCGCGTCCTCCCGCCGCGCCAGCCGCCGCACCAACGCCCGGGTCTCGGCATCGATCACCACCGCCACGGTGTCACCACGGTAGCTCGCCACCCGCGGCCGGGGCCGGTCGGTCGGCAACGACAGTTGTTCG
>NZ_JBWSOR010000113.1:0-852 GCF_056629435.1 Nocardia sp. TBRC8007 | reverse complement strand
TACTGTTCACCGACGACAAACCGTCGTGGTCGACGAACCGGGTCCGCGGCACCTCCGCCAGCGACAACACCTCGGTCGGACGCTTACGGATGACCACATCGTAGCGGTAACGGGTCAACTCATTGACCGAGTAGCCGGTTTTGAGTTCGACAGCGACCGCGCCGATCTCGTCGATCTCGGCAGCCAACGCCCGGAAATACTCCGGCGCCACCAGTAATTCCTGCTCGGTGGCGATCTCGCGGCGGACCCGCTCCCGCACACTTTGCGGATCGGTTGCCCCACCACGGGCGAGCTGCACCGCAGTCGTGAACTCCTCCAGCAGCGACAGATTCCGCACATCCCCGACGAACAACCCACCCCCGGGCGCCAACACCCGCAACACCTGTTCGATCACCCGCCGCAAATAAGCCGGGCCGGGGAAATACTGGACCACCGAATTCACCACCACGGTATCGAAATAGCCCTCGGGCAGCCCCGAAAGATCATCGGCCGCCGCGGTACGCAGGAACACCCGCTCGGTCCACGCGCACCGCAGGTGCGCGAGGTGTCGGTCGAGCGTTTCCACCGTCACCGCCGACAGGTCCGTCGCCCAATACTGCTCACACTCCGGCGCCAACCGCGACAACAACAACCCCGACCCGACACCGATCTCGAGGACTCTCTTACCCCCCAGGCGGCGGATCCGCGCCACCGTGCGCGCCCGCCACTCCCGCAGCTGCTCCACCGGGATCGGCGCCCCGGAATAACTACTGTTCCAGCCTCCGAAATCCTCACCGAACCCCACCCCGGACTCCGCCGCGCCGGACAGGTCGTCGTACACCCGACACCACTGCTCGACCAACTCCCCCTCCC
>NZ_JBWSOR010000112.1:0-889 GCF_056629435.1 Nocardia sp. TBRC8007 | reverse complement strand
TGTCGATGTGGGAGTTCTGGTCGGGGGTGGTGTGTGGTGGTCGGTTGGTGATCGCGTCGCCGGAGGGGCATCGGGATCCGGGGTATTTGTGTGAGTTGATGGCGCGGGAGTGGGTGACCACGTTGCATGTGGTGCCGTCGGTGTTGGATGCGTTGTTGGTGGCGGGGTTGCCGGAGTCGGTGTGGCGGGTGTTGGCGATTGGTGAGGCGTTGCCTGGTGCGACGGCGCAGCGGTTGTTGCGGGAGTATCCGCGGACGGAGTTGTTCAATGTGTATGGGCCGACGGAGGCGGCGGTGTCGGTGACCAGTCATCGGGTGTCGGTGGCGGATGTGGTGTCGGTGCCGATCGGGGTGCCGGAGTGGAATAGTCGGGTGTTTGTGTTGGATTCGCGGTTGCGTCCGGTGCCGGTGGGGGTGTCGGGTGAGTTGTATTTGGCGGGGGTGCAGTTGGCGCGGGGGTATGTGGGTCGTGTGGATTTGACGGCGGAGCGGTTTGTGGCTGATCCGTTTGGTGTGGGTGGGCGGTTGTATCGGACGGGTGATGTGGTGGCGTGGACGGTTGCGGGGGGGTTGGAGTATCGGGGTCGTGCTGATTTCCAGGTGAAGATTCGGGGTTTCCGGATCGAGTTGGGGGAGATCGAGGCGGCGTTGGTGGGGTTGGCGCAGGTCGCGCAGGCGGTGGTGGTGGCGAAGTCTGATCCGCGGGTGGGGGATCGGTTGGTGGCGTATGTGGTTGCTGCTGATCGGGGTGTTGGGGTGGATGTCGAGGTGGTTCGTGTGGAGTTGGCGCGGTGTGTGCCGTCGTATATGGTGCCGTCGGCGTTTGTGGTGTTGGATGCGTTGCCGTTGAATGTGAATGGCAAGTTGGATCGTAAGGCGTTGCCGGAGCC
>NZ_JBWSOR010000111.1:0-903 GCF_056629435.1 Nocardia sp. TBRC8007 | reverse complement strand
TTGGAATGGATGCCGACTCTATTGAGGAACTGTTCGGTACGTCGTGTGCGGTGACCGTGGAGCGGAGTGGCAGTGTCGTTTTCTGACTGGGAAGGAAGATCGATTAATTCCGCGTCGGTTTATGCTGCACATCGGCCGATGGATAGTGGAATTTTGATCGGCCGACGGGTCGTGAGGCATGGGTTGGCTGAACAGTGTGCATATATCGAATGATCGATACAACTGGAGGGTTGGTTGGTATGAGTGAAACGGATTTCTGTGACACAAGGTCGCCCGAGGGGGTGTCTGATGTGGATTCCGGTCGGGTTGTCGAGCTCGTTCGAGAAATCGTGAACGGTTTTCTTACTCCGCAGGAGAGGTTGGTGGTCGATCCTGTTCGGATCGGGTTGGACACGTCGATTCATTCGTTACCCATCGACTCGATATCAATGATCGAACTCATCGATGCCTTGAACGGAAGGTTCGGGTCCGCTGTGCGTCCGGATCATGTGTACAGGTTGGATTCGATCGGTGATCTGGTTGCCGTGGTGGTGAAGTCCGCCGCGAGTCGACAGGTGTAGATCAATCAGAAGATTGTCGTATGTGTGGGGGGTGGTGTCCGGTAATCGGATGTTCGTGATCGTAAATGGTGTTGGGCACCGTTCGGAAGGTAAGTGAGATCGGCATGAATTCGTTGGATGACACTCGTGTGTATCGTGCGTCTTCTGTTCAAGAAGAGCTCTGGGTTGCGCAGACGCTGACTCCGGAGGTGCCGAACAATCTTGTGGTATATGTCGATCTCGTTTCCGATGCTGATGCCGATGCCGATGCCGATGCCGATCGGCTTGTGGCTGCGTTGAGGCGTGTTGCTTGCGAGTCGGAGGCGTTGAATGTCGGTTTCCGGGGGAATGATGCCGGTGGTGT
>NZ_JBWSOR010000110.1:0-906 GCF_056629435.1 Nocardia sp. TBRC8007 | reverse complement strand
GAGCAGTCCCATATCGGTCCCATGTTCCTGCTGCCAGGTGTCGAGGAATTCCTCGGCGGTCACCGCGATACGGCGCAGGGTCCACAGACTGTCCAGGTCGGTGTAGGTGGTGCCCGCGACCACCACCAAGTGCAGCCGTTCGGTACCTTCGCGGGCTCGGGCGGCCTGTAGCCGTTCGGTCAGTTCGGTTTCCAGGTCCTCGCGGCCGGGGTCACCCACGACCAACAGTTCGGCGCCCGCCGAATCGGGGGTGCTGATGCGCAACACCTGTTCGGCATTCAGATTCGGCGCGGTGTCCATCGCCACAATCAAGGTGAACAAGTCCTCGGTAGCGGGCAAGGCCGCGGGATCGATGGGATCACGCGTTTCCCAAACTTCTTCGTAGAAGAAGTCCGTCATCCGCTGCAGCGGCGCCGGACGTGGTGAGATAGCCCCGAACTTCAACCCGATGAGCTGCATGCACACACCGTGATCGGTATCGAGCAAGTCGATATCCACCACCGGCGCACTGGACCGGTCGGCCGTAGTCTTCAACCGCGCTACCACGGTGATCTCGTCCGGCAACGGTGCCCGCAGATACACCTCCTCCACCGAGACCGGGACCAGAGCCCCCTCCTCCTTATTGTGCGTTTCGGCGAACAACGTAGAACTGCTCTGCACAGCGGCGTCCACGACCGCTGGATGCGCGGCATACCGGCCCTCACGAGCGATGGTGCCGTCCACGGTGGCCACCACCATCGTGTCCGAAGCCCGCAATGAAGTGACACGCTGGAACAACGGCCCATACTCGAGCCCGTGCTCAGCCAACTTGGCATAGGAATCGACCGGGTCCTTCTCGGTCATCGCCTCGGTAGGCGGAACCTCGGCCTTGATCTGTTCGAAGGTGCCCTCGAGGAGCCTGCCGGT
>NZ_JBWSOR010000109.1:0-910 GCF_056629435.1 Nocardia sp. TBRC8007 | reverse complement strand
GAGGTGGCGGCGGTACTGGCGGAGCATCCGGCGGTGACGCGGGCGGTGGTCACGGCGCGGGAGGCGGCCGGGGCGGGTGCGGGCACACAGTTGGTGGGGTATGTGGTGGCCGATGGCGCCACCGGTGATGGGGTCGATGTTGCGGTACTGCGGCGGTTCGTGGCCGAGCGGTTGCCGGAGTTCATGGTTCCGGCCGTGGTGGTGGTGGTCGAGGCGATGCCGTTGACTCCGAACGGGAAACTCGACCGTGCGGCCTTACCGGACCCGCAGATGGTGTCCGGGGTGGGGTATCGGGCGCCGCGTTCGGAGCGGGAACGGGTGGTGGTGGGGCTGTTCGGTGAGGTCCTCGGGGTGGATCGGGTGGGTATCGATGACAACTTCTTCGAGCTGGGTGGGCATTCGCTGCTGGCGACGCGGTTGGTGAGCCGGATCCGGTCGGTGTTGGGGGTGGAGGTTGCGATCCGGGTGGTGTTCGACGCCCCGACCGTCGCGGCTCTGGTCTCCCGGCTCGACGACGATGCGCGGGTGCGGCCGGCGTTGGCGGTGGCGCGGCGCCCGGAGCCGACACCGGTGTCGTTCGCGCAGCGACGGTTGTGGTTCATCCACCGGTTCGAAGGCCCTTCGGCGACCTACAACATACCGATGGGGGTGCGGCTGACGGGTGCGGTGGATGTGGTGGCGTTGCGGGCGGCGCTCGCGGATGTGGTGGGGCGGCACGAGAGCCTGCGCACGGTGTTCGCCGAGGTGGACGGGGTGCCGGTGCAGCGGGTCCTCGGGGTCGGAGAGTTCGAGGTGTCGGTGTCGGACGTGGCGGAGGTGGAGGCGGTGGTAGCCGCGGCGGCGCGGTACGCGTTCGATCTGTCGTCGGAGATCCCGATACGGGCCGACGTGTTCCGATGCGCTCGCGACG
>NZ_JBWSOR010000108.1:0-918 GCF_056629435.1 Nocardia sp. TBRC8007 | reverse complement strand
CGGGGAGGACGTCAACTCGAGCGCCCCGTCCTGATCGTAGGCGACCGAGACGGTTTTGGCTCTCTCGCGAGACGTGGGAGCAGTAGGTAATAGAGAATAACTATGGGATACAACGTGTTTCGCACACGAAGCGCGGAAGCAATAGATAGCGGGAGGATATCTATGAGACACAACGCGATTCGGACAGCCACCATGGTCGCCTCCGTTAGCGCCGCATTGCTCGCAGGGCAGACACTCACCACCGCACCGGCCGCGCAGGCGGCTGGCGGTACCTGCGCCTTCGCCTTCAACCGAGAGCCTTACCTGCTGCACGAAGCCGTCGTCGTAGGCGGGACAGTGGAATGCAACCCCGCGCCTTTCGCGTTTCGCATCGAGTTGCAGCTGTGGCACCGATCAGGCTCCAGCAACCCGAGACCGAAGGGAGAAAAAGCCGTCGTCACACAGATTCCCAACCCGCACCTCCACGTCGCCACGATGGCGCTGGACTGTGTGCCTGGCGTATGGCAGGGCACGATCCTCATGCAGGCCACATGGGACACCGGAACAGACGAGGGCCACAAGAAGACGATACCTGT
Organism: Nocardia sp. TBRC8007; assembly: GCF_056629435.1. Lineage (NCBI taxonomy): Bacteria > Bacillati > Actinomycetota > Actinomycetes > Mycobacteriales > Nocardiaceae > Nocardia > Nocardia sp. TBRC8007. The sequence continues at coordinate 343 of NZ_JBWSOR010000108.1, read as the reverse complement.
CTTCATTCAGTGTTAGGTTGGACCGAATGAAGCTGCTCCATGGCGATATCAGCACTGGGCCGGCCACATGGTCGACCCGCTGGTACTGGCTGCGCAGAAACTTGCACTACCGGACTCGTCGCGTCGCCCGCGAGCCTGGCTACACCGGCGCGAACCAGTGGCACCCTCGCCGCGAGTACGGTGGCTGGACCATCCGCCCGGCCAGTGGGTGGCGGCGGTTCCGCTGGATAACCCCACCACTGCACTACACGCGCGCTATCCCTGCCGACGATATGTACGCGGTCGGCAGTTGGATGCTGGAGAAGCTGGAGAAGTAGGTTCGGCAACCTCGGATCCCCGATGG
>NZ_JBWSOR010000107.1:0-924 GCF_056629435.1 Nocardia sp. TBRC8007 | reverse complement strand
CGGCGCCCCGGAAGGGCGGGGTACGGGCAATTCCCGCAACGGGAAGAACGCGAAGACGGTGCAAACCCGGTCGGGGCCGGTGAGGATTTCGGTTCCACGGGACCGGAACGGTGATTTCGAGCCGGTGATCGTGCCGAAGCGGGCGCGGCGGCTGGGGAATCTGAATACTGTTGTTTTGTCGTTGTATTCGCGGGGTATGACGACTCGTGATATCGAGGAACATGTGAAGGAGGTGTATGGGACGCAGGTGTCGCGGGAGTTGATCTCGAATATCACCGATGTCGTTGTGGACGAGATCAAAGAATGGCAGTCACGTCCCCTGGATGAGGTGTATCCGATTCTGTATGTCGATGGAATCCGGTTGCGGATCAAGGACAACGGGGTCGTGACCACGAAGGTCGCCTACCTGGCCATCGGGGTGGATGTCGAGGGCCGCAAGCATGCCCTTGGCTGCTGGATCCAGGATTCGGAAGGAGCGAAGTTCTGGGCGAAGGTCCTGGCCGACCTGCGCAACAGAGGGGTTCGTGACATCCTGATCGCCTGTTGTGACGGTTTGACGGGGCTGCCCGATGCCATCCGCTCGGTATTCCCGGACACGGTGGTGCAGACGTGTGTCGTTCATGTGGTGCGGAATGCGATGCGGTTCGTCTCCTACGGTGACCGCAAGAAGGTCACCGCGGTGATGCGGGAGATCTACACGGCGCCGAATCTGGAGGGCGCCGAGTTGGCGTTGAAGGAGTTCGACGCGAAATTCGGTGAGCAGTACCCGGGTGCGGTGGATATCTGGCGGCTTGCCTGGGATGAGTTCATTCCGTTCTTGGATTATCCGGTCGAGTTGCGGAAGATCGTGTATACCACGAATCAGATCGAGTCGATCAACTTCCAGCTGCGGAAGATCACGAAAACGCGTGGTCATTTCCCGGA
>NZ_JBWSOR010000106.1:0-926 GCF_056629435.1 Nocardia sp. TBRC8007 | reverse complement strand
ATATTTGTATCGTGTGGGGATACTCAGGTTGGCCCGTGACCGTGTCTTTGTCGCGATGTGTTTTCATCACACGGTTATCGATGCGGCTGGTATAGCGATCTGGGCGCAACGCGTTCTGGATGTCTATTCCGCATCGAGAAACGGGCACACCGTGTCACCGTGCGGGTTTTCGGGTGTAGCCGACCTTCTGGAACGCGACCGTCTCTATACGAAGGAACGTAAATCGGTCGATCGTGATTTCTGGTTGAAAGAATTCGCTGCGGATCATGCTCCTTTGCATGTGTTCGGAGAGGCGTCTGCGGATGGTTCCTGTCGTCTCAGTGCCTCGATGCCTGTTCCGCGTGAAGTGCTCGGTGGCTTGGACCGTACGGCAGAGTACATCGGTGTAGAACTGTCGTTTCTTCTGATTGCGACAGTAACGGGTGCTCTCTACCGATTCTCGCGTCGTGACAGCAGTTGTATTCAAGTGCCTGTCGCTAATCGGGATGGTCGTGTTGGTCGCACGCCGTGTCTGCTTTCGAACACAGTCCCCCTGGCATTGGACATCAGGGAGGAAATGTCCCTGACCGACCTCGCTTTGCACGTTCGGCGGGCGATGCTGAAGATCGGGAGACACACCAAGTACGGCATCGGTGACCTACGGAGAGAGCTACGCGCTGCTGGTGATGTGGTCAATCCGTTCGGGCCGTCGATCAATATTATTCCGTTCTTCGGCGCCTTGAGGGTACCTTCGGGTACGGCGGAATTGAAGGTTGTTTCGTCCGGCCGGAGCGGGGAGCTGTCGGTAACCTGCTATTACGACAGATCGTTGACGCTCGATGGTGAAATAAAGATCGAAGCGGACCCGCGACTGTACAACGACGCGAACCTTGCGTCGTATCTGCGCGCCATCACGAGATACCTCGACAGCGCAATAACCACACCGC
>NZ_JBWSOR010000105.1:0-941 GCF_056629435.1 Nocardia sp. TBRC8007 | reverse complement strand
CTATTTGTATCGTGTGGGGATACTCAAGTTGGCCCGTGACCGTGTCTTTGTCGCGATGTGTTTTCATCACACGGTTATCGATGCGGCTGGTATAGCGATCTGGGCGCAACGCGTTCTGGATGTCTATTCCGCATCGAGAAGCGGGCACACCGCGTCACCGTGCGGGTTCTCGGGTGTAGCCGAACTTCTGGAACGTGACCGCCTCTATACGAAGGAACGTAAATCGGTCGATCGTGATTTCTGGTTGAAAGAATTCGCTGCGGATCATGCTCCTTTGCATGTGTTCGGAGATGCGTCTGCGGATAGTTCCTGTCGTCTCAGTGCCTCGATGCCTGTTCCGCGTGAAGTGCTCGGTGGCTTGGACCGTACGGCTGAGGCTATCGGTGTGAAGCTGTCGTTTCTTCTGATTGCGGTAGTGGCGGGCGCTCTCTACCGATTCTCGCTTCGTGACAGCGGTTGCATTCAAGTGCCTGTCGCTAATCGGGATGGTCGTGTTGATCGCACGCCGTGCCTGCTTTCGAACACAGTCCCCCTGGCATTGGACATCAGGGGGGAGATGTCCCTGGCCGATCTCGCTTTGCACGTTCGGCAGGCGATGCTGAAGATCGGGAGACACACCAAGTACGGCATTGGTGACCTACGGAGAGAGCTACGCGCTGCTGGTGATGTGGTCAATCCGTTCGGGCCGTCGATCAATATTATTCCGTTCTTCGGCGCCTTGAGGGTATCTTCGGGTACGGCGGAATTGAAGTTTGTTTCGTCCGGCCGGAGCGGGGAGCTGTCGGTACTCTGCTATTACGACAAGTCACTGACGCTCGATGGTGAAATAAAGATCGAAGCGGACCCGCAGCTGTACAACGACGCGAACCTTGCGTCGTATCTGCGCGCTATCGCGAGATACCTCGACAGTGCGATGTCCACTCCGCAGACGGCGGTGGGTG
>NZ_JBWSOR010000104.1:0-970 GCF_056629435.1 Nocardia sp. TBRC8007 | reverse complement strand
TGCCCCGTCGACGTCGGCGAACACCGTCCGCAGGCTTTCGTGTCGCCCCACCACATCGGTGAGCGCCGCCCGCAATGCCGCCACGTCCACCGTGCCCGTCAGCCGCATCCCCAGCGGCATGTTGTAGGTGGCCGAGGGGCCTTCGAACCGGTGGAGGAACCACAACCGTCGCTGCGCGAACGACACCGGTATCGGCTCCGGCCGCTTTGCCACCGCCAATACCGGCCGTACTGTGGTTTCGTCGTCGAGGCGGGGGGCCAGCCGGGCGACGGTGGGGGCGTCGAACACCACCCGGATCGGCACCTCGACCCCCAGGACGGTCCGGATCCGGCTCACCAGCCGGGTCGCCAGCAGGGAATGTCCCCCCAGGTCGAAGAAGTCGTCGTCGATCCCGATCCGGGCCACCCCGAGGACGTCCCCGAACAGCTCGGCCAGCGCCTGTTCGCGTGCCGTGCGCGGCGCCCGATACCCCACCCCGGACACGATTTCCGGGTCCGGTAACGCCGCGCGGTCGAGTTTCCCGTTCGGGGTCAACGGCATCGCCTCGACCGATACCACCACGGCCGGGACCATGAACTCCGGCAGCCGGTCGGCCGCGAAGCGGCGCACGTCCGCGGTCAGCAGGCCCGCCTGCGGATTGTTGGTATCGCGGGCGGGGTCTTTCCGCACCGCCGGTGCCGCGAACACCTCGGTGAGGTGTTTACCGTGCGCGAGCGTGGCGTCGACGAATACCGCGTCCATGCACCCCGCGTGCGTCGACCACGTCACCGCGGTGGTGAACCCCAGTCGCGTGCCGAGGGCATACAGGTCCTCCGGGAGCAGTCCCACACCGGCGCGGTCGCCGCAGGGGGCCGCGATCTGTTCGAACCCGATTCCACCGAGGCCGATTCCACCGAGGCCGGGGCTGACCGGCTGCCCCGCACGCAGCCGCTCGACCGCGCGAACGTCGTCGACCAAACCCAGATGGGGG
>NZ_JBWSOR010000103.1:0-1001 GCF_056629435.1 Nocardia sp. TBRC8007 | reverse complement strand
GGCTGCTCTGGTGCGTGTTGCTTCCGAGTCGGAGACGTTGAATATCCGTTTCAGGGAAAATGAAAACGGTGGTGCGGATGTAATAGTTCGGGATGGTGCGGGCTGGGGGCCGGAGATCGTGGATTTCGGTGATCTGAACGATCCGTTGGATAGTGCGATGGATTATATGCAGGCTTTGTCCACGACCGGTTTCGATCTAGAGGTCGACTATTTGTATCGTGTGGGAATACTCAGGTTGACCCGTGACCGCGTCTTTGTCGCGATGTGTTTCCACCACACGGTTATCGACGGGGCTGGTATGGCGATCTGGGCGCAACGCGTTCTGGATGTTTATTCCGCATTGAAAAGCGGGCACACCGTACCCCCGAGCGAGTTCGTCGGTATAGCCGAAATTCTGGAACACGACCGCCGCTATACGGAAGAACGTAAATCGATCGATCGCGATTTCTGGTTGCGAGAACTCGCTCCGAATCGAAATCCTTTCCGGGTGTTCGGAGATGCGTCTCCGAACAGTTCCGGTCGTCTCAGCGCTTCCCTGCCTATCACGCGTGAGATGCTCGATGACTTGACTCGGACGGCCGAGTCCATCGGCGTGAAACTGCCGTTCCTCCTGATCGCGGCGGTGACGGCTGCGCTCTACCGATACTCGCCCCGCGACAAAGGCTGTATCCAAGTGCCTTTCTCCAACCGGGATGGTCTTTCCAACCGCACGCCCTGCCTACTTTCCAACACAGTCCCCCTGGCATTGGATATCGGGGAGGAGATATCCCTGGCCGACCTTGCCTTGCACGTGCGTCACACAATGCTGAAGATCAGGCGACACACCAAATACGGCATCAGTGATCTACGCAGAGAGCTACGAGTTGCCGCTGATACCGTCAACCCGTTCGGGCCATCGATCAACATTCTTCCATTCTTCGACGCCCTGAGGACATCATCGGGCACCGCGGAACTGAAAGTCGTCTCCTCCGGCCGCAGCGGAGAACTCTCGATAACCTGCT
>NZ_JBWSOR010000102.1:0-1013 GCF_056629435.1 Nocardia sp. TBRC8007 | reverse complement strand
AAACAGGCTTGGCGGTCAACGAGTTGACCCGTTACCGCTACGACGTAACCATCCGCAAGCGTCCGATCGAGGTGTTGTCGCTGGCGGAGGTGCCCCGAATCCGGTTCACCGATCACACCATCGAATCCTTGGCTGCGTTGTTGAGCACCCGGCGCGGTGGTTGCCTCCGGGTCCTGGGCATCCCGCACCTCGGACTAGCCGACGAAGTCCGCGCCGGCCACGAGATCCGTTCGGGCCGTCTCCTCGACATGCGGGATGGCCTTGTAGGGCGTGAAACCACCCTGCGGGCGCTCGCTGAGCGAGTCGGTGCCACCGCCTGCGGCGACCGCTGCGAAGGTCTTGTTCCGGAGGATCTGCATGTCCTGGGCGAGGGGTTGGGGTTTACCACTGCGGTGACCTGGTCGACGCACGTGGGGTGTATGGACGCGGTGTTCGTGGACTCCGCGCTCGCGCGCGGCAAACAGCTCACCGACGTGTTCGTGGCAGCGGTGCCGATGCGGGACCTAGCTCGCTCTACCAGCAATCCGCAGGCGAGCCTGCTGCTGGCGGACGTGCGCCGCTTCGTGGCCGACCGGCTGCCGGAGTTCATGGTCCCGGCCGCGGTGATAGCGGTCGAGGCGATGCCGTTGACCCCGAACGGGAAACTCGACCGTGCGGCGTTACCGGACCCGGAATTCGTGTCCGGGGCGGAGTATCGGGCGCCGCGCACGGAGCGCGAACAGGTGTTGGCGGAGCTGTTCGGGGAGGTCCTCGGGGTGGGCCGGGTGGGTATCGATGACGGGTTCTTCGAGCTGGGTGGGCATTCGCTGCTGGCGACGCGGTTGGTGAGCCGGATCCGGTCGGTGTTGGGGGTGGAGGTCCCGATCCGGGTGGTGTTCGACGCCCCCACCGTCGCAGCCCTGGTCGCCCGGCTCGACGACGGTGCGCGGGTGCGTCCGGCGCTGACGGTGGCAAAGCGCCCGGAGCCGGTACCGGTGTCATACGCGCAGCGGCGGTTGTGGTTCATCCACCGG
>NZ_JBWSOR010000101.1:0-1020 GCF_056629435.1 Nocardia sp. TBRC8007 | reverse complement strand
TCGATCACGGGCAGGGTGTTGTTCTGGAATGCCAGTGATACTTGGAACAGTGGGTGGTGGGCCGTGGAGCGGACCGGGTTGAGCAGCTCGACCAGCAACTCGAACGGCGCGTCCTGGTTGGCGTAGGCTGCCAGCGCCTTCTCCCGTACCTGCCCGAGCAGGTCGGTGAACGAACCCGCCGGGGTGAGGTGTGCCCGCAACACCCACGTATTGACGAAGAACCCGACCAGCTCGGTCAACGCCTCGTCGGTACGCCCGGCGATCGGCGTCCCGAGCGGAATGTCGGTCCCCGCCCCCAGGTGATACAGCAACACCACCAACCCCGCCTGCAGCACCATCGACACCGTCGCGCCCTCCCGCCGCGCCAGCCGCTGCACCAGCGCCCGGGTCTCGGCGTCGATCACCACCGCCACGGTGTCACCGCGGTAGCTGGCCACCCGCGGCCGCGGCCGGTCGGTCGGTAACGACAGCTGCGCGGGCAGCCCGGCCAGCTCGCCCCGCCAATACGCCAGCTGCCGCGACAACACACTGTCGGGATCGGTCGCCTCACCCAACAGTTGCCGCTGCCACAGTGTGTAGTCCGCGTACTGCACCGGCAACGGCGCCCAGTCCGGGCTGCGGTCGTGGGTGCGTGCGGTGTAGGCGCTGGCCAGATCCCGCAACAACGGCGCCAACGACCACCCGTCCCCGGCGACGTGATGCACCAGCAGCAGCAATACGTACTCGTTTCGAGCGCAACGCAACACGCTGGCCCGCACCGGGATCTCCGACGACAGATCGAACTCATATCGCGCCGCCGCGGCCACCACCGCCTCCACGTCCACGTCCGCCACCTCGGCCACCGACACCGGCACCTCGAATTGCCCGGCCCCGAGGACCCGCTGCACCGGCACACCGTCCACCTCGGCGAACACCGTCCGCAGGCTTTCGTGCCGCCCCACCACATCGGTGAGCGCCACCCGTAACGCCGCCACCTCCACCGCGCCCGTCAGCCGCATCCCCAGCGGCATGTTGTAGGTC
>NZ_JBWSOR010000100.1:0-1022 GCF_056629435.1 Nocardia sp. TBRC8007 | reverse complement strand
GGATCGGTAAACACAAATCGACGGTGTCGCGGGAGATACGAGCGCACTGTATCGGCGAGCACTATCTGCCCTATCGGGCGCATGAGCAGGCCAAAGCCGCGCGAGCACGCCCGAAGGAGTCCAAATTGGTGACCAACCAGGTATTGCGGCAAGCTGTTGCCGATGGCCTGTCTCGGCGGCGGTCGCCGGAACAGATCTCCCACCGGCTCCGCAAGGACCATCCCGACGACGAGAGCATGCGGGTGAGCCACGAAACGATCTACCAGGCTCTCTACTGCCAAGCTCGCGGCGGGCTCAAACGTGAGCTCGTCGCGGCCCTGCGCACCGGACGAACCCTGCGACGGCCGCGGCGCGCACCGGATCAGCGCACCCGCCGGTTCGTCGATCCGATGATCATGATCAGCGACCGGCCCGCCGAGATCGAAGACCGCGCCGTGCCCGGCCACTGGGAAGGGGATTTGATCATCGGCGCAGGCGGCAAGTCCGCGATCGGCACTCTCGTCGAGCGGTCGACCCGCTACACGATGCTGGTCCATCTCCCCGGCAGCCACGACGCCGAATCGGTCCGCGATGGGCTGATCCGCACCATCTCGACCCTGCCTGCTCACCTACGTGGCTCGCTCACCTGGGACCAGGGCTGCGAGATGGCCCGGCACAAACAGTTCTCCATCACCACCGATATGGCCGTCTACTTCTGCGACCCCGCCAGCCCCTGGCAGCGCGGATCGAACGAAAACACCTATTGGTGAATAGTGACTCTGCCGGGCAGTTTCGACGGGAGTTGCTCGGCAGGGTGTCGGGTGACTCTGAGAATACGTGCCACGTAATGGCTTTCCGTTGATGTGTCCACGACGCCTACCAGGGCGGGAGCCCTGGCCGAGAGTGACTTGATAGAAGCCTGCTGAGCCGTCAACTCGCAATAGGTCTGTCCCTCGGCCGAGGCCCTCGCGCGTCCCGTCGTCGGCAAAAGCAAGAGAGGACGATCTCGATGATGACAGTGGGCATCGACCCGCACAAGCATG
>NZ_JBWSOR010000099.1:0-1050 GCF_056629435.1 Nocardia sp. TBRC8007 | reverse complement strand
GTAGGCCGTTGATGCTTCTATGTCAAGCTGGCATGGTGCATCGGGTGATGTGGTGTGGCCATGTGGCTTGATCGGTGAGCATGGCGCGGTGAATGACGTCGACGAGGTGGCGCTGCAGAATTCGCCTGGCGCCTTTGGGGCCTTTGGTTTGTTCGTGGCGTCGTAGCAGTTCCCCGGCGGCAGGATTGAATCGTTTCTGGACGATGGCGGCGGTGTATAGAACGCTGTTGAGCCTGCGATTTCCGCCTCGATGGAGGCGGTGTCGTTGTTTGTCGGCGGAGTAGACTGGTATCGGTGCGGCTCCGGTGTAGCGGGCGAGCTTGGCCGAGGTGGAGAACCGGGTGATGTCGCCGATCTCGGTGATCAGAACAGCAGCCGAGTTATGGCTGATGCCAGTGATTTTCATCAGCGTGGGTGCCAGTGGGGTGACGAGTCGTTTGATGGTGGCATCGAGGTCGTGGACACGGCGGTTGAGTCCGGCGAGCTCGGCGAGCATGTCGTCGAGCACCAGGCGCACATGAGTGTCCAGGCGCGCTGCGTGAACGATGGCGGTGGACGAGGAGACGGTCCTGGTCCGGCTCAGGTCGCCGGGGGTGTGATTGCACCACAGGTGCAGTTGTGCTTTGAGTTGATTGATCAGCATGGTTCGGCGCTTGATGACATCGCCTCGATGATCGACCAGCATCCGCAATTGGTGCACCTGGTCGTCGATACGATGACGGGCCAGGCCCGGGTTGGCGATAGCGGCATGGGCGACGGCGGTGGCGTCGATGGTGTCGGATTTGGACCCGGTGGCGGCGTGCAGCTTCCGGTGCCCGGCGGTGAGCCGAGCGGGTACCCACACGACGTCGTAGCCGGCCATCAGCAGCCCGTCGGCCAAACGGCGGGCGTGACCGCGGGCATCCTCGATAGCCCATGTAATGCCTGCCTCGCTTGGGGTGATCGAGCGGATCCACTCGAGCACCACCGTAATCAGCGTCGCATCGTTGTTCATCGTCAGTGGTTTGCCGACCTGCCGCCCTGCGGCATCGACTGCCACTGCGATGTGAA
>NZ_JBWSOR010000098.1:0-1060 GCF_056629435.1 Nocardia sp. TBRC8007 | reverse complement strand
GCCCGTGACGGAGTGATCTGGTCGGCAACCGCGATTCCGGGCCGTGAACCAGGGGTTTCGGTAGTAACTGCGCGGAAAACAACACATATGGCTGGACCAGCAACGATGAGGGAACTGACTAGGCAGGACCCAGTAGATCCCACCGGTTGCCAGCAATGTCCAAGAAGACCGCGACACAGCCATACGGCTCGGACCGCGGTTGTGTCACGAACTCGACGCCCGCTGCGACCAACCGAGCATATTCCGACTGAAAGTCATCGACCCGCAGGAAGAACCCCACGCGACCAGCAACCTGACCACCGACCACTCCTGCCTGCCGCTCACCATCCGCACGTGCCAGCAGGATCCCGGTTTGCGCACCCGGCGGACGAACCACCACCCACCGCTTGGGTCTGCCGTCGTTGGTCACGGACGGCACGTCCTCGACCAGTTCGAAGCCCAACACCGCGACGAAGAACTCGATCGCCGGGTCATACTCCTCGACCACGATCGCCACCAGCTCCAGATGCATCATCTGAGCATAGGGAGGCCCACCCCATCAGCCCGCTGGTCAGGTGGTGTTCATTTTCGCGCACACGATCTGGCCCGCAGGTCGATCTCGTTGTCGGACATGGGTTCGGTCCGGCTCATCCCCGCGTGCGCGGGGACCACTGATGCCACTCAGGTCAGCCGATGAAACATGACGGCTCATCCCCGCGTGCGCGGGGACCACTCGACGAGCGCAGCCATCTCAGCGGTCTTGTCCGGCTCATCCCCGCGTGCGCGGGGACCACGTGATGTGAGTCATTGTGAATCGATGGAACCGGGGCTCATCCCCGCGTGCGCGGGGACCACTATCGGGCCGTGGAGCGCCACGGCGCCGACCGGGGCTCATCCCCGCGTGCGCGGGGACCACCCTGGAGTGATCACGTGTGCGCCGTACTCGATCGGCTCATCCCCGCGTGCGCGGGGACCACCAGGGCGTGAATGAGGCGGATCGCAGCCCAAAAGGCTCATCCCCGCGTGCGCGGGGACCACACTTCTTGACCAGCAGTGATTCTGTCAGATCTGTTGATTTTCA
>NZ_JBWSOR010000097.1:0-1161 GCF_056629435.1 Nocardia sp. TBRC8007 | reverse complement strand
AGTCGACCACATATCATAGAAATCTGAACTACTCATACCAACCAATCCTCTACTCAACCAACATCTCACGACCCTCTGGTCGATCAACATTGCATTAAGTATTTTTCGTTCTTGGCACCGATACCCTGAGATCGCCACCAACAGGGCGTGCGTTACTCGGATACAGCGAAACCTCCTAGCAAAGCAGTTTATTGACAAGATCGACTGTTCACCACCAAGAGGTTCAGGTGCTTTTCTACCCCACCGCACTGCCGTTGTCACGTTCGACCCTCAGGGCTCCTAACAGGTTCGGCCGATTGGCGTCGGGTTATGTTGCAGTAAAGGATGTTTCGCTATGGCGGCATCGTGGCTTGTGGATGACGAGTTGTGGGCGGGAATCGAACCGCTACTGCCGGTGAAACCGGCCGGGAAACCAGGACCACCGCAGATGGACCCGCGCCTGGTGCTGCAGGGATCTTGTTCGTGTTGATTACCGGGATCGGGTGGGAAGACCTGCCGCAGAAACTGAGGTTCAGGTCCGGAATGACCTGCTGGCGTAGATCTGGCGTGGATTACGGGACTGGCAGGCCGCAGGGACCTTCGAGCAGATCCATCAAGCCGTGCTCGCTCGTGCCCATACCGCCCGGTTGATCGATGTCGACCGGGTCATGGTCGACGGCTCGCATGTACGGGCGAAAAGGGGGGCGCCGCGACAGGTCCCAGCCCGGTAGACCGCACCAAGACTGGTTCCAAGCACCATATCCTGACCTGCGCGAACGGCTTCCCGCTCGCGGTCACGCTGTCCGCGGCCAACGTCAACGATCACCTGATGTTGCCCACGCTGCTCGACCGGGTCCGGCCTCTGCGCGGGCGGCCGGGCCGGCCTCGTCGCCAGCTCACCAACCTAGCCGGGGACAAGGGATACGACTACCCCAGCGTGTATTCCGAGTTGAGACAACGCCATATCACCAGCTACATCGCTCGCCGTGGCACCCGCGACACGGTGACCGCCGGTCGCTGGATCGTCGAGCAGACCTTCGCCCTGCTACACCAATACCGGCGGCTGGCCATACGATGGGAACGCCGCACCAACATCCACCACGGACTCCTCAACCTCGCCGCCGCTCTCAACTGCTGGCGACGACCCAGCAACTGAACCCGATAGCGGCTCTGTGTGTCAAG
>NZ_JBWSOR010000096.1:0-1213 GCF_056629435.1 Nocardia sp. TBRC8007 | reverse complement strand
TGGCCTGTCCCCAGTGAATGCGGCCGCCCGGTATTAGAGTCCTTGTTGGCCCTGGTCAGGGCTGGAAGGGACCGTGAGGGATATGGCAGGACGCAAGCGGCACTCCGCGGAGGACATCGTGCGGAAGCTGCGCCGTGCCGACGAGCTGGCCGCTGCCGGCCAGACGGGTGAGCAGATCGCAGCCGATCTGGGGGTATCGGCGGCGACCTTGTACAACTGGCGCCGCCAGTACGGCGGCGTGGATACCGACGCCGCGAAGGAACTCAAAGAGTTGCGGGAGCAGAATGCCAGGTTGAAGCGGCTGCTGGCGGACGCGGAGTTGGAGAAGGACGCCCTGCGGGAAATCGCGAAGGGAAAATTCTAGGCCCGGCCGGCAAGCGGCGAGCCGCTGACATGCTCACGCAGGTGATGGGCATGTCGGAACGGTTCGCGTGCAAGGTGGTCGGGCTGCACCGGTCCACGTATCGGCGGTTGCCGGCCGCGCAGACCCCTGCAGATCCGGATGCCGGTTTGCGGGCCTGGTTGCGCGCTTATGCGACGAGTAACCCGTGCCACGGGTTCCGGCGTGCGTGGGCGGCGTTACGGTTCGATGAGGGCAGCGAGGTGAACAAGAAGCGGGTGCACCGGCTCTGGCGTGAGGAAGGCCTGCAGGTAAGGGTCCACTCGCCGCGGAAACGGGCCGGGTGCTCGTCGGTGGCGCCGGTTGAGGCGGATGCTCCGAGGGTTGTGTGGGCGTTGGATTTCCAGTTCGATTCCACTGTCGACGGGCGGGCGGTGAAGATCGCGTCGATGGTCGATGAGCACACCCGTGAATCGCTGCTGCATGTGGTCGAGCGGTCGATCACCGCTGAGCGCTTGGTTACCGAGCTCGAGGGAGTGTTCGCCGTGGCGGGGCTGCCGCGGGTGTTACGGATGGACAACGGTCCTGAATTGATTTCCCATGCACTGCAACGATTCTGCGCAGATCGCGTCGGGATGGTGTACATCCCGCCCGGTACACCATGGAATAACGGCTACATCGAGTCGTTCAACCGCAGACTGCGCACCGAGTGCCTGAATCGCAATCACTGGACCAGCCTGCTCGAGGCCCGCGTCGTGATCGGCGATTTCAAGACCGACCATAACCATCGACACCGGCATTCGGCACTGGGTTATCGGACCCCCGCCGAGTACGCTGCGGCCTGCAGCCACTACCACCATCCTGTGGCCTGCG
>NZ_JBWSOR010000095.1:0-1235 GCF_056629435.1 Nocardia sp. TBRC8007 | reverse complement strand
TGACCTGACCCCTCTGTTCCGGTCCGGGGTTTGTGAGAGTCTGAATGCCCAGGATTTGGGCGGGAAGGCTCGATGACGATCATGGCGACGCGTAAACGGCACACCCCTGAGCAGGTGGTGCGGAAGCTGACCGAGGCCGATCGGCTGCTGGCCGAGGGTAAGGACGTGGCAGAGGTGTGCCGGGTCCTGCAGGTCACCGAGGCCACCTATTACCGGTGGCGCAACCAGTTCGGCGGCCTGAAGGCCGATGACGCGAAGAAGCTCAAGGAACTCGAACGCGAGAACACCGTGTTGAAACGGTTGCTGGCCGAGGCCGAGCTGGAGAAGGCGGCGTTGAAGGAGATTGCGAAGGGAAACTTCTAGACCCGGAACGCCGGCGCGCGGCGGTCGCTCACCTGCGACGACTGTTCGGGATGAGTGAACGCGCCGCGTGCCGGGTGACCGGGCAGCATCGCAGTACCCAACGCCGTCCACCGGCCGACCAGCGGGACACCGACCCGGATTCCGGGCTGCGGGAATGGTTGCGGCAGTGGGCGAAAACCCATCCACGGCAAGGATTCCGCCGCGCCTACCACGAGGCCCGCGCCGAGGGATGGGCGGTGAACCACAAGAAGATTCAGCGCCTGTGGCGGGCCGAGGGGCTGCGGGTGCCGGTGCGCCGGCGCCGCAAACGCCTCGGCACCTCCACTGTCTGCGAGGTGACCGCGGACGCGCCGAATCGGGTGTGGGCGATCGATTTCCAGTTCGACGCCACCACCGACGGGCGACCTGTGAAGATCGTGTCGATTGTGGACGAGCACACCCGTGAATGCCTGGGTGGGCTGGTGGAGCGCTCGATCACCGCTGATCGGCTGATCGACGAGCTCGACCGCATCGCGGCCGAACGAGGCTATCCGGCGGTTCTGCGCTGTGACAACGGACCGGAGCTGGCGTGCTCGGTGATGGCGGACTGGGCCGGTGAGCGGGTCGGGTTGGCGTTCATTCCGCCTGGTCAGCCCTGGCGCAACGGCTATATCGAGTCGTTCAACGGGCGTCTGCGCGACGAATGCCTCAACATCAACAGCTTCTGGTCACTGACCCAGGCCCGGGTCGTGATCACCGATTGGAAAACCGACTACAACCAGCGGCGGCGGCATTCGGCCCTGGGATATCGCACCCCGGCCGGATACGCTGCGATCTGCACACATCAATGACCGGCTCTCACAGCCCGTGGACCGATCACCGGGGTCCCGTCA
>NZ_JBWSOR010000094.1:0-1240 GCF_056629435.1 Nocardia sp. TBRC8007 | reverse complement strand
GGGAACGTAATTGTCTTCGACAGGTCCGGTGCATCGGAACACGTCGGCCCGTACCGGGATCTCCGAGGACAGGTCGAACTCATACCTCGCCGCCGCGGCCACCGCCGTCTCCACATCCACTACATCCGCCATCGATACCGGCGCATCGAATTCTCCGACCTCGAGGACCCGCTGCACCGGCACACCGTCCACCTCGGCGAACACCGTCCGCAGGCTTTCGTGCCGCCCCACCACATCGGTGAGCGCCACCCGTAACGCCGCCACGTCCACCGCGCCCGTCAGGCGCACCCCCATCGGCATGTTGTAGGTGGCCGAGGGACCTTCGAACCGGTGGATGAACCACAACCGCCGCTGCGCGAACGACACCGGCACCACCTCCGGGCGCCGCACCACCGTCAACTCCGGACGCACCCGAGCACCGTCGTCGAGCCGGGCGACCAACTGGGCGACGGTGGGGGCGGCGAACACCACCCGGATCGGGACCTCCACCCCCAACCCCGACCGTATCCGGCTCACCAACCGCGTCGCCAGCAACGAATGCCCGCCCAGATCGAAGAAACCGTCATCGATACCCACCCGAGCCACCCCCAACACCTCACCGAACAGGTCCGCCAACACCTGTTCCCGCTCCGACCGCGGCGCCCGATACTCCACCCCGGAGACGAATTCCGGGTCCGGCAACGCCGCGCGATCGAGTTTCCCGTTCGGGGTCAACGGCATCGCCTCGAGGGCTATCACCACGGCCGGGACCATGAACTCGGGCAACCGCTCGGCCACGAACCGGCGCAGCGCCGCGCCATCAACCCCACCGTCGGCAGCGCTATCGCCCACCACGTACCCGACCAGCTGCTTGCCCGCACCGCTCCCGGCCAGCTCCCGCGCCTCGACCACCGCCTGCGTCACCGCCGGATGCGAACCCAGTACCGCCGCCACTTCCCCCGGCTCCACCCGCAACCCCCGGATCTTCACCTGCTCATCGGCCCGCCCCACGAACTCCAACACCCCCACCGCAGTCCAGCACACCACATCCCCGGTCCGATACACCCGACCCCCACCGGCCGCATCGAACGGGTCAGCCACGAACCGGGCCGCGGTCAGCCCCGCCCGCCCGTGATACCCGCGCCCCACCTGCGCACCGGCCACATACAACTCCCCCGCCACCCCCACCGGCACCGGCCGCAACCGGCCATCCAGCACGAACACCCGCATATTCCCCACCGGGGTGCCGATCGGCACCGAC
>NZ_JBWSOR010000093.1:0-1283 GCF_056629435.1 Nocardia sp. TBRC8007 | reverse complement strand
CCTTGACCTCGCCCCGAACCCCGTTCAAATGTTGTACCAGCGATGGCAGCTGAGAGGACGGGACGCGCTGGTGACGAGGGAACGCAGGCAGTACGACTTCGGAACCAAGCTCGAGATCGTGCTCCGTCATGTTGCAGGCGAGTCGGGACGGGCTCTCGCCGAGGAATACCGGCTTCCCTCGCCCAGTACCGTCGCCAACTGGACGAGTATCTATCGACGCGAGGGCGAAGACGGGCTGCGATCCAAGAGGCGCGGCCGGCCCCCGACCGATCGCGGAAACCCTCCACCGGAGAACGAGATCGAGACGCTGCGCAAGGAGAACGAGCGGTTGCGCGCAGAAGTCGCGTACCTGGGAAAATTGCGGGCCTTGAGGTCACAGGAACGACGCTGAAGGTTCAAGCCGTCGAAGATCTCAAGGCGCAGTATCCGTTATCGCTCTTGCTGCAGATCGCGCACCTTCCCCGGTCAACGTTCTACGACCACCGGAACAGAATCGCCCGCGCGGATCGGCATGCTGAGCTGAAAGAAGCCATCCGTCAAGCCTTTGAAGAGGCACGACGCGCATACGGGCACCGGCGCATCCTGGCGATACTGCTGCGTCGCGGGTGGCGGGTGTCGAAAAAGACCGTGCTGAAACTGATGCGCACGCTCGGCCTACAGTGCCCTGTGCGCCGCCGACGGAGATACAACTCCTTCCGGGGCGAGGTTGGCCAGGCGGCCGACAACGTGTTGAACCGTCAGTTCACCGCAGCGGTCAAGCACACCAAGTGGGTCACGGACGTGACCGAGTTCGCGATCGGGGCCTCCAAGGTGTACGTTTCGCCGGTCCTCGACCTCTATAACAACCGAGTCATCTCTGCCGTGGCCGGGCCGTCACCGAGCGTGAAGATGGTCACCGATGGCCTGCGCACCGCAATCGACAGCCTGCAGCCAGGTGAGAAACCGCTGGTTCACTCCGATCAAGGATTCCAGTACCGCCACGCCCTCTGGCAGGACATGCTCCGCGAGGCCGGCCTCACGCAGTCCATGTCTCGTAAAGGCACGTGCCTCGACAACGCCGTCATGGAAGGGTTCTTCAGCCATCTCAAAGAGGAATGGTTCCGAATCCAGCAGCCCGCGACCGTTGACGAGTTCCACGCTGGACTGACCGACTACCTGCAGTGGTGGAACACGACCCGCATCCAACAACGGCTCGGCTACCTCAGCCCCGACGAGCACCTCGCCCAAACGTCCGCCGCCGCATAATGTTTAATTCCAAGGTCCAACTTTCGGGGACCACTCCA
>NZ_JBWSOR010000092.1:0-1285 GCF_056629435.1 Nocardia sp. TBRC8007 | reverse complement strand
ATGACCACGACGAACTCGACTCAGCGAAGAATCCGGGCCAGTGCTCGGTCGCTTCCGCACCCGCCGTATCGGCTGCCGCTCCTCGGCGACGTATGGGATCTGCATGTCACCAACTCGAGCCAATGGGGAATGCGCGGCGCGCAGAGGTACGGCGGTATCTACGAGCGGAACATCCTCGGTACCCGGGTGACTTATGTGTCGGATCCGGATCTGTTGCGCGAGATCAACGACGACTCGATGTGGTCCAAGTTCCTCGGCGTTCCGATCCGCGACCTGCGGAAAGTGGCTGGAGATGGTCTGTTCACCGCCCACAATAGCGAGCCGAACTGGGCCAAAGCGCACGCTATCCTCGCGCCCTCGTTCAC
The DNA here is from genome assembly GCF_056629435.1 of Nocardia sp. TBRC8007. NCBI lineage: Bacteria > Bacillati > Actinomycetota > Actinomycetes > Mycobacteriales > Nocardiaceae > Nocardia > Nocardia sp. TBRC8007. Next base: position 920 of record NZ_JBWSOR010000092.1, on the reverse strand, counting down.
AGCGGCCGCGATGCGCGGCTATCACGCCACCATGCAAGCCTGTGTCGCTGACCTTGTCGACTACTGGGCGTCCCGGCCCGGCGAATGGCTCGATGTGCCCGCAGACACGAACAAGGTGGCGCTCGAGGTGGTCGGACGGTGCGCGTTCGGGTACGAGTTCCAGTCGTTCACTCGTCCTGACCAACACCCGGTCGTGGCAGCAATGCTTCGCACCCTGACCTACCTCAACTGCGCCGCGTACTCACATCCCCTGGTGGAGAAGACGATCTTCCGCGAGCAGCGGGCCCAGCATCAGCGCGATGTCGAGTTCGTCAACAAGACGATCGACGACGTGATCGCCCAGCGGATGCGCGGGGGCACCGGCGAATACGACGACCTGCTCGACCGGATGCTGACGGTGCCGGACCCGAGGACAGGCGAGCTGCTCGACCCGACGAACGTGCGCCACCAGATCCTCACCTTCCTCACTGCCGGCCACGAGACCACGGCGGGTGTACTAGCGTTCGCGCTGCATTATCTGTCGATTCACCCCGAGATCGCCGATCGGGCCCGGCAGGAGATCGCTGCGGTCTGGACCGAGAATGACCTCGCTTTCGAGCGGGTCGCGAAGCTGCGCTACGTGCGCCGTATCGTCGACGAGACGTTGCGGTTGTGGCCTACCGCCCCAGGGTATTTCCGCAAGGCCAAGACCGACACCATGCTCGGCGGCCGCTACCCGTTCGAAAAGAACGAGTGGGTGTTCATCGTTCTGCTGCAGCTACATCGGCACGAACTGTGGGGCGCAAACCCCGAGGCATTCGACCCGGACCGGTTCCTACCCGAGCGGATCCGCGGCCGCCACCCGGAACTCTACCGGCCGTTCGGCGTGGGGATGCGAGCGTGCATCGGCCGACAATTCGCACAGCATGAAATGGTATTGG
>NZ_JBWSOR010000091.1:0-1334 GCF_056629435.1 Nocardia sp. TBRC8007 | reverse complement strand
CGTCGGCGAAGCCGATACCGGCGCGGAACGGGTGATGATTGCGTCGGGTCCACGCCGCCTCGGCCAACCAGCCCGGGTCCGCGCCCGCGGCGATCCGTTCGGCGAACCCACGCGCCAACTCCCGCACCGCCTGCTCACTACGCGCCGACAACGGCAACACCCCATAATGGCGGGGCGCACGCACATGACCATTCCCCCCAGCACGCTCCGACGGCCGATACTCCTGCAAAATAGCGTGCGCATTGGTACCGCCGTACCCGAACCCATTGACCGCGATAGTGACCCGATCCACCTCCGGACCCACCGGCTCGGCCTCCAACTGCAACCGCAGATTCAACTCCTCGAAATCGATATCCGGATTCGGGGTATCGAACCAATACTGCGGAGCGATCGTCCGATGCGAAATCGCCAACGCCGACTTGATCACACTCGCGATCCCCGACGCCGCCTCGGTATGCCCCAACTGCGTTTTCACCGACCCCACCCCCAACGCGACACCACGCCCCTCCACCGCCCCATAAGCATGCCCGATCGCCTGCAACTCCAACGGATCCCCCACCGGAGTCCCGGTCCCATGCGCCTCCACATACGTCACCTCACCCGGCGCGATCCCCGCCCGCCGAGTCACCTCCTCCGCAAGCCGCTGCTGCAGATCAGCATTCGGCACCGTGATCGCAGTCGTACGCCCATCCTGATTCGACCCCGTCGCCTTCACCACCGCATACACCCGATCCCCATCCCGCTGCGCAGCCGACAACTTCTTCAACACCACCATCCCCACACCCTCACCACGCCCATACCCATCCGCCGACGCATCGAACGCCTTACTCCGACCATCCGCAGCCAAGAACCCCCCCTTACACATCGACACGAACATCTCCGGCTCCCCCAACACAGTCACCCCACCCGCGACCGCCATCTCACAATCACCATTCGCGATACCCTGACACGCCAAATGAAACGTCACCAACGACGACGAACACGCCGTATCCACCGTGATCGCAGGCCCCACCAAATTCAACACATACGCCAACCGATTGGAAATCATCGTGTACGACGCACTAGAAGCCGTATGCATATCGATATACGGCAACGCCGGAGGACTGGAAACCGCACCAAGCTGATCAAGCGTGAACGCACCGATGTACACCCCCAACGAGGAACCCGCGATCCGACCCGCGATCCCAGCGTCGTCGAACGCCTCCCACGCCACCTCCAACACCAACCGCTGCTGCGGATCCATCGCCGACGCCTCCCGCGGCGAGATACCGAAGAAGTCCGGATCGAACGCCCACGGATCACTTTCCAGGAACGCCGCCCGCTTGGTATAAGAC
>NZ_JBWSOR010000090.1:0-1391 GCF_056629435.1 Nocardia sp. TBRC8007 | reverse complement strand
CCGCCACCTGACGTAGTACCCGCACATACCGGGCCACGAGCGCCTCGACCGTCGCCCGGTCGAACAGGTCAGTCGCGTATTCCACGAACCCGACCAATCCACCGTTTGCCGGCGGGTTGTTTCCGCCCTCGACGTGTTCTTCCCAGATATGAATCATCAGATCCAGACGAGAGGCTTCGGAACGGACCTCAATCGGAGCAACCTGGATATCGGGCAGCTCGATCACTGGTAGCGCGTTGTTCTGGAACGCCAGTAGCACCTGGAACAAAGGATGATGTGCCGTGGAGCGCACCGGGTTGAGTAGTTCGACCAGCAACTCGAACGGCGCGTCCTGATGAGCATAGGCCGCCAACGCCTTCCGCCGTACCTGCCCGAGCAGATCGGTGAACGAACCACCTGGGGTGAGGCGTGCCCGCAACACCCACGTGTTGACGAAGCATCCGACCAAATCGGTCAACGCATCCTCGGTACGCCCGGCGATCAGTGTCCCGAGCGGAATATCGGTCCCCGCGCCCAGGTGATACAGCAACACCACCAACCCCGCCTGCAACACCATCGACACCGTCGCGTCCTCCCGCCGCGCCAGCCGCTGCAGCAGCGTCCGGGTCTCGGCATCGATCACCACCGGCACGGTGTCACCGCGGTAGCTCGCCACCCGTGGGCGGGGCCGGTCGGTCGGCAACGACAGCTGTGCGGGCAGCCCGGCCAGCTCGTCCCGCCAATACGCCAACTGCCGCGCCAACACGCTGTCGGGATCGGTTTGCTCGCCCAACAGTTGTCGCTGCCACAGCGTGTAGTCCGCGTACTGCACCGGCAGCGGCGCCCAGTCCGGGCTGCGGTCGTGGGTGCGTGCGGTGTAGGCGCTGGCCAGATCCCGCAGCAACGGCGCCAACGACCATCCGTCCCCGGCGATGTGGTGGATCACCAGCAGCAGCACGTACTCGCCGCGGGTATGGTTGTCCTCGCCCGGGCCGGTGCAGCGGAACACACTCGCCCGCACCGGGATCTGCGAGGCCAGGTCGAACGCGTAGCGTGCCGCCGCGGCCACCGCCGCCTCCACATCCGCCACCTCGGCCACTTCCACCGGGACGTCGAATTGCCCGACCGCGAGGACCCGCTGCACCGGGATACCGTCGACCTCGGCGAACACCGTCCGCAGGCTCTCGTGCCGCCCCACCACATCGGTGAGCCCCGCCCGCAACGCCGCCACGTCCACCGCCCCCGTCAGCCGCAGCCCCAACGGCATGTTGTAGCTCACAGACATACCCTCGAACCGGTGCAGGAACCACAACCACCGCTGCGCGAACGACACCGGCACCACCTCCGGCCGCTGGGCCACCGCCAATACCGGCCGCACCACCATCGTCTCGTCGTCGAGGCGGGCGACCAGG
>NZ_JBWSOR010000089.1:0-1447 GCF_056629435.1 Nocardia sp. TBRC8007 | reverse complement strand
CCACCGCCACGGTGTCGCCGCGATAGCTCGCCACCCGCGGCCGCGGCCGGTCGGTCGGCAACGACAGCTGCGCGGGCAGCCCCGCCAGCTCGTCCCGCCAATACGCCAACTGCCGCGACACCACACTGTCGGGATCGGTGTGCTCACCCAACAGTTGCCGCTGCCACAGCGTGTAGTCCACGTACTGCACCGGCAGCGGCACCCACTCCGGGCTGCGGCCGTAGATACGTGCGGTGTAGGCGCCGGCTAGATCCCGCAGCAGCGGCGCCAACGACCACCCGTCCCCGGCGATATGGTGGATCAGCAGCAGTAGCACGTACTCGCCGCGGGTATGGTCGTCCTCACCCGGGCCGGTGCAGCGGAACACACTCGCCCGCACCGGGATCTGCGCCGACAGGTCGAACGCATACCGCGCCGCCGCGGCCACCGCCGCGACCATGTCCATGTCTTCTACGTCGGCGACCGTCACAGGTACCTCGAATTGGCCGACCGCGAGCACCCGTTGCACCGGTACCCCGTCGACGTCGGCGAACACCGTCCGCAGGCTTTCGTGTCGTCCCACCACATCGGTGAGCGCCGCCCGCAACGCCGCCACGTCCACCGCGCCCGTCAGCCGCACCCCCAACGGGATGTTGTAGGTGGCCGAGGGGCCTTCGAACCGGTGGATGAACCACAACCGTCGCTGCGCGAACGACACCGGCATCGGCTCCGGCCGCTGGGCCACCGCCAATACCGGCCGCACCCCTACCTCGTCGTCGAGGCGCGGGACCAGCCGGGCGACGGTGGGGGCGTCGAACGCCGTCCGGATGGGGACCTCCACCCCCAGGACCGCCCGGATGCGGCTCACCAGCCGGGTCGCCAGCAGGGAATGTCCGCCCAGCTCGAAGAAGTCGTCGTCGATACCGACCCGGGCCACCCCGAGGACGTCCCCGAACAACTCCGTCAGTATCTGTTCGCGCGCCGAGCGCGGTGCCCGATACGCCACCCCCGACACGAGCTGCGGGTCGGGTAGCGCGGCGTGGTCGAGCTTCCCGTTCGGGGTCAACGGCATCGCCTCGACCGATATCACCACAGCCGGGACCATGAATTCCGGTAGCCGGTCGGCTGCGAAGTGGCGTACGTCGGTGGTCAGCAGGCTTGCTTGTGGATGGTTGGTATAACGGGTGGGGTCTTTGGGGGGTGTCGATGTGGTGAACACGTCGGTCAGGTGCTTGTCGCGGGCGGTGGTGGGGTCGATGAATATCGCGTCCATGCATCCGGTGTGTGTCGACCAGGTCACCGCGGTAGTGAATCCCAGTCGTGTGCCGAGGGTATGCAGATCCTCCGGGAGCAGTCCCGCACCGGTTCGGGCGGTGTCGGGGGGTGGTGTGATCTGTTCGGGGTCGGGGGTGAGCGACTGCCCCGCTCGGAGTTGTTCGACCGCGTGGACGTCGTCGACGAGTCCGAG
>NZ_JBWSOR010000088.1:0-1650 GCF_056629435.1 Nocardia sp. TBRC8007 | reverse complement strand
CGCCCCACCTGGGTGCCGGCCACATACACCTCGCCCACCACCCCTACCGGCACCGGCCGCAACCACGAATCCAACACGAACACTCGCGTATTCCCCACCGGGGTACCGATCGGCACCGACGCCCCCACTGCCTCCTCTGGGGGCAGTACCGACGTTGTCGCGAACACCGTTGTTTCGGTCGGTCCGTAGCCGTTGACGATGCACACCCCCGGTAGCAGGGCCCTGGTCCGTTCCACGACCCATGGTGTCAACGGTTCACCGGCGAAGATCACCAATCGGAGCGCGCCGGTATCGGACACACCCGACGCCCAAACCTCCCACAGCGCATAGAACGCCGACGGTGCCTGGTTGAGAATTGTGACCTGCTCACGAACCACCAACTCCCACAAAATAATTGGGGATCGAACTGTCTCCCACGCCACGACGATAACCCGACTGCCGTGTACGAGCGCCCCCCACAGCTCCCACACAGAGAAATCGAACGCAGGCGAATGACACCACGCCCACACATCCTCCGAGGAGAAACCAGACCACCCCACCGTGCCACCGAGCAAAGCAACCACATTGCGGTGGGTGACGGCGACACCCTTGGGGCGGCCGGTCGAACCGGAGGTATAGATCACATACGCCAGATTTTCCGGACACAACCGACTACGCCGATCACCATCAGTCGCAGCGGTCTCGCTGTGGTCATCGGTGAGGGTTCCCGAAGCGTCGATATATAACGTGTCCGCCGTGACCGCGGGCAGGGCTGCGGCCGTGGCCCGGTCGGTCACCACCGCCACCGGGGCCGCGTCGGTGAACACGAACGCCAACCGGTCGGGCGGGTAGGTCGGATCCACCGGCAGATACGCACCCCCGGCCTTCCACACCGCCAACAACGCCACCACCAACTCCACCGACCGGGGTAACGCCACCGCCACCACCCGCTCGGGCCCCACCCCCCGCGCGACCAACAGACCCGCCAGACGGTCGGCGCGGTCGTCGAGGTCCCGGTAGGACAACTCCACCCCCGCACACACCACCGCCACCGCCTCCGGCGCCCGCCGCACCCGTGCCTCGATCAACTCCACCACGGTGGTGTCGGTATCGACGACCACGGTGGTGGCGTTGTAGTCCCGCAGCAGCCGGTCGCGTTCGGCGGCGGTGAGCACCTCCACCACCCCCACCACCACCTCCGGGGTGGCCGCCACCTGCCGCAACACCCGCACGAATCGCGCCACAAGCTGTTCGACCGTCTCCCGGTCGAACAGATCCGTCGCGAATTCCACAAACCCGTTCCAGTTCGCGGTCTCTGGCGAGTCGACAACATGGAAGGTCAGGTCGAAGCGGGAAGTCTCCGACAAGGTGCCTACCGGCTCAGCGGTAATTCCGGGCAGCGCGATCCCCGGTGGGGTGTTGTTCTGGAAGGCCAACGCCACCTGGAACAATGGGTGATGCGCCGTGGAGCGCACCGGGTCGAGTAGTTCGACCAGCAGCTCGAACGGCGCGTCCTGATGGGCGTAGGCCGCCAGCGCCTTTTCTCGTACCTGCCCGAGCAGGTCGGTGAACGAACCGGTCGGGATGACGCGTGCCCGCAACACCCACGTGTTGACGAAGCACCCGACCAGCTCGGTCAACGCCTCCTCGGTACGCCCGGCGATCGGCGAC
>NZ_JBWSOR010000087.1:0-1705 GCF_056629435.1 Nocardia sp. TBRC8007 | reverse complement strand
GGGTTTCACGCACTAATCGGCCGGTAGAGTCGACGGTCGTGGTGTTCATCCGGCGAGTGCGGACCCGTTCCGGGGCTACCGCGGTGCAGATCGCTGAGTACGCCGGCGGGCACCGGCAGCAGATCGTGGCGCATGTCGGGTCGGCGCATACCGAGGCCGAGCTCGGGATACTGATGGCCCGGGCCCGCGCGATGATCGAGGATCGGTCCCAAGGGCAACTCGACCTGGGCCTGGAACCGGTGCCGCCCCGAACGTCGCTGGTAACGACACCGGATCACGCCCCCGCGTTGTTCCCCACGACACCGGAGCCGGCGGCCGGGGTGGTGGTGCCGGTGAGTGCGGGTCGGGTGACCGGCACCTGCTCGGCGGTGTTGTTCGATGTGCTGGCCGGTGTCTACGACTCGCTGGGGTTCGGTGCCGCCGTCGGCGACGAGGTGTTCCGGGACCTGGTGATCGCCCGCCTGGTCGAACCGTCGTCGCTGGCCGATGCGGCGCGGGTGCTGACCGAGCTGGGACAACGGCCGGCGTCGTATTCGACGCTGCGGCGGACACTGGGCCGCGCGGCGGCCGGGGGCTACCGCGATGTGATCGCGAACGCTTGTTTCGCGCGTGCGCTGACCAGCGGGGATGTGTCGTTGTGCTTGTACGACGTGACGACGTTGTATTTCGAGGCGGAGAAAGAAGATGGGCTCCGCAAGGTCGGCTACTCCAAGGAACGCCGTGTGGATCCGCAGATCGTGGTCGGGTTGTTGGTCGACCGGCATGGATTCCCTTTGGAGATCGGCTGTTTCGAGGGAAACAAGGCCGAGAAGCACACGATCGTGCCGATCATCGAGGGTTTCCAGGCCCGGCATCGTCTGGAAAGTTTCGTCGTGGTGGCGGACGCGGGCATGCTGTCGGCGGACAACCTGACCAAGCTCGACGACGCCGGGATGCGGTTCATCGTCGGGTCGCGGGTCACGAAAGCGCCGATCGATCTGGAGTCCTATTTCCGTTGGCACGGTGAATCGTTCACCGATGGTCAGGTCATCGACACCGTTACCCCGAAACGCGGCGCCAACGACGACAATCCGACCGGGGTTCGTGCCGAACCGGTCTGGGATCCCGACCGGCATCTGGGGTCGTGGCGAGCGGTCTGGTCGTATTCGACGAAACGCTATGTCCGTGACAACCGGACCCTCAACGCGCAGGAGGCCCGCGCGCGGGAGGTCATCGACGGGGTGAAGGCCGCTCGCGCAACACGTTTCGTCAAGTCCGTGAAAGGCATGAAGACCCTCGACGATGCGGCGCTGACGCGGGCGCGGCGTCTGGCCGGGTTGAAAGGTTATGTGACGAACATGCCCGCGGACATGATGACTGCGGGTGAGGTGATCGCCAGCTATCACGATTTGTGGCATGTCGAGCAGAGTTTCCGCATGTCGAAGACCGATCTGGCGGCGCGGCCGATGTTCGCGCGGACTCGTGACGCGATCGAGGCGCACCTGACGATCGTGTTTACGGCGTTGGCCCTCGCGCGGGTCGCGCAGACGCGAACCGGATCGAGTATCCGGGCGATCGTGCGTGGTCTGAGGGTTCTGCGGTCGGCGACGATCACGATCAACGGGGCCGAGCAGACCTTCGCGCCCGAGATCCCGGTCGAGCAACAGGAGATCCTGGACGCGTTGAGGGGCTGACCTCACGCACTAAACCATTTGACCAAACTCAG
>NZ_JBWSOR010000086.1:0-1740 GCF_056629435.1 Nocardia sp. TBRC8007 | reverse complement strand
AGGATGTCGATATCCCCGACCCGGGCCGGGGTATCGGTGGCGAGTTGGTTGAGCACCCGCACATACCGGGCGGTGAATGCTTGGATGGTGGCGGCATCGAACAGATCGGTGGCGTATTCCACCACCCCGATGAAACCGGTGGTGGTGTCGGCGACCGGGATCGGTTCCTCGGACAGGTTCATCAGTAGGTCGAAGCGGGCGGTGGTGGTGGGTACCGGTACCGGGTGCGCGGTGAACCCGGTACCGAGTTCGGTGAGCTCGGGCAGGGGATTGTTCTGGAATGCCAACGCCACCTGGAACAAGGGGTGATGAGCGGTGGATCGGGTGGGGTTGAGCAGCTCCACGAGCCGTTCGAAGGGGATGTCCTGGTTGGCATACCCCGCGAGGGCTTTATCCCGCACCCGGGCCAACAGATCGGTGATACTCGGGTTACCTGCGAGATCGATACGTAGAACAAGGGTATTGACGAAGAACCCCACCAGCTCCGACAGCGCCTCATCGGAACGGCCCGCGATCGGAGACCCGACCGCGATATCGTCGCCGGCACCCAACCGGTGCAGCAGGATCACCAGCGCGGTATGCGCCAACATCGACACCGTCACTGCCTGTGCCTGCGCTACCACTTCCATACGGGACCGCAGCGCGGCGGGGATGGTGAACACGACACTGTCCCCGCGGTGGCTGGCGACCTTGGGTCGCGGTCGGTCCGTCGGTAGCCCGATCACCTCGGGTAGCCCGGCCAACTCCGCCCGCCAATACCCCAACTGTTCGCTCAGCAGACTGTCCGGATCCTGCTGCTGCCCCAACAACTCCCGCTGCCACAAGGTGTAATCGACATACTGCACCGGCAACGGCTCCCACCCCGGCGCACGTCCCAGACCACGGGCCCGGTAAGCGGTGAGTACGTCCCGCACCAACGGCACCAACGACGCCCCATCCGCGGCGATATGATGCACCACCACCACCAACACCACCCCCCCGCCACCGCGGTCGATCACCGTCACCCGGATCGGGACCTCCCCCGACAAATCGAACCGGTAAGCCACCGCCGCAGCCACCATCACCTCCACCGTGTCCGCGGTGTCCGCGCCGGTGTCGATGACGGTGACCGGCACACACACCCGCTCGGGGTCGAGGACGTGTTGGGCGGCGACACCATCACAGTCGATATAAACGGTGCGCAGCACCTCGTGACGGGCCACGACATCGGTGAACGCCGCTGTCAACGCCGCGATATCCACCCGACCGGTCAACCGCACCGCCATCGGGATGTTGTACGTCGCCGACGGCCCCTCCCACCGATACAGAAACCACAACCGCTGCTGCGCGAACGACAACGGCACCACCCGCGGACGCTCCCGCGGACCCAACCCCACCCGCACCCGCACCCCGCTATCCAACCGCGCCGCCAACCCCGCCACCGTCGGATACTCGAACACCGTACGAATCGGTAACTCCACCCCCAACACCACCCGCACCCGATTGACCAACCGCATCGCCGACAACGACTGCCCACCCACATCGAAAAACGAATCATCCACCCCCACCCGATCCACCCCCAACACCTGCTCGAAAATACCCGCCACAACACGCTCCACCGGTGACGACGGCACCCGATACTCCGTACCCACACCGAACTCCGGTGCCGGCAACGCCCTACGGTCCAGTTTCCCGTTCAGTGTCAACGGCAGCGTCTCGAGCACCACGACCGCCGCGGGCACCATGAACCCCGGCAACCGC
>NZ_JBWSOR010000085.1:0-1741 GCF_056629435.1 Nocardia sp. TBRC8007 | reverse complement strand
AGAAAGAGATCATTCAGCAGTGGGCCGACGCCAACGGCCACACGATCGCCGGATGGGCCGAGGACATCGATGTTTCAGGGTCAGTGGACCCATTCGATACCGCACAGCTGGAGGAGTGGTTGAACGAGCGCCCCCACGAGTGGGACGTCTTGGCCGCATGGAAGCTGGACCGGCTAGGACGTAACGCGATCCAGTTGAACAAGCTGTTCGGCTGGTGCGTGGAGCACGACAAGAGCTTGGTCTCCTGCTCCGAGTCGATCGACTTGAGCACCTGGGCTGGAAGGATGCTCGCCAGCGTTATCGCTGGTCTAGCAGAAGGCGAGTTGGAGGCTATCCGTGAGCGATCCCGGGGATCTCGGAGGAAGCTCCGCAGCGTGGCCCGCTGGCCTGGAGGCAAACCCGCCCTGGGCTACACGGCCGTAAAGCGGACCGACGGATCAGGGTGGGGGTTGGTAATCGACCCAGTCGGCTCCGTCCTGGTCCGCCGAATCGTAGATGAGGTTCTGGATGGGAAGTCGTACACCCAGATTGCCGCAGACCTCAATGCCGAGGGGATCGTGACCCCTGCTGAGTACTACCGGGCCTTGAAAGCTGATGCTCCGACATTGATTCGGGCGGAGCTGCCGTCCGGGGCTGTCGTGGCGTCGAAGACCGGGAAAGACCGGCGATGGACACAGACACCGATTCGAAACATGTTGCGAAACCATGCGCTTCGCGGATACATCCACCACAACGGCGAACTTGTTCGAGACGACCATGGGATGCCGATTCAGCTCGCGGCGCCGCTTGTGACTCTGGATGAGTGGGAGCTGGTCCAGGCGACGTTGAACCGCCGTCGTGACGAGAGGCGCGCCCGCCGACAAAGCAAGCTGAGCCCACTGGGTGGGGTCAACACGTGCCTACGATGCGGTTTCACCCTTCACCACACACGAAAGGTCGCCCGAAGCACCGAGTATCGCTACTACCGATGTGAGAACAAGGACATCAGCGATGTCAGGGCCGATTTCGTCGAGAATTTGGTTGAGGAGTTCGTACTCGAGGAGATAGGCGATGTCGAGATCCTGGAGCGCGTATGGGTTCCAGGCGATTCCAAGGAGACGGAACTGCGGGAGGCCGTATCGGCCATGGACGAGCTGACGAGGATGCTCGGCCGCGTTGCCGCTACCGCGACAAAGGAACGGATATACAGCCAGATCAGCGCGCTGGACACACGAATTGTTGAGCTGGAATCAGCGCCCTCGCGTGAGTCGAGATGGGAGTACAAGCCGACCGGGAGCACGTACAACTCTGTGTGGGAGGCATCTGGCGTCGATGGGCGGCGTGAGTTGTTGAAACAGTCGGGGATAACTGAGGGTTATTCACGGCGGAAACCAGTGGTATTGTACATGTGCGGCGGCCTTGCTCGTATGAAAGTTGTTGTGTGGTAACACAATTCTCTACACGAGCGGGCCGCCGCCCGCATCCGGAGACGCTGACTCCCATCACGAAAAGATCCCGATCACGCCCCGTGAATAACCCTCAAAGCATCCCACGCGGAATCTTGGTACGCAGGGTTCTCGAGGATGAGACCACAGATCGATATGAGAATATCGTTTGCGGCATCGACGTCGAATCCTAAATTCTGTTCGGTCACGGCTGCATTGCTCCCTTGATTAGCTGTTGTGGGTCATGACGTTGGTGACGCCCGAACGGGGGTGAGATGAGGGGACGGGTCTTCCGGCGGCAGGATGAGAAACGACCA
>NZ_JBWSOR010000084.1:0-1748 GCF_056629435.1 Nocardia sp. TBRC8007 | reverse complement strand
CGTGCGTCGACCACGTCACCGCGGTGGTGAACCCCAGCCCCTCCCCGAGGGCGTACAGATCCTCCGGGAGCAGTCCGGCACCGACTCGATCGACACCGTGGGCCACGATCTGTTCGAACCCGATTCCACCGAGGCCGGGGCTGACCGACTGCCCCGCACGCAGCCGCTCGACCGCGCGGACATCGTCGACCACACCCAGATGCGGAATGTCCGTCAGCCGCAGCCAACCACCCCGCGCCGCAGCCAACATACTGTTCACCGACGACAAACCGTCGTGGTTGACGAACCGGGTGCGCGGCACCTCCGCCAGCGACAACACCTCGGTCGGACGCTTGCGGATGACCACGTCGTAGCGGTAACGGGTCAACTCGTTGACCGACCAGCCGGTTTTGAGTTCGACAGCGACCGCGCCGATGTCGTCGATCTCGCCGGCCAACGCCCGGAAATACTCCGGCGCCACCAGCAACTCCTGCTCGGTAGCGATCTCCCGACGGACCCGCTCCCGCACCGCCCGCGGATCGGTGTCCCCACCACGGGCGAGCTGCACTGCAGTCGTGAACTCCTCCAGCAGCGACAGATTCCGCACATCCCCGACGAACAACGCACCACCGGGCGCCAACACCCGCAACACCTGTTCGACGACCCGCCGCAGATAAGCGCGGCCGGGGAAATACTGGACCACCGAATTCACCACCACGGTATCGAAATAGCCCTCGGGCAGCCCCGAGAGATCGTCAGCCGCGGCGGTGCGCAGGACGACCCGCTCGGTCCACTCCGCCCGCAGCGCGGCCAATCGCCGATCGAGCGTCCGCACCGTCGCCGCCGACAGGTCCGTCGCCCAATACTCCCGGCAGTCCGGCGCCAACCGCGACAACAACAACCCCGACCCGGCACCGATCTCGAGGACTCGCTTACCTCCCAGGCTCCGGATCCGTTCGACCGTGCGCGCCCGCCACTCCCGCATCTGCGCAACCGGGATCGGCGCCCCGGAATAACTGCTGTTCCAGCCCCGGAAATCCTCACCGAACCCCGTCCCGGACTCCGTCCCGCCAGCTAGATCGTCGTAGACCCGCCGCCACTGCTCGACCAACTTCCCCTCCCCCACCACACCCGACCGGTCGAAAACCACATACCCCACCAACTGTGTGCCCGCCCCCACCCCGGCGGCCTCCCGCGCCACCACCACCGCCTGCCCCACCGCTGGATGCGCCCCCAACACCGCCGCCACCTCCCCCGGCTCGACCCGGTACCCCCGGATCTTCACCTGCTCATCGACCCGCCCCACGAACTCCAACACCCCCGCCACGGTCCACCGCGCCACATCCCCGGTCCGGTACACCCGCCCCCCACCAACGACATCGAACGGGTCAGCCACGAACCGCGCCGCCGTCAACCCCACCCGCCCGTGATACCCGCGCCCCACCTGCGCACCGGCCATATACACCTCCCCCGCCACCCCCACCGGCACCGGCCGCAACCGGCCATCGAGCACGAACACCCGCATATTCCCCACCGGACGCCCGATCGGCACCGACACCCCCACACCCTCCGCGCAGTCGTACACTGAGACACACGCGGTCGTCTCTGCGGGGCCATAGCCGTTGACGACCCGCACCGCCGGACACAGCGACATGAATCGATACACCAGGCCCGGGGGAAACACCGCACCACCCACGATCACCTGGTTCAAACACCCCAAAGACCCTCGGGGCAGCGACGACACATGATCGACCAACGCCGACAACAAC
>NZ_JBWSOR010000083.1:0-1748 GCF_056629435.1 Nocardia sp. TBRC8007 | reverse complement strand
TTGACGTCCTCCCCGGCGTGAACGCCGAGGATTCCTACCAGCGTTCTCATGGACGCTCTTGGTGGGTTCCTGTTTCACAGGAGCCTGCTCTCCGCTAAGCGGGGAGGCTGACAGCTCCTCCGCAGGCGTTTAACCTCTCGGCCCGTCCGGCCGCGAGGATATTGACGGCCGCGTTGTGATCGCGGTCGTGGATCGTTCCGCACGTGCACGTCCATTCCCGAACATGCAATGGTTTCTTCCCGCCCGACGCGCCGCACACTGAGCACGTCTGCGTGGAGGGGAACCAGCGGTCCACCCTGTGGAAGGTTCGCCCGTACCGCTGGGCTTTCTCTTCCAGCATGCGGGTGAACATGCCCCACCCGGCATCGTGAAGCGACTTCGCCATACGGGTGCGGGCGAGTCCTTTCACGCACAAGTCCTCCACGAACACCGCTTGGTTGTCGCGGATGATCCGTGTGGTGTGCTTGTGCGCCCAATCCCGGCGTGTATCCGTCACCCGCGCGTGCGCTTTCGCCACCCGTAGGCGAGCCCTGGCCCGATTCTTCGAGCCCTTCTGTTTCTGGGACAACGCCTGCTGAGCCTTGCGCAGGCGGCGTTCGGCCCGCCGCAGGAACCTCGGGTTCTCGATCGTTTTACCGTCCGAAAGCACCGCGAACGCAGACAGGCCGAGGTCGATACCCACCTCGGCATCGGCAGGCGGCAACGGCTGGTAGTCGGCGGCCACCACGAATGACGCGAAATACCGGCCCGCCGCATCCCGGATGATCGACACGCTCGACGGATCGGACGGCAGATCCCGCGACCAGCGCACCGGAATGTCCCCGATCTTCGGCAACCGCAACTTGCGGCCGGGCGTCACGATGAACCGCGCGTTCTTGGTGAACCGGATCGCCTGACGGTTGTCCTTGCGGGAACGGAAACGCGGAGGTGCTGTTTTCGTGCCCTTACGTTTCCCACTGATCGACTGAAAGAAGTTGCGGTACGCGGTGTTCAGGTCCGCCAGCGCCTGTTGCAACACGACGCTCGATACCTCGGCCAGCCACTCGCGTTCCGGTGTTTTCTTCGCCTCCGTGAGCCGTTTGGATAATTCGGCGTCGCTGATCCGATGCCCGTTGGCGAACGCATCGCGCCGCGCCGCCAGTGCGTCGTTGTACACCACCCGTGCACACCCGAACGCCCGCGCCAGCGCGATCTGCTGGCCGGGCGTCGGATAGACACGGAAGTTGTACCGCAGTTGCACACCTCGATACTACCATTGGTTTATGGCCGACTATGAGTCCATCCGCACTGGGAGACACTGCGTTTTCGTGCTGCACGCACATTTGGTTTTCGTCACCAAATACCGGCATCGAGTGTTCACCGACCGCCACCTGGCACGGATGGAGCAGATCATGCGCGCGGTATGTACAGACTTCGAGTGCGAACTGGTCGAGTTCAACGGCGAAGCCGACCACGTCCACCTGCTCGTGAACTTCCCCCCGAAAGTCGCCCTGTCCAAACTGGTGAACTCCCTCAAGGGGGTGTCGT
Source organism: Nocardia sp. TBRC8007 (assembly GCF_056629435.1). Classification (NCBI taxonomy): domain Bacteria; kingdom Bacillati; phylum Actinomycetota; class Actinomycetes; order Mycobacteriales; family Nocardiaceae; genus Nocardia; species Nocardia sp. TBRC8007. The sequence goes on along the minus strand of NZ_JBWSOR010000083.1, from coordinate 221 downwards.
CGCGGCGGATGCGTCAGGAGTTCCCCGACCTCGTGCGCCACTATTGGCGCGCGCAACGTTTATGGTCGGGTTCCTATTTCGCGGGATCCGTCGGCGGCGCACCGAACAGCGTGTTACGGCAGTACATCGAGCAGCAACAACGTCCGGTCTAGGGCACGCTCGCCCGCTGCGCGGACTCCCGCGTCCGCCTTCACCACCGGACTGAAGCCCGGCGCACTGGC
>NZ_JBWSOR010000082.1:0-1815 GCF_056629435.1 Nocardia sp. TBRC8007 | reverse complement strand
CTCGAAGGCCCCTCGGCCACCTACAACATACCGATGGGGGTGCGCCTGACGGGCGCGGTGGATGTGGCGGCGTTACGGACCGCGCTCGTCGATGTGGTGGGGCGGCACGAAAGCCTGCGGACGGTGTTCGCCGAGGTGGACGGTGTGCCGGTGCAGCGGGTCCTCGAGGCCGGAGAATTCGACGTGCCGGTGTCGGTGGCGGACGTGGAGGACGTGGAGGCGGCAGTGGCCGCGGCTGCACGCTACGCGTTCGACTTGTCGTCGGAGATCCCGGTACGGGCCGACGTATTCCGCTGCGCTCCCAACGAGTACGTGCTGCTGTTGCTGATCCACCATATCGCCGGGGACGGATGGTCGCTGGCGCCGTTGTTCCGTGATCTGGCGACCGCCCACACCGCGCGCGCACACGACCGCAGCCCGGAATGGAAGCCGTTGCCGGTGCAGTACGCGGACTACACGTTGTGGCAGCGGGAACTGTTGGGCGAGGCGTCCGATCCAGACAGTGTGTTGTCCCGGCAACTGGAGTACTGGCGTGCCGAGCTGACCGGGCTGCCCGAGCAGCTACCGTTGTCGACCGACCGACCGCGGCCGCGGGTGGCCAGCTACCGTGGTGACACCGTGCCGGTGATGATCGATGCCGAGACCCGCGCGCTGCTGCAGCGGGTGTCGCGTGAGGGGAACGCGACGGTGTCGATGGTGTTGCAGGCGGGGTTGGTGGTGTTGTTGTATCACCTCGGTGCGGGGGAGGACATCCCGATCGGGACACCGATCGCCGGGCGTACCGATGAGGCGTTGACTGATCTGGTCGGGTTCTTCGTCAATACGTGGGTGTTGCGGGCACGAGTTGTTGCGGCGGGTTCGTTCACCGATCTGCTCGGGCAGGTACGGGAGAAGGCGCTGGCGGCCTACGCCAATCAGGACGCGCCGTTCGAGTTGTTGGTCGAGCTGCTCAACCCGATCCGCTCCACGGCCCACCACCCGCTGTTCCAGGTGGCGTTGGCTTTCCAGAACAACGCCCTACCCGTGATCGAGCTCCCCGGAATCGGTATTTCCCCCATCTTCTGCTCAACGGGGACATCTCGCTTCGACCTCCTGCTCAACATCATCGATGCCCCCGACGGCGCGGGATTCACCGGTTTCGTGGAATTCGCGACCGACCTGTTCGACCGGGCGACGGTCGAGGCGATCGCGGCCCGGTACGTGCGAGTACTACGACAGGTGGCCTCCACTCCGCAGCTGGCGGTGGGTGCGGTGGACGTGCTCACCGACGCCGAACGCGCGCGGCTGCTGCGTGGGTACAACGACACCACGGTGGCGGTCGATACCGATATCACCTTGGTCGGGCTGATCGAGGCTCGGGTGCGGCGGTCCCCGCAGGCGGTGGCGGTGGTGTGCGCCGGTACGGAGCTGACCTACCGGGACCTCGACAGCCGTGCCAACCGTCTGGCACACCTGCTGATCGCGCGGGGGGTGGGACCCGACAAGGTGGTGGCGGTGGCGTTGCCGCGGTCGGCGGAGCTGATCGTGGCGCTGCTGGCGGTGTGGAAGGCCGGGGGCGCCTACCTACCGGTGGACCCGACCTACCCGCACGACCGGCTGGCGTTCATCCTCGCCGACACGGCCCCGGTGGTCGTGGTAACCGACCAGGCTACGGCCGCATCTCTGTCCACGACCACAGCGGAATCGCTGTGCGTCGACGACCTGGACACCTTCACCGGTAACCCCAGCGAGGCCGCTCCGACCGATGCTGTCCGGCACGGTCGGCTGCGTCCGGACAATCTGGCGTATCTGATCTATACATCGGGAACGACCGGT
>NZ_JBWSOR010000081.1:0-1951 GCF_056629435.1 Nocardia sp. TBRC8007 | reverse complement strand
CATTTTCCGTGTTTCCGCGTTCATTCGAAATACCCCGAATACATGCGGTCGCGTTCATTTCTCGCACACTCATGATCGCCCGCTCTCAGAAGAATTTCTCACCGGAATTACCGAACCTTTGGATACACAGATAGGCGCAGTGGGATTTCTCGACTATCGGCTGTCGACGAGTCGCCGATTCAATTCAGCGGCGGTACTCCGCTGAATCTTGCCGGAGGACGTCTTCGGAAGGGTTCCGGGCTCGACGACATGAACATGCGTCGGTCGCGCACTGATCGTCTGCTGCACAACCTGACGACACAGCATCTCGATCTTTTGCCGCTGCGACCGGTCTCCGCACAGCCTCGACTCGATCAGCACCGAGAACCCCTCCGAACCATCCGCACGGGCACTGGACACCGCAGCGACTCCCCCCGGACGAACACCATCGATCGTCGCGACACACTGCTCGATATCGACTGGCGATATATTGCGGCCACCAATGATGATGATGTCCTTGTTCCTACCCCAGATCACGATCCGCCCTTCTTCGGTCAGATAGCCGCGATCTCCCGTACTCAACCAACCCTCTCGATCACACGCGGGCTGCTCACCGTCCACCGAAACGAACGTTTTCGCGACAGAAGTACCCCGCACCAACAGATCACCCACATGCCGGTGAGGTAGCGAACGTCCCGCCTTATCAACAACCCGCACCTCGAGACCTTCTATCGGGATCCCAACCGTCGCAAGCGCACGACCATCCCCCGACGAGGACGACACAGCCCGAAGACCCCACTCGAGCTCCCCCGCATCGACTTCATCGACAACCGTCCCCTCCCCCGGCTCTCCCAAAGACACAACCACCGTCGATTCAGCAAGCCCGTAACACGGAAGCAGCGAACCGGCATCCAGCCCGAAACGGACACCCGCCCCCGCCAACCGATCCATCGTGGCCGGATCCACCTGCTCGGCCCCATTGATCATTATCCGAACAGAGCTGAGATCGAACGCATCATCACGCGCCCGAGACAAAGTACGCGCCAAAAGACTGTACGCAAAATTAGGTGCCGCCGTCATCGTGCCACCATGAGCCGAGAGCAGCTCCGGCCAAAGCCCGAGATCAGACATGAAATCAGCTGGAGTCGCCTTCACCAACGAACACCCCAACTGCATAGGAAGAACAAAGAACAGAATCATTCCCATGTCATGAAACAACGGCAACCAACTCACCAACACATCACGATCGCTCCGCAGATCGAACGCACGCGCAATCCCACTGACATTCGCATACAAGTTCTCATGAGTGATAGCAACAGCCTTAGGGAAACCCGTCGACCCGCTCGACAACTGCAAGAGCGCGACATCAGACTCCAACCCATGAAGCGGATCCACATCAGGCCCATTCACCAAATCACCAGGCGAACACGACCGACGCCCCGCAGAAACGAACTCCACCCCCGAAACTCGGAAATCATCCCCCACAACCACCAAACCCGCACCGACCATATCGCACGCACGAACCGTATCCCGCCGCCACAGAACAAGATTCATTCGCGGCGTAGGCTGCTGAAGCATCGTCACAGACGCCCGCAACATCCAAACCCCCTGCACGATCGGCGCAAGCTCAGCCGGCGACGCCACCAACACCGCAACCACATCCCCCGGCCCCACCCCCAACGCCCGAAGCGAACCCGCGACCCTACGCGCACTCCGATGAACATCCATCCACGACTGGACCCGACACACCGAAGAAGAGACAGTCATAAAAGTCGCGACCGAACTCTCACCTGTCGAAAACAGATCCATACTAAAACGACTCAAAACCAGATCCGCCTGTCAAAGTTGCCTACACCACCGCATATGCCATATCGCTGGTCGACAGCCTCAGCCGATCCCGAACCCACCAACCACCAGACAATGCCATCCACTCACCTATCACTATAACGATAGGCCTGTCGAGTTTCACACC
>NZ_JBWSOR010000080.1:0-2056 GCF_056629435.1 Nocardia sp. TBRC8007 | reverse complement strand
GCTCAGCGCTACCCAGGTCGCGGCCCGGCTCTCGGCCGCATTGGACACCGACCTCGGCGTCCGCGAGTTGTTCGAGACGTCCACAGTGGTGGCGCTCGCGGCTCATGCGAAGTCCAGGATAGGCGCAGGGGCACGGGCGCCGCTGGTGCCCCAGCAGCGGCCAGAGCTGGTCCCGTTGTCACTAGCTCAGCAGCGCATGTGGTTCCTCAACCGCTTCGATCCCGGCTCGGCGGTGGACAACATTCCGGCCGCAGTGCGGCTGTCCGGACTGCTCGACCGGCAAGCGTTGCAGATCGCAGTCGCTGATGTATTGGCCAGGCATGAATCGCTGCGCACGTATTACCCCGAGCGGGACGGCGTCGCGCATCAGCGGATCGTGCCTACTGCCAAGGTCATCCCGGATCTCACGCCGATCGAGATCGCTGAAGCCGACCTGCCCGAGCGGCTTTCTCAGGTAGTGCTGACCGCATTCGATGTGACAGTCGAGGTGCCCTTCCGCGCCCGATTGTTCGAGATCAGTCCCACCGAGCACGTGCTTGCCTTGGTGGTTCATCACATCTCGGCCGACGGTTTCTCCATGGGACCGCTGACTCGCGATGTGATGACTGCCTATAGTGCCCGCGTCGACGGCGGCGAGCCAGGCTGGGTTCCGTTGCCGGTGCAGTATGCCGATTATGCGTTGTGGCAGCGGGAAACGCTTGGTTCGGAGGATGATCCGGGTTCGTTGATCGCTGAGCAGGTTTTGTTCTGGTCGCAGGCGTTGGGTGGGTTGCCGGATCAGTTGGATCTGCCGTCGGATCGTCCGCGTCCGGTTGTGGCGTCTCATCGTGGTGGTGTGTACGGGTTTTTGTTGGATGCGCAGTTGGTGCGTGAGTTGAATGTGTTGGCTCGCGCGAATGGGGCCAGTCTGTTCATGGTGGTGCACGCGGCTTTTGCTGCGTTGTTGGCTCGGTTGTCCGGTGGTAGCGATATTGCTATTGGTACCGCGGTCGCTGGTCGTGGTGCGGAAGTGCTCGATGATGCTATCGGCATGTTCGTCAACACGCTGGTGTTGCGCAGTACGGTTGATCCGGCTATGCCGTTCTCTGAGGTGGTCAGGCATACCAAGGACGCGGATCTCGCGGCGTTCGGGCATGCGGATCTGCCGTTCGAGCGGTTGGTGGAGATTCTGAATCCGGTGCGGTCGCAGGCGCGGCATCCGCTGTTCCAGGTGATGTTGTCGTTGCAGAATGTCGAGCAGGCCGTGTTCGAGCTGCCCGGGCTCGAGGTAGCGGGTGTGCCGTTGGATGTGTCCACTGCTAAGTTCGATTTGCATCTCAACCTCGTGAATCGGTTCGACGCAGACGGTGTGGCCGACGGGATGTCCGCTGAATTCGTTTATGCGGCCGATATGTTCGATGCCGATACTGTCGCAGGCATTGCGCGCCGTTTGGTGCGGTTACTGGTCGAGGTCACTGCGGATTCTTCGGTGGCCATCGGGGATATCGAGTTGCTCGATACCGTCGAGCGCGCTGTACTCGTCGAGCGGTGGAATGCCACTGCGTATCCGGTCGATCCGGCTGCCACGTTGGTTTCGATGTACTACGACCAGGTCGAACGCACGCCTGATGTGGTCGCGTTGACGTTCGAGGGGACGAGTCTGTCCTATGCGGAGTTCGCCGCGCGGGTGAATCGTCTTGCTCGTTATCTGATTTCGGTGGGCGTCGGTCCGGACACGATGGTCGGTCTCGGTATGCGTCGTTCGATCGATCTGGTGGTCGGTATGTATGCCGTCACTGTCGCCGGTGGGGCGTATGTGCCGCTGGATCCGGACCATCCGGCCGAGCGCACGGCGTATGTGCTGGACATGGTCCGTCCGGTGTGTGTGCTGACCACATCGGGTGCTGGATTCGACGGACGCGCGGCGCGGGTGGTCGAGATCGATCGGGTGTCGTTGGCGGACTACTCCGATGATCCGGTCACGGATGCGGATCGGCGTGCGCCGTTGCGTGGGGGTAATACCGCGTATGTGATTTTCACGTCGGGTTCGACGGGTCGGCCGAAGGGTGTGGCGGTC
>NZ_JBWSOR010000079.1:0-2229 GCF_056629435.1 Nocardia sp. TBRC8007 | reverse complement strand
TCCGATGTACCTCGATCTCGTCGAAGTCGGTATCGAAAGATTTCGGGGTGTTGGCGATGCTGTTCACCAACTGCTCGACCAGTTCGATCAGGTCCGCCGAACGTTCGCGCTGACGCAACAGAGACAGGCCCCTGTCGGCCATTGCCGTGAAGACGCTGTTGTATTCCGCTACGGCCACATCGTAGGGGTCCGGCCCTTTCGCGGTCAGCTTCTCGACCCTTTCTCTGGCAGCGTCTTTGACGTTGCCGACCTGCCCGGTGAACTGCGATGAAGCGGTTCGCGCCGCCCTACCGATACTGTCGACGGTCCTGCCGATGCCCTCCCTGACATTGCCTACATCGAGCTGTTCCACCATCGCACCCTCCAAGACCCTTGCGGCTCAACTACGTAACGGAGAATACCGACCACATGTGACAGATTGGACGGGATACACACTCCGATCCACCCAGGGCGGCGGCACTTGGGGTCGACTCACCGAGTGCCTTCGCGGTCTGCTCCACGGCTCGCCCTCGCAGGGCCGGCCCCGCCGGGCGTGCCCTATGAACGAATCGAGATAACCACTGCCGCAACAATAGAATCCCGACCCACACACCTTCCACGATCCGAGCGACCTCATCACCAGCAAGCCCGAAACCCCTGAGCTGTCGCTGCTTTCAGCAGCGAACCGAGTCACATCAACCGTTGGACAGGCTCTGTGCTCCGGAGGCAGGGCTGAGGATCGCGGAGGCGAAGGTGTTGTCGCTGTCGAGTCCGATCCAATTCGAGACCGATGTGTTGGCCGGGCTGGTGGACAACACAATCCGCAACGACTGCAATCACCTCGAGCTGATCCGCGGTTGGTTCGGTCGGCCGTTGTGGGAGATTCCGAACAGAACCCATATCGAACCAAGATCAAGTCATTCGCGACATGATGAACCTGATCTTGATGGACTTCTGGTTTCTGCGGGAGCAGCGTTGATCGGGCTGGCGGCGAGTTTGCCGGAGGCCTTGTCGCTGAAGGTCTGTTCGCAGTTGGCTGCGGTGAGTGCGTCGCGCTGGGCTTCGAGGTGTTGGTCGCGGTGGAGACCTACCCGTAGCCGGTTCACATGACGCGGAGTGTATTGCGAACCTCGACAGGACTACGTTGTCGCGCACATGGCAGAACTTCACAGTTCTGTTCTGCGGAAACCTGCTGTGGCCAAGGGTGTCTCGTTAATTTTCATTTCCGAGAAATGAACTACCCAGCGCGAGTGTGTGTTACGGCGACGAAAGGGGTCTTTCATATGCGATCTGCGCTGTATCAGTTTTGTTCTGAATTGATCACTTGACGGAGTGTCATCAACCAGCAAACATTCCCGGTGTTTTGTCGTGTGGATGGAGAGTTTTCAGTTCATGTCTGTGAGTTCGTGCCGCTCATGGCGCGGGAATACCGCCCGATCGAGAGTGTTGGTGTTGGCCGCTGCGGTGTCGTGCGCGGTGAGCATTCCGTTGACCGGCGGGGTGGCGGGAGCCGAGCCTCCAATGGAATTGCCGTTGCCCAGTGAGTCTGCTGCACCCACGACGTCGTCGTTGAGCACTCCATCGGCCTCGGCATCTACAGCGAGCCCCGCAGCCCCTTCGTCCAGCGCGGCCCCGTCGTCTCCTCCGACTGCCGTCTCGCCTTCAGCGCCGAAGACGACTGCGTCCGAGCGGCCTTCGGCCGACTCGACATCGACAACAACCCCGCGATCAGCGTCACCGACTCCGGTGGCACCGTCGTCCGCGTTGCCGACCGTGGTGTCGTGTACACCGTCTGTTCAGGGTGGGGGGAAGGCCGGGCCTTCTACGTGGGTGCCGACGAAGAACCCGAACACGACTGTCATTCCGGGCAAGATGCGGTCGGATTGTGAAGGGGTTCCCGGCGGATTCACCAAGGAACAAGCTGACAAGGCCGAGACCATGGAGGCCGCGTTGGCGAGCGGGGGCACCTCTGGGCGGGGGAGACGATCACTGCTCGCGGCGCCGGGCTGTCAGGTGTATTGGCCGGCGCCGTACGAGGTGTGTGGTGCGATCCGCGACAAGTACAACTCTCTCGGTGGGCCGAACGGATTCCTGTTGTGGCCCAAGACGAACGAGCTCACCAGTCCCGATGGGGTCGGTAAGCGTACCGAATTCGTGAACGGTCCTATCTATTGGTCCCCGGCCGGTGGCGCGCACCCGGTGGTGAACCATTTCCTGGCCGCGTGGGCCCGGCATGGCTATGAGGGTGGT
>NZ_JBWSOR010000078.1:0-2230 GCF_056629435.1 Nocardia sp. TBRC8007 | reverse complement strand
TGTCAACGGCAGGCCAATCCTGACCACTTTTTGGCATCCGAAATCTGACCCCTTTCTGGCCGGGGTGGTGGGTGGTTTCAGTCTTCAGTTGTGCCGGCGGTGGGGACGCGGCCGAGGTCGCGGTCCTTGAGCCGGTAGCTGTCGCCTTTCAGCGCGATGACCTCGGCGTGGTGGACGAGGCGGTCGATCATGGCCGCGGCGACGACGTCGTCGCCGAAGACCTCGCCCCACCGGCCGAATACTTTGTTGCTGGTCACGATCAGCGAGGCTCGTTCGTAGCGGGAGGAGACGAGCTGGAAGAACAGGTTCGCAGCTTCGTTCTCGAACGGGATGTAGCCGACCTCGTCGATGACCAGCAGTGGGTAACGGCCGAGTTTGGTCAGCTCGGCCTGCAGGCGGCCGGTGTGGTGGGCTTCGGTCAGGCGGGCCACCCATTCGGCGGCGGTGGCGAACGCGACCCGGTGCCCGGCCTGGCAGGCTCGGATCGCCAACCCGATCGCGAGGTGGGTTTTGCCGGTTCCGGGTGGGCCCAGGAACACGACGTTCTCTTTCGCGGTGACGAAGTCCAGGGTGCTCAGGTGCGCGATCACGTCACGTTTCAGCCCACGGGTGTGACTGAAGTCGAACTCTTCCAATGATTTCCGGTGAGGGAACCGGGCAGAACGGATCCGTCCTTCACCGCCATGGGACTCGCGGGCAGAGACTTCTCGTTGCAAGCAGGCGACGAGGAATTCTTCGTGGGTCCAGTTCTCGGCGCGGGCGCGTTCGGGAAGCCGCTGCGCGGCTTCCCGAAGCGACGGTGCTTTCAACGCTCGGGTGAGGAAGCTCAGCTCGGCGGTGACGTCGCGGGTCGAGGTGGAGGTCTTGGCTAGGTTTCGTGTCCTGGCGGGCATCAGGCCACCCCGCCTTCGGTGTCGATGCCCAGGGCGGTGTCGTAATCGGCCAGGTTGCGTTGCTCGACCTCGGGTTCCGGCGCTGCTCGCAGGACACCGATCCGGCCGCGCCGCAACACTCTTGCGGCTTCGATGTGTTGGGGATCGGAGATGGTTTGATGCGCCGCCCAGATTCGTTCATGATCAGCAACGATCCGGCCGCCGGAATGAACCCGGACTCGTTGCAGGTCGGCGACGATTTCGATCCTGCGCCCTATCACCGCGGGATGCACCGAGTAGTCGTTGGAATCGAAGCGAATGTAGTGATCACGCGGCAGCCGGGCTGATCGCCGCCACCCGGTTTCCGGCGCGATCGGCGGCAACGCGAGCATCGCTTGCCGGTCCGCGGTGATCCGATCGGTCGGCGCACAGCCCAGCACCCGGCGTGGTCGGCGGTTCACCAACTCCAGCCAGTCCCCGAGCTGGGTATTGAAATCGGCGGGGCCGGTGAACGACCGCCCGGGCAGGAAAGACCGTTCCAGATAGTCATGAGCCCGTTCGATCATGCCCTTGGCTTCCGGATCGGCGGGTTTGCAGACGACCACCTTCGCACCCAATGTTCCTCGGAATGCCTGGCATTCGTTCGTGAGTTCGCTGCGACCGGCGCGCCAGCGACCGATCGCGCCTTCGCCGTCCCAGACCAAAACCTTCGGCACCGAGCCGAGCCGGTGGATATGGGTCCACCACCCAGCGAACAGGTCTTCGGCATGCCGGGTCGGGATCAACACCGCCATCAACCAGCGTGAATACCCCAACACCATGGTCAGGACCGGTAGTTGTTTCGGCCCGCGGACCTGCCCGAACCCCACCGGCAGGTTGATCGGCGGAAACCAGAAATCGCACTGAGCGACCTCACCGGCCATATACATCGTCCGCGACGCCGGATCCGGCGGCAGATACGCCGGCCGCAGCTCAGCGACCCGCCCCGACAGCGTCCGGACCGACCGGGTCCAGCCGATCCGCTCCGCGATCACCGTCGACGGCATCGTCGGATAAACCTTCAACAATTCCCGAATCTGCGGCTCTACCGCGTCCACGATCGACCCCTTCGACGGCCGCTCGTATTTCGGTGGTCGGTCCGAAGCCACAGCTGCTCGCACGGTATTGCGGGACACGCCCATCAGCCGGGCGATCGCCTTGATCGGAACACCCTCTGAACGGTGCAAACGACGAATCTCAGCCCAATCTTCCACGGCAAGCATCCCTTCGTCCTCCTGGCTCGGTTAAAGCCAGGGTCCCGACCAAAGGGGTCAGTTTTCAGTTGCCACGCAGGGGTCAGTATTTACCTGCCGTCGACA
>NZ_JBWSOR010000077.1:0-2633 GCF_056629435.1 Nocardia sp. TBRC8007 | reverse complement strand
AAATACCTCGCAAATACCTCTATAAGAAAAATTCCTCGACAACCCGGATCACCACACCGAACCAATCCATAACGACCCAACAAGGCCAGAAAGCATGCAACCCGGAAATCTCCCCGAGCCTACCCGCCCACCCACACCACCGCAGCACTCGAACGCGAAACCAAAAGAAGCGAATACACCAATCCCCACACCAACCACACAACACAACACAACCGAAACACCGACAACAAAACACTTGAAACAACAAGATCATTCAACACATTACTCACAAAATATAGACCATCGACCGAACCGCGAGACATATACTATACATAATTCATACAACACCATAATGTCTCGGGAACATTTCGATAACGGCGTTCCCAACAGTTTCTCCCAATAGGTTCGGGCACCGGGCCGGCGGTCAGTCGAAACGATCGCGAATACGTTGGCCACGGGCTTCCAGCGCATGCCCCATGGTGCCCGACCAACATCGGTCAGACCGAGGAAACGAGTCACCAGATACGAATATCAAGAGCCCTATCGGGTCCGGTTGCTGATGCGTCGCCAGTAGACGAGGATGGTGGCGAGGTCGAGGAATCCTCCATGGATATCGGTACAGCGTTCCCGCCAGACGTCCAGGCGCCGCTATCAGTGGAGTAACGCCAGGGAGTGCTCGACGATCCAGCGTCCAACGGTAACCTTGTCACGGGTGGCTCGTCAGGAGATAGAGACAGTGCTGCGTCGTTGTCGCAGATCAGGATGTGGTGTTCGGCGCGGTCAACCGGAGGCAGGCCTGTACCGGCACCCCTTCTTCACCCACACATGCGAGCCGTCTGCGACGACACAGTCGACATCGATCAACCCGGCAACGGGTCAGCATCACCTGATGTATCCGCTCGAATGCTCCCGCCGCCAGCAAATCATTCGGACCCGAAGCCGAGTTCCTGGGAAAGGACTCCCAACCGATCCCGATGAACAGCACGAACAGGATGCCCTGCAGCACAGGCCGGTCATACAGCCACACCGGCCCCGGCGTTCCCGCCACCCGGACAAAGACCAACGGTTCGATCACTGCCGCGCGATGGGCATCCGTGAACGCAGTATCGCGTTGCGGCGCGGATGCCGTTCGCCCCGGTGAAGCTCGAGTTGTCGTAGAATCGCGAACAGTTGGGCGATTTCGGCTAGGTGCGAGCGAGTAACTCGGAGTAATTCCGTCGAATGTGCGGTACCGCTCGCCGTCCGTCTGGTCGGCTGTATATGCCCAGGTCCGTCGACAAGATCGGTAGGTATTCAACTATGCGAACTGATGGAGACGTATGGGACATCGTCAGCAGCGTAGGGCGCACCGCGTTGATAGTCGCAGCGTTCCGAGCGTTGGAGACGACTCTTCCCGATCCACTAATCCAGGACAATTACGCGGCCCTATTCATCGAGGCCGCGGGCGAACCACACTTCATCGAAGTGTTGGCCAACCCTACCTTGGTCACCGATAAACCCTTTTTTCCCAGTTTCATGGGTTATCGGACGAAATTCTTCGACGATATCTTCCTATCGGCCACAGCGAGCGGTATCCGGCAGGCGGTGATCGTGGCCTCGGGACTGGATGCGCGAGCATATCGTCTCGACTGGCCTGCGGGCACCACCGTATTCGAGATCGACCAGCCCAAGGTGCTGGAGTTCAAGCAGCGGGTGCTCACCGAACATCAGGCACAGCCGAAGGCTGATCGGCGAGTGGTCGCGGTGGACCTGCGTAATGACTGGCCCGCCGCCCTGATCGCGGCAGGCTTCGATCCCGGCGAACCCACCGTATGGTCAGCGGAAGGATTGCTGTCCTACCTTCCCGGCGCCGCGCAGGACGCGATGTTCGAGCGGATACATCAACTCTCCGGTCCCGGCAGCCAGCTCGGCGTGGAGAATTCCGAGACGAAAGCCGACTTCAACCGTATGATGGCTACCGTATCGAAGTACTCGAAGCCGTTCAGCGATGTGAACTCGTCCGAGCTGTTCTACGACGATGAGCGAGCAGATCCGGTCCAGTGGTTGAGCGATAACGGCTGGTCGGTGCGAGCCCACACGCTAGCCGAACTGGCCATCTCCTACGGCCGGTCGATTACAGGGGTTCCGGAGGAACTCATCGAACTGTGGGAATACCCGCGATATCTGACCGCAGTGCGTTAGTCGGAATCGGCATGGCATTCACCAGATCCGTCGAGCAGTCGCCCACTCCAACACTCGAAGCTTGCCCTCCACTTGAAAATAGAAGAGGAAGCAGTGCGTTCCGAAGTTCTTAGCTGGTCTTTTATACTTTTTCATGGGCCAGGATCATGTCGTCGGGTGTTCGCAGTGCACGTGCGATGGCTTGCTGGTCAGTGAAACCCCAGTGTCGGCGAAAATAGGATGTGGAGCACTTCGGACCGCCGCTACTGTCGATAGACATGACACCCCCGCTGCTACGCCATGCTACCCACGCCGACGAATCATTCCTCTGGGCAATGCTGTACGAGGCTTCATACGCCGCCGAACAAGGCCTGACCTCACCCGATGCTCTTCGAAGCCACCCGGACCTGTCCCGATATGTCGATGGCTGGGGCACCGAGGACGACCTCGGCGTTGTCGGTAGTATCACGACCTCCCCACAGGGTGCCGCATGG
>NZ_JBWSOR010000076.1:0-2875 GCF_056629435.1 Nocardia sp. TBRC8007 | reverse complement strand
GCCGCAGCCGCACCGTCTCCTTCACCGCACTACGAAGAGCACCGACCAACTCCTCGACCGACCCCATCTCCGAATCCATCACGACTCAGCTCCTTCATTCGCCAGCGAAATCAGATCCGCGATCCCCAGCCCGTCGATCACCGCCTCATCCACCACAGACTCGGCGGGCCCTGAGTCGAGCAGGGCGAGTAGCGCTTCCAACAACCCGGCCTCGCGGAGCCTGCTGATCGGCACTGCGGCGAACTCTCGCCGGAAACGGGCCTCGTCGAAACCGTTATCTGCGTTCCCCGCCGCCACGGGGAACAGCTCGTCACACACCATGCGGGCGAGTTTGGCCGGCGTGGGATGGTCGAACAGCACAGTCGACGACATCCGCAGCCCGGTCGCCCTGGTGAGCCTGTTGCGCAGTTCGAGTGCGGTGAGCGAATCCGCGCCGAGCTCGGTGAAGGTCCGGCCGTCGGGAACCTGACCGGAATACCCCAGTACCGCGACCATCTCCGCCCGGATCAGATCCATTAGCATCTGCTCACGCTTGGCCGGGGGCGATGCGGCGAGTCGTCGCAGGAAACCGGCATCACCGCTGTCCGACTCGCGGCTGCGCTGCGCGCGGCGCGGGCGAATCAAGCCGCGAAGCAAAGGCGGGGTCTCGCCCACTATCGAGGCACGATCCAGCAGCATCGGTACGAGGTACGCCGCGTCCTGCCGCAGAGCGATATCGAACAGGCGCAACCCGTTGGTGTCGGTCAGGCCACCGATACCGGACCGCGCCAAGCGGGCGCGATTCGCCGCACCCAATTCCGCAGCCAGGCCGCGTTCGGCCCAAGCGCCCCAGCCGAGCGTTGTGCCGACCAGTCCCTGTTCTCGCCGATGTCGGGCGAGCGCGTCGAGGAATGCGTTGGCCGCCGCGTAGTTGCCCTGTCCCGCCGTACCGAAAATTCCTGCGACGGAGGAGAACAGCACGAATGCGGCGAGATCCGCGTCGCGGGTCAGCTCGTGCAGGTTCCACGCGGCATCCACCTTCGGCCGCAGCACAGCGTCGATCCGTTGGTCGGTGAGCGCGTCGACGACTCCGTCGTCGAGTATTCCGGCCACGTGAATCACCGCAGTCAACGGATGCGTGGCCGGAATGTCCGCCAGCGTAAGGGCGAGCGCCTCCCGGTCGGCGACGTCGCAAGTCGCCACGAGGGCCTGCGCGCCGAGGCCGGACAGCTCAGCGCACAGTTCCGCCATTCCGGAGGCTTGCGGGCCCCGGCGACTGGCCAGCAGCAGCCGCCGGACACCGTATTCGGTCACGAGATGGCGAGCGACGAGTTGCCCCAGCGCGCCGCTCGCACCGGTAATCAGCACAGTGCCATACGCGGGCCATTCCGTACGCGGCGTACCCGCTGCCCCAGCCGCTGCCAGCCGGGCGCACAGTAGCGTCCCGGCCCGAAGTGCGATCTGGGGCTCACCGGCCTCCAAAACCCCGGACAGGGCTTCGCGCGATGCCGGTTCGGTGTCGATGTCGACCAACGCGAATCGTTCCGGATTCTCGGTATGAGCGGAAAGCATCAGGCCCCTGGCGCTCGCCGCAGGCAGGTCGGTAATAGTCTCGTCCGGTTGGGCCGCGACCGCGCCGCGCGTGACAACCACCATCCGCGCGGTACCGAACCTGTTGTCCGACAGCCAGGATCGGGCCGATGCCGAAATCCGGTGACACGCGCTGTGCACAGCGGCTGCCATATCGCCGGAGCCGTCCGCACCGCCGTCGAACGGGATCAGCACCGCATCCGGCGCGCCCGCCCCCGCGTCGATCGCGGCGGCGAGTCCATCGAGATCGGCGTAGGTGTCGACCTGATGTCCGGCGGAGATCAGCTCTTCTGCCAGTCCGAGGCCGTCACCGATCACAGTCCAGGCGGCGGGCGAGGCGACCGGCTCGGCCGTGACGGGCACCCACCGCAGGTCGAACAGCGAGTCGGTGGCCGGGCCGAGTTGGTCCGCGGTCACCGGCCGCACGCTCAGCGAAGCCACCGAGGCGATCAGCCGCCCGGCGGGATCGGTCACGGTGATCGCGACCGCAGCCGGGCCGACCGGCACGATGTGCGCCCGCACCGCCGAAGGTCCGGTGGACCAGCGGCGCACGCCGGTCCAGGCGAACGGCACATGCGCCGCATCGGCGACCGGCAACACACCGAGACCGAGAGTGTGCAGCGCCGCATCGAGCAGAATCGGGTGCAGCCCGAACGAATCCGCCTGCTTCGACTCTTCGTCGGACAACCCGATATCGGCGAAGATCTCCTTGTCCCGACGCCAGACCGCACGCAGCCCTTGGAATGCGGGACCATATTCCAGCCCAGTCGCGCCGAGTGCGTCGTACCAGTCGGCCAAGTCGACCGCCTCGGCATCCTCTGGCGGCCATATAGCCGGGAAATCGACATCGTCGCCCGCATCGGCGCAGACCGTGCCCACGGCGATCCGCGTCCAGTCGTCGGCCTCGTCCCGGTCTGTCGGCCGGGTATGCACAGTCACCGACCGCCGTCCGTCTTGATCGGACTCGGTGACGGCGATCTGGATGTCGACCGCGCCGTTCTCGGGCAACGTCAGTGCGGCGGTCAGGGTCAGGTCCTCGACGGTGTCGGCGCCCACCCGCTCGGCCGCGGCCAGCACCAGTTCGACCAAGCCTGCTCCTGGAAACACAACCCTGTCCCACACCCGGTGGTCGTTCAGCCATGGCTGCGTACTGAGCGCGAGCCGTCCGGTCAGCAGCAGCGAGTCCGTATCCGCCGGGCGGACCGCTGCGGCGAGCAGCGGGTGCCCGGCGGTGTCGAGCCCGAGCCCGTCCGCACCGATGCCGACGTCGGTGGCGCTCGGCCAGTAGCGCTTGTGCTCGAAGGCG
>NZ_JBWSOR010000075.1:0-2950 GCF_056629435.1 Nocardia sp. TBRC8007 | reverse complement strand
TATATATCCCCCGCCCTACCCCCACAGCAGATCTCATGACATGGACCTTACAAAGTAAAACAGTAGAAAGAGTCTTGCACTGGCCGCCTTTTCCGAAAAGACTACCACCGGCCGAAAAATTATCAACGCCGCCACCGATAAAGATCGCGGCACCTGATACGTGACATAGACGCATCGAACGCTACATTCCGTGAGGAGAATGCCAAGATTTTGATCTTGTCGTCAGGAAGGCGTTGTGCACTTAGGTCAGTCGGCACATAGCAGCCCACACTGGATACGCAGGAGGGCATGCCCAGATTCTCGACAGCCACCCCGCATTGGAGGCATCGAATCATTTCGAACAATAGTGACCAAAAGGAACAAAGCAGGCCGCGATAGAGGCTCATGCCATGCGTAGCGTGATCGAGGTCTGACCGGTAGGGGAGTTCTCGGGCGTGGAATTCGTGATGCTCTGATAGTGATGACCGCGTTTCCCACTGGACCGTAGACCAACCGGGTCAGGCTCATGCGGCGGCGCGCACCTGACTAGAAGGCGGCCTCCGGGATCTGCAGCGCCTCCGCCACAGTCTGCGCGACCAGATCGGCAGCCCGAACCAGCTGCTCCGGAGTGTGCTCCGAGGTCACGAAGAACCGTAGCCGTTCCCGGCCCGCGGGGACTGTCGGTGAAGTGATGAAGCCGGTGTAGATGCCGCGATGCAGTAATTTGGCAGAAGCGAAAACGACGCGGTACTCGCCCGGCACGATGACCGGGCAGATCGGGGTGCCCTCGGAGACACCAAGATCCAGGCCACGCTCGCGGAGCAGAGCATGAAACTGTTCGGCATTGGCCCACAGCCGAGTCAACCGGTTCGGCTCGTCAGCCAGCACGTCCAACGCCGCCCGCGCGGCACCGAGGGTGGCGGGAGCAGGACCACCGGTGAGCAAGAAGGCCGGTGCGTTGTACTTGATCGCTCCGATGAGTTCGGCGTCGCCTGCGATGTAGCCACCGCAGCTGGCCAGCGCCTTCGACAACGTGCCCATCCAGATATCCACGTCGTCGCCTGCCATCCCGTAATGCTCGCGGACACCGTAGCCGTGTGCACCGAAGACACCGATCGAGTGCGCTTCGTCGACCATGATCGCGCAGTCGTATTCGCGGGCGATGGCGGCTGCCTCGGCGACCCGGCCGACAGTGCCGTCCATGCTGTAGTGGCCCTCCAGTATCACCAGCGCCCGGTCGAACGCATTGCGCGAGTTCTGCAGCACCGTACGCAGCGAGTCCGGGTCGTTGTGTCGAAAGGTGAGCCGCCGCGCACCGGACCACTGCACACCGGAGACCAAACTGTTGTGGATGAGTTCATCGCAGACCGCGACATCGGCGGACCCAAGCAAGTATCCGATAACCCCAGCATTCGTCAAGTAGCCACTGGGCGTCACCATCGCGTCGCCGACACTGTAGATGTCGGCCAACCGCCGTTCCAGATCCAGCTGCAATTGGAATTGACCGCCCACGACACGACTGGCCGCAGCCGAAGCTCCGTACTCGCGGGCCGCCCGCGCGGCACCCTCGATTACCCGGGGATGACTGCTCAGGACCAGATAATCATAGGCACAGAAGTTCACCAGATCGGTGTCGGCGATTTTCGAGTTCGTGGCCCGGATCACCGAGCCACTCAGCCCCCTTCGAGTCAGAAACGCCGTGTTCACCAGATCACTGTTCGCGAACACTGCCGTGGAAAGCGTTTGGCGCCGTTTGAACTCGGCCACACCCGGATGGTCGGTGAACTGTTTGCCCTGGCCTCGGCGTGGACGCGATGACCGCTGGGGCCGTACAAGTTTGGGCGCCTGAGTCCGCGCGGCGGATGTAGCTGGTGTGGCCGACACAGTCCGATTGTTCGGGGCAGGCCGGGCAGTCAGCGTGGTTGTGTCGGGTTTCGTGGTCGTGCTAGATTTTTTGCCTTCGCTTAGCAGCTTACGCGCCAGATCTTGTGGCGACTCAGGCATGCTGGAACCTCCGCTTTCATTGGAGCGCCGGTCGGCGGGACCGGTCAGCTTGTCGGACTGATGCCATGGACGTCTCCGAAACGCTCTCGGTCCGATTCGAGTACGAACCGCTGCTCGGCAACCATCGATGACGCCGCACGTGACGCAATACCGTAGAAATCCGGGTAGATTTCCACGAACTGCCAGTCGAGGGCACTGCTCTTTCAGCGAGTATCCACATGAGCACGCGTTTACCTGGACTGCACAAGCGGGGCTGGTCCCCAAGCCCGGACGGAATAGCACGCGTCCTGCCCGACATGCCGACGAAACGTTCGCTGACTGTTTCCGGAAGGCTGATGCTACAGGAATATCCGACATCTACGCCAGCGATGTCGGGCACAACGAACTCTCCAGTCAACACAAACACGGTTCACACATTCCCTGGCCACGGTAATGAATCTCCACAACACGGACACTCATCAAAGTACCCTCCCGATTCACACCTGGCATCGATGTTCAGTCGACAATAAACTGCGGATACAGCTATTAACATAATTGTTTCCAAGAATATCTCGAACAGCCTGCTGCGCGACATTCCGAGAGATTTTCGTTATTTCCATGGACACTTGCAGCGCCCTGAGGGAACGCCGTGCTGTAAGAGCCTGAACTTCTCGAAGCCGAGCCCAGCCATGCGGAGGCCGGCGGCCGAATCAGACTCTCAGGACAGTTCGAACGGCAAAGACACTCCCAGGTGGACGCGACACCTCATACAGGTGTCCTCGGTCACCATACTGCGGTTGAGCGCTTTGAACCACACCAGATTTCCGCTCGAATTCGACGAAGAAATCGAAGGCACGCTCCCCCGCCTCTTGCCAAGATCGCATCCAGCAGATACCCAAAACGTCAGTGGTGTAGCACTTTTCGATTTCCCGAGCGAGCGCGGCCCTAAATCACCACTATGATGGCTTCAGAGACCACCCCCATCGAT
>NZ_JBWSOR010000074.1:0-2963 GCF_056629435.1 Nocardia sp. TBRC8007 | reverse complement strand
GTGCACTTCCCGTGATCTGTCCACTAGTTGTGGCGGCGACACCGGCCCGGTCTGCTTCGGTGGCTCGATCAGAAGCCTGCCCGATCCCGTTGCCGCGGGATCGTGGCCCATTACAGGCCTGCCCCGAAGTTCTCCTTCCGGGCCGCCACCGACCAACGACGTCGTGACTTGACCCCGTTAGTTCGGTCCGGGTGATCTGGCCTCCTCTGATCGGTCCGCTCTTACGCGGGCACCGACACGGACGGGTCATTCCACCTCGAGAGGGGTTGGTGCACGTGGGAGTTCGAGCAGTTACCAACTCTTGGCACTCTCGGGTTGTGGGTAGGAACACGTCGTTCAGCTTGGACGCGCACTACAGCGACTTCAGCGGTGCCGAGGTGGCCAGTGGCCGGTACCGGTCGGCAAGCGATGTGGTGCGCGCGGCGTTGCGGCTACTCGAGGACCGTGAGACCCAAATGGGTGCGTTGCGCCAGGCTCTCATCGAGGGCAAGCGCAGCGGGGAGCCCGAGCCGTTCGACTTCGACGAGTTCCTGGCCCGCAAGCGTGCCCAGGCTCGTCGGCGGTGAGCCGGTACCTGCTGTATCCCGCTGCCCGCGCCGACCTCGAGGAGATCTGGGACCACACCCGGGATCGGTGGGGCTCAGACCAGGCCGAGGACTATGTGGGCGAGTTCCGGCACGCGTTCGAACGCGTCGTGGACAGGCCGGGTACCGGCCAGGCTTGTGAGGAACTACGACCGGAGTATCGGCGCCTGCCGACCGGGTCCCACACCCTGTACTATCGGATCACCGAGAACGGGGTGGTCGCTATCGTGCGGATCCTGCACCAGCTCATGGACCCCAACCTGCACCTGTGACGGTGCGAGCGGCGGGATGAAGTAGCCCGGTGCTGCTCCGATGGTCGGGTCGTGGTTTGGTGGAGTACGAGTAGGCCCCTGGGAGGTTCTAGCTCCCAGGGGCCTACTCGTCTATGTATTCGCGTGGCGGTTACCGGATGTCCTCGATGCGGATTCGGGCGTAGGCGGAGTGGATTGTGGTGCCGAATCGGCCGGGGTGGGTGGTCCAGTCGCTGGTATCCGTAGGCGCGTAGCAGGTCATCGGCGGCGGCCATGTCGATCGGGCCGGCCATGTGTGCGGTGCCTTCGAAGGTCAGTGATTCCCACCAGCCTTCGATGTAGCGGCCGGAGATCGTCTTTCGGTGTCGTGGTCTTCCCAGGGGTCGGATTGGAACAGGTCGATCCCCGCTCCGTCGGGGTGGTCAGGGCGAGCGCAGATGTAGACGTAGACGATGTCATCGACCTCGGTCATCGCGCGACCACTTGTTCAGGTGAGGTCGAGGTGCAGGTCACGGTCCGCTCGTGACGCTTCAGTGTGGTGGTGTCGAGGGCTGGTTCGTTGGTGTGAGGCATGGCAATGTCTCTGGATGTTGTGGTGGGGAAGGTGTTCGAGGGGTCTGCGGGTCATCGCCCGATGTCCGGCGAGTGCAGCTGACGGCGCCTGGAGACGGCCCGCGTTTGGGCGCGGGCTTGGGCCTCCTGGGCAGGATCTCGGTCGGGGCGGGGCGCGCGGGCTCGCCCGGAGTTTGGATGCGCGGCCAGCGGCTGCGGCCTGGCGTTGGGCGATGGAGTCGTTGCGGTCGGCGACAGCACGATCGACCTTGGCTTTCCACTGCTGCTCACGCTGTGCGGCGGCATAACCCAATTCCCCAGCCTGACAGGCCCGCTCGTCGAGCAGGGCCCGTATGTCGGTCTGTTCCGTTTCGCCGACGCCCGCTGTGGCCAGCTCTTTGCCCAGGCGGGCGCATTTGTCGGCGTAGGAATGGCGTTCGGCATCGATGCCGCCAGGCTCGCGGGCGCCGCAGGCCACGGTGTAGAGCGAATCTCCGACCGACAACACCGCGACCTTGAGACGTTCGGCATCCCAGCCTCGAGGCTCGGCGCCGGATGCGTCGATACGCTGTGTGATCGCTTACCAGATCGCGCCCGAGAGGCGGGCGGCGGGCACACCGACACGATCGATGTCGGCATCAGCTTTGCTGCGTTCACCGGCGAACAACAACTCCGACAGCTGCCGGGGGTCGCGGATGCGTCCGGAGACGATCAGCTGGGCGCCGTAGCGTCTGATGTCGGCGGCCAGATCCTTGGCCAGCGTTTTCCGGACTCGGTCGGTGCCGCTGATCAGGCGCAGACCACACAGGACGGTTGTAGCCTTGGCAGCGGTGAGATCCGTGGGGACCCCGCGCGGCAACAGTTCGCGCAGCAAGGCGTGCAATTGGTTGACCGATCGAGTTCTGTTTTCGGACAGGGTCTTGCGTCGCTCGTCGAGTAGGGCGAGGGAGTCGGCGTGCGTTTCGGCGTATACCCGACGGGCATCACCCTGCAACGCCGCGACGCTGGCTGCCGCCGCAGCATCGATACGGTCGTTCTTGCGACGGCCGCCACGGGAGAGCTGCCGAACTCGCGCGGTCGCGGAAGGTGCCACGTCGACCACTGCCTCGCCAGCGGCGACCAGCCACTATGCCAGGTGGTGGCCGCGGCCTTCGGCGTTTTCCACGGCCCAGGTGTGTTCGGGCCATTGCCGTGCCCAGGCCAGCAGCTGTCGGTAGCCGACATGGCCGGCGTCGATGCGGAGCGATCCCCGATCGGAATTCGTCGCCGGATCCAGCGCGGTCGCCGTGTGAGTGGACTTGTGGGGATCAACGCCGAACAGCATCAGGTGCGGTTTCCTCGCCTCGTCGGGTGGGGTGATCCACGGCCGACAGGTCGACTTCCAGAACCCTTCGCAGCAAGTAGTCATCACGCCTCTGTCGAGTCGGACCGCGAACGGAGACCAGACGGTGGACATAATCGCGAGCAAGTCAGCCACACCGGCGACAGACAGTTGACGATTCACCCCGCCCGGTCACCTACGGGACGTTACGAGGTAGCGAACCTCTACCACGAACCGCTGCGTATAGATATTGAT
>NZ_JBWSOR010000073.1:0-3223 GCF_056629435.1 Nocardia sp. TBRC8007 | reverse complement strand
AAACAGGCTTGGCGGTCAACGAGTTGACCCGTTACCGCTACGACGTAACCATCCGCAAGCATCCGATCGAGGTGTTGTCGCTGGCGGAGGTGCCCCGAACCCGGTTCACCGACCAAGACGATCTGCTGTCGATCGAAAACACGCTGGCCGCAGCAAAGGATAGATGCCTCCGGCTCACGAATATCCCCCATCTCGGACTGGTCGACGACGTTCGCGCGGTAGACCAGCTCCGAGCAGAGCAACCAGTCACCCCCAGCCGAATCGGGTCCGAACAGATCGTGGCCCACGACGCCGATCGAGTCGGTGAGGGACTTCTCCCGGAGGATCTGCATGCCCTCGGTGCAAGGCTGGGGTTCACCACCGCGGTGACATGGTCGACGCAAACAGGGTGTATGGACGCGGTGTTCGTGGACTCCTCGCTCGTCCGGGGCAAACAGCTCACCGACGTGTTCGCGGCACCGATGCCGGTGAAGGATCTCGCTCGCTCTACCAACAATCCACAGACGAGCCTGCTGCTGGAGGGTGTGCGGCGGTTCGTGGCCGACCGGTTGCCCGAGTTCATGGTCCCGGCCGCGGTGATGGCACTCGAGGCGATGCCGTTGACCCCGAACGGGAAACTCGACCACACGGCGCTACCGGACCCGCAGTTTGTCTCCGGGGCGGGGTATCGGGCGCCGCGGACGGATCGGGAACAGGTGCTGGCGGACCTGTTCGGTGAAGTACTCGGGGTGAACCAGGTCGGTATCGATGATGGTTTCTTCGATCTGGGTGGACATTCGCTGCTGGCGCCGCTGCTGGTGAGCCGGATCGAATCGGTGTTGGGTGTCGAGGTTCCGATCCAGGTGGTGTTCGACGCCCCGACCGTCGCGGAGCTGGTCTCGCGACTCGATGACGTATTGGGTGGTCCTATGGTGGGGCTGTAGCACACGCGACAGCATGCGAACTACTGAAGAGGGCGTTCAGTGGAATTTCTCAGACTTACTGCATCGTTCCTCAAAGGGTATACATGAACCGGCGGCGTAGGGTGCGTGGTTTGGGTGGCGGTCGGCCCCACACCCAGGGACGGGCGCGGGGATTGAGCTGGACGGTAGCGATCCGGGTGGCGCAGGTGATCTCGTCGGGATCGGCGAAAGAAACTCCAGCGAGGGCGGTCTTGCGGAACAGACGCCACCAACCCTCCTGCATGTTCAGCCAGCAGGCGCGTTTGGGGATGAACACGTGCCGGATTCTGCGGTGGCCGGTGAGCCATGCACGGGTACTTTTGCTGTCGTGGCTGGAGAGGTTGTCGGTGACGACGATGATCTGTCCGTGCGGATTTTCGTCCTCGATCAGCTGCAGAAACTGTTGATAGCCAACACTATTGCGTGACGGCGCGGTCATGGTGACCGCATGGCCGTCACGCACGCGCAGCCCACCGTAGACTCAGGTCTTCTCCGGACCACGCGAGTAGTCCAACTCGATCTTGACCCGATGCCCGTCGAGTGACCAACCCGGCGCCGACGCGAAGGAACGAGGGATCACCGGACCGAGTTCATCGGCGTAGATCACCGTGGAGTCTTCCGGTGGGGCGGTATAGAGCTCCACGACCACAGCCCTTGTGGGGCGAACTCCGCATCGGTGCTGCGCGCCCAGCTACGGGTACGACGCCACCGAACCCCCTCCGCACGCAGGATCCGCCGAACCTGGCTACGCGCGATCTCGATCCCTGCGCGCGAGCCGCACCGGTGAGCGTGTCCAAGGTCCATTCACCCGGCCCGTTCTCGGTCTCGGCCACCAGCTCCCCGTCCGGGTGACGCACCGGTTTCCCCGCAGGCACCGACCGGGCCAACGCGATGACCTGCCCACGCTCGGTCTCGGTGATCCAGCGTTTACGCCCGCACCCGGGCCGGGTGCCCAGCCCGTCGAGACCCTCGGTGTTGAACCGATGCAACCAACGCCGCACCCGGTTGCCATGGCAGCCCGAACACTCCGCGATCTCCGACACCCGCAACCCCTCCCAGCTCAACGCGACGATCCGCGCCCGCTCGATCCAATCGGCCGGAGCATGCCGCGCTCTGGACAACCGATGAATCCGCTCGGCCTCCCATTTCATCCCGCGGCGGACGCGCCATGAGGAACTTCGGCACCACACTCACCTCCACCCTCGCCGATACACCCCTCTTCAATTCAACCACTCAAACAGGAACGATGCACTAGTTTGGCGGCTCTTCGAACTTGGTGGGGGTCTGGTGTGACTGACGACGTGCGTGTCGGTGACCGAGAAGGAGCTCGCGCCCTTGTGGACTGGGTGTTCTCTACGCATCCAGAAACAAAGGCGCGAGCGTGTCCAACAGTAGTTCATTGCTGCTCGGTCTCGACGGCATCATCGTCGAGACCGTCGTCGTCGATCCTGACCAGGGCCGGGTGGTGCGGGTTCGGACCGCACCGCAGTGGGTCGGGCTGTGCCCGGCCTGCGGTACCCGGTCACCTCGTTCGCGAGGTTGGGTGACGACCCGTCCCCGGGACATCAAGCTCGGGCCGGATCGCCCCGTGATCGAGTGGAACAAACGGATGCAGCTGGAACACCTGTCACACCGCGCTGGCCCACCTCGCCGATGTGGTCTTGGCCGGCGAACCGCAACCGGTGACCGTGCTCGGCATCGATGAAACACGACGGGGTAAAGCGAAATACGAAACAGATCCCCACACCGGCACACACGTGTGGATCGACCGGTTCGACACCGGTCTGGTCGACATCACCGGCCCCGGCGGGCTGCTGGTGCAGGTCAACGGCCGTTGCGCAAAACCGGTCATCGACTGGATCGGCGAACGCAGCGGCGACTGGCGTGAGCAGATCACCCACGTGGCGATCGACATGTCGGTCGTCTACGCCAAGGCCGCCCGCGAAGCATTACCACACGCACAGCTGATCGTGGACCGGTTTCACCTGATCAAACGCGCGAATCACATGATCGAGGTGGTACGCCGCCGCGTTACCTGGGCCTGCCGCGGCCGCCGCGGCCGCAAAGCCGACCCGGAGTGGATCAACCGCCGCCGCCGGCTGCTGCGCGGCGCCGAACGACTCACCAGCGACCAACACACCCGCCTGATCGCGGCCCTCGATACCGCCGACCCGAACGGGGACATCTTCGCCGCGTGGATCTCCAAGGAACTGCTACGAGACGTGCCGGCCCGCACCGACCATGGCGGTCTCGGCTACGAGATCCGCACCGCGCTGCACCAC
>NZ_JBWSOR010000072.1:0-3477 GCF_056629435.1 Nocardia sp. TBRC8007 | reverse complement strand
GACGTCACTACCGACAGGGTGCTCGGAGTCGACAGTGAACCGGAAGTTGTCGGCGTTGTCCGCGTTCTACGAGTTCCACCAGCGCCATGGGGTAGATCTGGGCGACCTGCTGGTGAGCTGGCAGCGACGCGGTGCACGCGGCGGGTCGTGGCGACCGTTATTGGCGCACTTGGGTCCTCGGCAGGAGAGGACCAGAAGGGTGCGGTTGCGGGCGGAGCGTCGCCTGCCGCGGACTCTGGATGAGCAGCAGGTCGCGGCGCTGATCGGGGCGTGCGAGCGGCAGCGTGATCGGCTGTTGCTGACGTTGTTGGCCGAGACCGGTCTGCGCATCGGCGAGGCGCTGGGCTTGCGTCACGATGACATCGACCCCGCGGCTGGGGTGGTCGCGGTGGTCGGTCGGGATAACGGGAACGGTGCGCGAGCCAAGTCCGGGTCGCGGCAGGTTCCGGTGCCGGGCGGGTTGATCCGCTTGTATTCCGACTATTTGCATACTGAATACGGCGAGTTGGACAGCGATTACGTGTTCGTCAACCTGTGGGCCGAGCCGATGGGTGCGCCTATGACCTATCGCAGCGTTTACGACCTGGTGTTGAGGCTGCGCAAGCGGACCGCGATCGTGTTCTCCCCGCATGTCTTTCGTCATACCTATGCGACCGGGCTGTTGCGCCGCGGTGTCGCGGTGGAGGTGGTGGGAAAACTGCTCGGGCATGCTTCGATCGCCACGACCGGAGACACCTATTCGCATCTGAGCGTCGAAGACGCTCGCCGGGCGTTGATCGCGGCGGGTGTCCTCGATACGGCAGGTGGACGGCGGTGAGCGCCGGGGCAGCGAGGCCGGCGCCCGGAAGCCTTACCGGGCCGCTGCTCGAGCGTCTGAGGTCCGTGGTGCGGCCGGAGTTCCGGGTGGAGGTGTTGGTTCCCGCGGTCGGCGACCCCATTCTGGGGACACCGGCCTGCGCGGTCCCCGGTTGCGGGAAGTCCAGTCGCGCCCGGCGGTTGTGCCTGGCGCACCATCACCGTTGGAAGGCGGCCGGGCGACCCGACACCGTGGTCTGGGCAGAAATTGCGGACCCAGCCGTGACCGGCCACCGACCGCTGCAATCCTGCACGGCCCCTGGTTGCGGATACGGCCAACACCGGTATCGCTTGTGCTACCGGCATTCCCAGCAGTGGGACGCCGCGGGCCGACCCGATCGGACGGGGTGGACGCCGTCGGTGGTGACCGCCGCGATGGTGTGTGCTCTGCCTGGATGCCGGTTATGGACCGAGCTCGACGCCGGATGGTGCCGCTCCCATCACACCAGATGGCGAATCCGGGGACGCCCGAGCACCGAAGACTTCATCGCCTACTGCATCGACTACGGCGAGGACCGCTTCGACTTCCGCCCGTTGCCGCCTCGACTGCGTCTGGAAATCCAATACGCGGTGCAGTGCCGCGTCGACGCCCAGAAGGCCCGCGTCGCGCCGCAGTCGATCAAACCGTTGCTGGACCATCTCGCCGGGGTCGGGGACATGTCATTGCTGGATCGACCGCTGCAGCGGTGGCTGGCCGAGCTGCCTGACGCGGCCCGTGGCAGCACCGGCCGAGCGTTCCTCGGCTTTGCCGTGGACTGCCTGCTCGATCTGCGTGACAGCGGCGGCTGGGACGCCGAATACCCCAGAGACATTTGGCTTCTGCGTCGATTGGCGATCCCGAAAGCCGGTCACACCGCGCAGCTCGACTTCACGGTGATCGAGCCGACCTGGCTGCGTGAGCTTGCCAAACGCTGGTGCCGATGGCGGCTTTCGTGCGGGATCTGCTTGACTCAGGTTCGGCGGGACCTCGTCGCCGTGCTGCGGTTGTCGCAGCTGACGCCCGGTCTCGCCGAGTCGCTCGGTCCCGCCGCGTTGACCCGCGCAAGCTTGGAAGCCTATCTGGCGGCGTTGACTGCCCACCTCGATCACCCCAAGACACGGCGCAGCGACATCGGCGCGGTCATGGGTCTGCTGCGGGCGGTCCGCCAACACCGGTGGGCGATGCTGCCGCCGGACGCTGAACTCTATCCAGAGGACTGTCCCCGCTGCGAGGAACCGTCGTTGCCGCGGGCGATCC
The DNA here is from genome assembly GCF_056629435.1 of Nocardia sp. TBRC8007. Taxonomy (NCBI): domain Bacteria; kingdom Bacillati; phylum Actinomycetota; class Actinomycetes; order Mycobacteriales; family Nocardiaceae; genus Nocardia; species Nocardia sp. TBRC8007. The sequence continues at coordinate 1,385 of NZ_JBWSOR010000072.1, read as the reverse complement.
CGGAGTTCGTGATGAACCAGCTCGAAACGCCGGGGGCGCTGGACCAAGCGGCGGATCCGCGGTTCCGGCTGCTGCTCGAGCTGCTCATCGGCACCGGACTACGCATCAGCGACGCCACCGGACTCGAACTCGACTGCCTCATACACGATTCCAGCGGGGCGATCTACCTGCGCTACCGCAACCACAAGATGCGCCGCGAAGCGATCGTTCCCATCGATGACCAACTCGCCTCCAAGATCGCCGACCAGCAGCGGCGCACCCGTGCCGCGTTCCCCGAGACCGAGGTGTTGCTGCCTCGGCGGTTCGCCAACCCCGACGGGCGCCACCCGATCAGCCCCGGCACCTTCGACTGGCACCTGCGAGGGTGGCTGGCCGACATCGCCGTCACCGACGAGCTCGGCCGCCCCACCCGAGTCACCCCGCACCAGTTCCGGCACACCTATGCCACCCGCCTGATCAACAACGACGTCTCCCAAGAGGTCGTTCGCCGACTGCTCGACCACACCAGCCACACCATGACAGCCCGCTACGCCCGCCTCGCCGACACCACCATCCGAACCCAGTGGGAACGAGCCCGCAAAATCGACATCCACGGCCGACCCGTTGACGTCAGCGGCGACGAGCTGCTCGGCGACGCGAAATGGATGAACCACAACCTCGCCCGCGCCACAATAGCCTTGCCCAACGGCTATTGCGGGCTGCCGCTGCAAAAGTCCTGCCCACACGCCAACGCCTGCCTGACTTGCCCGGTATTCGTCACTACCTCCGAGTTCCTGCCCCAGCACCGCACCCAACGTGAGCAGACCCTGCAGCTGATCACCGCCGCCGAGGCCCGCGGCCAGCAACGCCTGGCCGAAGCCAACCGCACCGTCCTCGCCAACCTCGACACCATCATCACCACCCTCGAAACCGACCCGCAGGAGACCAAAGATGCGGGCTGACAACAGCATCTACCTCGCCGCGGCCGCGAAAAGACGCAGCGACCAAACCCGCGTCAAGGCGATCGCCGCCCTGCACGAACTCGACAGAGCCGGAAAACCGATCACCTTCAATGCCGTCGCCGGCCACGCCGGTATCTCACGGTCCTGGCTCTACAGCCAGACCGACATCAAAGACGAGATACATCGAATACAGGCCAACCGCCAACCGCCTTCCACACCCAGACCGACAGCGTCACATCACGCCAGCGACGCCTCCTTGCGGACACGGCTCACCCTGGCCCACCAGCGAATCCGTGAACTCGACGAGGAAAACCGCGCACTCCGAGACCAGATCGCCCGTCTGCACGGCCAACTCCGCGCATCACGGATCAATCCGTCGTGGACACCGTCCACCACACAAAACACCTGATCACGCGACATATTCTGAAGAACAACCGAAGATAA
>NZ_JBWSOR010000071.1:0-3519 GCF_056629435.1 Nocardia sp. TBRC8007 | reverse complement strand
TCGGTTTCCACCAGATCTTGATTCCCGGAGATAGAGGTGGCTTCGGTGCGTAGGTAGCTGTACCCAACCAGACACCGATTTGGTCCGGATATCGGGTGCTGGTAAGCATCGTGGTGGAGAGTGCTGGTGATGACGACGGCGCCGCAGGAGGTTCGACGACGGCGCCGGGTATCTGGTCACACACTGTCCAGACCCCGATACCCGTTGCCGGGCAATCACTGACTGCTCATGGGGCCGTACGGTCGAAGTTCCGGGTCCGAGACGGAGAACCGGACCGGAGATTGTTGCGGAACCGCCGTCAGAGATTCATTGCGAAACCGCTACTGCCAGTGGGTTACTGGATACAACGGTGTGACGATCACCTCGACATCCGTTGCAGAATAACCCCTTTTCCCGCTGGGAGGCTCAACGATGGCGCCGGTGCTCACCGCGCTCAACCCCAGCTCCGGTCCCGAATCCGGTGGCAACACGGTACAGATCTTCGGCAGCGGATTCGCCGGCGCCGGACCGCTTACGGTGCGGTTCGGGGCGACGGCGACCACCTTCACCATCGTCTCCGACACCCAGATCGACGCCATCGCCCCACCCGGCACCGGCACCGTCGAGGTCACCGTCGCAGCCCTGCTGAACGGCACCAGCAACCCACTGCCCTACACCTACGACGGCGCAGGCCTGCTGTTCTTCACTGACGGCGACATCCCCGGCAATGTGTACTCGGTGCCGCAAACCGGCGGTACACCGACCCTGCTGGCGACCGGCCTGGGTGGTTCCGCAGGTCTCGTTCGGATCGGCAACCTCCTCTACATCAGCGAATTCGCGGCCAATCAGGTGTCGACGGTGCCGACAACCGGTGGCACGCCGACTCCCTTGGTGACCGGTCTTTCGGGCCCTACGGATATCACCGTCTCCGGCAGTACCCTGTTCATCGCCAACCGGGGCACCCTTCAGGTGGTGTCGTCGCCGATCACCGGCACCGCCACCCCCACCGTGGTCGCCACCAGCCCCACCGGCGTCTTCGGGATCACCGATGGAGTGTCGACCCAATCGGGGCTCACGCCGATCGCGGCGACCCTGCTGGCCCCACCCGTGCTCACCGCGCTCAACCCGATTTCCGGTCCCGAATCCGGTGGCAACACGGTGGAGATCTTCGGCAGCGGGTTCAGCGGCCCGTTGACCGTGCGGTTCGGGGCGACGGCGACCACGTTCACCATCGTCACCGACACCCAGATCAACGCCATCGCCCCACCCGGCACCGGCACCGTCGGTGTCACCGTCACCTCGGTGGACGGCACCAGCAACGCGCTGCCCTACACCTACGGCGGCCTACTGTTCTTCACCGATGGTGTCGACCCCGGCAGTGTGTATTCGGTGCCGCAGACCGGGGGCACACCGACCCTGCTGGCGACCGGCCTGGACGCTCCCGTAGGTCTCGTCCGGGTCGGTAACCTCCTCTACATCGTAGAGAACACCGGCGCTCAGGTGTCGACGGTGCCGGTCACCGGTGGTACACCGACCTCCCTGGTGACCGGACTGCTGGCCCCTGTGGATATCACTGCCTCCGGCAGCACCCTGTTCATCACCAACAGGGGCACCCTTCAGGTGGTGTCGGCACCGATCACCGGTACCGCCACCCCTACCGTGGTCGCCACCAGCCCCACCGACGTCTTCGGGATCACGATTTGAGCGAAGGCCCCGACCGTCGTGTCGGATGTCGTTTTGGGGTTTACCCCAGATGCACATCGCAGGGGCGGAGCTGGGGCACTTTGGTTCTCGAAAGCAGGGGTTCCGGTCAGGTGGCGGTGTATCGCCAACCCCCGAAGGGCCGACGTTGCCGTGTAAGAGATAACCCGTGAGTTCCTTGAGGGTTATCTCTTATTTCGAGGACGGCCACTACGCCGGTACGGTCAGCGACCGTATGATCGACCGCACATTCTGGAGATTGCGGCCGTAGTCGACGATCGTGGTCGGAAGGCGCGGACGACTGGAGACCCCCACCATGCTGCCGTCGGGCCGCTCCGTCACCACCACCTGCAGGTTCTCGCCCCAGCTCATCCACGACACCTTCGTGCGCGCGGTGAGTACACCAGCGGCGGGATCGCGCTGCGTGATGGTCGCCGGTACCTCGGCCAGGGCCTGTTCGGCCACAGCGAAGGCCTCCTCGGCGGGCCGTTCCACCTCGATCGAAACATGCTGGCGCACAGCGGATCCGAGCTCGTGGCCGGTGCCATCGCGCCGTGCCCGCATAATGGACAACCCAGTGATGACCGCACCGAACAGCAGCCCGCAGATCAATCCGCCGATCACCACACCCCACACGGAGCCGGAGGTCAATCCCAGGTAGAGCGCCATGACAATGCCGAAAAACAGGCCGTTGCGCAGAAATATCCGAGTTGCCCCGCGCCAGAGAGGACTCATGGTAGGCATCCTACTGAACTCCAGGATTACCGGGCCAAAACAGCTGTCACACAGATTTATTCAGCATTGTGTCGGGCGAGAATGCGATGATGGACTGTGCGTCAGCGGGATACTGGGGCGTAAGGACTGTTCCAGGGGGTGTTCTGGATGACGTCGACCGATCTGCCGCGCCACTATCATGAGTGGACTGATCAGGACTACCGCATCCTTGTGGCTGGGTGTTTGGTCGGGCTGACGGATGTGGAAGTGGCCAAAGGCGTGGGCCGGACTCTGTCTGCGGTGCAGCTTCGCGCTCGCTACCTCATCGAGGGCGATAACAACTCACGGAAGAGGTGGCAGCGTCTACGGGAACGGCTTGCAGTCCAACCGGATTACGACTGGGAGTCAGTGGCGCGCAAGGTTCACGCGGACGAGCAACTCGCCTACTGGGACCACGCCGCCGACGAGCGACTCCGGCAAGTCTGGACACAGGCAGCTCCGCTGATGTCATGCCTCGACGGCGAGATAGGTGGTGTTCCGTAAGCTGACCGGTTACCGGAACGCCCTGAACGGCGAATCGCCGCCCAGCTCAACCCTGTTCCGTTCGGCTTGGACAACGCACTGGCGGCAGCCACAGCGGCAGCGGCCAAGAGCCGCCAAACGGTTCTGACCGTGACGAAATTCGATCGGTTCGCCCGCAACCTCGCCGAGGCCGTCGACATTCTGACCAGCCTGCGCGGGCAAGGTGTACTGTTCGGACTCGGCAGCCAGATCTACGATTGGGACGACCTATTCGGCAAGCTGTTCTTGCAGACATTGGGCATGTGAACCGTCCCGATTTTCCTGCCGCTTTTTCTCTGTGGAGGATGTGGGCTTGCCCAAGCGTTATCCGATCGAGCAGCGTGAGCGTGCGGTGAAGACGGTGGTGGACCGACTCGAGGGGTATCCGTCGGTCTACGCGGCTTGCCAAGTGCTCGCGCCGAAACTCGGTGTCCATGCCGAGACCCTGCGGGTCTGGGTGAGGCAGGCGCAGATCGATACCGGGAAAGTTCCCGATACGACGAGCGCGGAGCGGGCGCGGATCAAGGAACTCGAGCGTGAGGTGCGAGATCTTGAGGAGGCCAA
>NZ_JBWSOR010000070.1:0-4029 GCF_056629435.1 Nocardia sp. TBRC8007 | reverse complement strand
ATGCAGGAACCACAACCGCCGCTGCGCGAACGACACCGGCACCACCTCCGGGCGCCGCACCACCCCCAACACCGGCCGCACCGCCACACCGTTGTCGAGTCGTGTGACCAGCCGGGCGACGGTGGGTGCGTCGAATACGATGCGGATGGGTAGCTCTACCCCGAGCACCGACCGGATCCGGCTCACCAACCGCGTCGCCGACAGCGAATGCCCACCCAGGTCGAAGAAATTGTCATCGATACCCACCCGATCCACCCCCAGGACCTCACCGAACAGCCCCGCCAGCACTCGTTCCCGCTCCGACCGCGGCGCCCGATACGCCACCCCGGACACGATCTCCGGGTCCGGTAACGCCGCACGGTCGAGTTTCCCGTTCGGGGTCAACGGCATCGCCTCGACCACCACCACCGCAGCCGGGACCATGAACTCCGGCAACCGGTCGGCCACGAACCGACGTACCAGCATGGGATCAATTGTCGTGAAACCAGTCTCGGACTCCGATACAAGATACGCGACAAGACGCTCACCACCACCGGAGACACGAACAACGACCACAGCCCGCACCACCCCGGGATAACCGAGAAGCACCGCCTCCACCTCCCCCGGCTCGACCCGGAACCCCCGAACCTTCACCTGCTCATCGACCCGGCCCAGATATTCGAGCACCCCCGCCGCGGTCCACCGCACCAGATCCCCGGTCCGATACATCCGCTGCCCCGCCTCCCCGAACGGACAAGCAACAAACCGCACCATGGTCAGTTCCAGTCGCGACACGTATCCACACGCCACCCCCGTTCCCGCGATATACAACTCACCGGCCGCCCCCACCGGCACCGGACGCAACCAATTGTCGAGGACATAAACCCGCGTATTAGCCAGCGGCACCCCGATCGGACTCCCCACCCCATCACCAGCCGCGTCGTCGAGGGCGATACGGGTGGCATGCACCGTTGTCTCGGTGATGCCATACATATTCACCAACACCGGACCCCCCGGCCGCGCGGCAGGCAACCACCCCCGCACCCGACGCACATCCAACCGCTCCCCCCCGAAGATCACCATCCGCAACACCGACCCCGCTCGCACATCCACCGCACACACATCCTCGGCCTCGACCAACTCATAAAACGCCGACGGCGTCTGACTCAAAACCGTCACCCCCACCCGCACCACCAACTCCCACAACTGCACCGGCGACCGCACCACCTCGGGCGGCACCACAACCACCGAACCACCATGCACAAGCCCACCCCACAACTCCCACACCGAAAAATCGAACGCCGGCGAATGACACCACGCCCACACATCCCCCACCCCGAACCCACCCCACCCCGCCGACGCCTCGAACAACCCCACCACACTGCGATGCGTCACCACCACCCCCTTCGGCCGCCCCGTCGACCCCGACGTATAAACCACATACGCCACACTCCCCGACCGCAACACCCCACGACACTCCCCCACACCCACCTCCCCACCCAGACCGACACCCACATCGAGGTCATCGAGCACGACGAGCCCGATCCCGGTCTCGGGCAACAAACCCCGAACCGCCGCGGTAGTGACGACCACCACCGGATCAGCATCGGCAAGGATGAACCGATTACGGTCGACCGGATACTCCGGATCGATCGACAAATACCCCGCCCCCGCCTTCCACACCCCCAACAACGTCACCACCAACTCCACCGACCGCGGTAACGCCACCGCCACCACCGCACCCACACCCACACCCACACCGATCAAACACCGCGCCACCACATTCGCCCACGCATTCACCTCACCGTAAGACCACTCACGGTGCTCATCGATCACCGCCACCGCCTCCGGCGAACGCCGCACCCACGCCTCGAACAACGACACCACCGTCACCGAAACATCCACCGGCACAACAGCCGCATTCCACTCCCGAAGCACCCACTCACGCTCACCCGACGCAACAACATCAATCGCAGCCAACGACCGCACCGGATCCACAACAATCTGCCGCACACACGCCGTCACCGCGCGGATGAAACACCGCAAATCATCCACGCCATACAACCGACCATCGGCCTCCACCCGGATCTGCAGATCACTCCCCGAATCCAGATCGCATATGATCGCGACCATCATATCCCCCGTCGGTAACAACACAACAGGACGAAAAGCCGCCCACCCACCCGGAAACGGCAATACCGGCAAAAACGGCATAATGTTCACGCTCAATCCCGTTACCGCCGGATCCCCACCCGCCCGCCCGATATCCCCCCGAATGTCGGAAATATCGTATTCGGCGTGCCGCAACACCGACCCGATCTCCGCCTCCATCCGCGCGGCGAAAACATCGAACCCCACCCGCGGATCCAACGACACCCGCAACGGCACAGTATTCGCCAACAAACACGGCGTCGCACCCGCCGGACCCTTCCGATTCGCCACCGGAAACTGCACATAGAAATCCTCACGAGACGCCAACGCCCCCGCCACCACACCCACCACTCCCGTCAACACCGCCGACAACCGCACCCCCATCCCCTCCGCCACCGCCGCCAAACCCCGCAACTCACCAACACCCAAAACCACCTCATGACCAACCACCCGCTCACCCTCACCCTCCCCCCACCCCGGCAACCGCAACGGCGCCACCCCCACATCCACATACCCACCCCAGAAATCCCGGTCGCGTTCGAACCGCTCGGATGCCCGGTAATGCAACAAGCTCTCATACACTTCCCGCGCATCCAGATACCCCGTATCCGCAGCCCGCTCACCCGCCACCGCCGCCGCATACAACTGCAACACCCGATTCCCGATGATCCCGCCACTGACACCATCGAAAAGGATGTGATGCGCTACAAAATGCAGAAACACCCGCCGCCCCGGCAACCGGATCATCCGAAAAACAGCCAACCGATCCCGCGCCAGATCCAACCGTGTCCGCGCCCACTCCTCCATCAGCACATGAGCACGTTCCACCCCGTCCGCCACCCCCTCCAGATCCACCACCTCCGGCACCCACCCACCCAACTCCCCCACCACCAGACACGGACCATCGACACCGACAACCACATTCACCGCAGCCATCGACGTCTCCGCCAATGCCTGCCGCGCAGCATCACCCAATAAATCGAGATCGAGCACACGCTCATAACGAATATCAACATAACCCGAAATATTGAACGGCAGATCGGGATCCAACTGCTGCGACAACCACACCCCGAACTGACTCGCCGTCAACGGGCAGGAGGAAGAAGAAGCCTGGTCCGTCATAATAAATACCTCGCAAGTGCCTCTATGAGAAGAATCCCTCAACAACCCGGATCGACACACCGATTCAATCCATAACAACCGAACATACTACTAGAGGGAAAACGTGTAATCCGGAAACTTCCCCAAACCTACCCAATTACCTGCACCACCCAGTACAGCGCAACACTCGAATGCGAAACCGATAGAGTTGGATGCGGTAATCCTCCGTCGCCACCCACCTGACACAATCGAAGCTCCGACAACAACAGCCCGAAACAACATAGTTATCCAGTACGTTACGCACCAACTGTGGGCCATCGACCGAACTACCAGCTATCTACTTTATAGAATTCATGCAATTCCAGGGTATTGCGAATGCTACGTTACCAAGAATGTGTCTTATATGGTTGTGATTCGTTACCGTGTAGCATGAGTTGTCGTGCCGCATAATGTTCGACTCGTTACCGACGAGCTGTCGAAACGCCTTAATGCTGCGTTCCTCAAAAATCATGTACTTTCTTGTTGGTCTTGTTGGTCCGGATGTAGTGGGGTGGGTTCTGCCAAAGGTGCTGGTCGCGAGATTTCCACTGGATGCTTTGGAGGATAGGAGGATTCGCAAGCTCGCTGCAGCGCGGCATGCTCCGGGGGATTGGATTCGCCGGGCGCGGATGATCACATCGAGTTGGGACGGTATGTCCACCGCGCAGATCGCACGGGAGTTGGGTTGTCATCCACAGACAGTGCGAGAACGCTTGCACCGGTTCAATGCTCATGGCCTCGAGGGGCTGGGCGATCGAC
>NZ_JBWSOR010000069.1:0-4123 GCF_056629435.1 Nocardia sp. TBRC8007 | reverse complement strand
GTGAAGATGTGTTCTTTTCGATCTGAGAATACAAGCTAAACAGCCAGTGCTAGCTGGAAACTCATTTGATCTCTTCCTTGCCATTCTGGATCCTGCAACCCCATGTGAACTGTTCTCGGTGCAAGTGCCAGCATCTCGCGATCTTCTTCTGTGAACGAACCTTCTGAGACTCTGGAAACTGTGTCTGCTATCCTAGCCCGCTCGTTCAGCCAGTTGAACCAGGCTGAACGCATGGAGGGTGTCAGAGCCTCCAGGGTCTGCCTGCGTGCGGTTCGGCGGCCTTCTTGTTGCTCACATGTCAGGGCACGCCACCAGCGCTGTTGATAGCGCAGTGAGCGGTAGGCCTTCACTGCTGGAGAAGAACTCGTTGCGAGAGTTTCTCCGGGAGGGAGGTCCTCGAGAGCGGCGCACCGGGTGCGCCAGTGGTGGCGTTCGCGGGTAAAGCGGCGGCGCAGCAAGGTGCGATTGGCGCGGCCGGTGGGGGGCCGGCGGGGGGTGTCCTGCGGACAAGTGGGGGAATTTTTCGAAAGCTCTGCATCAACGAAGCGTTGAGCTTTGGGTCCGATAGCGTAAGCGTGACAATCCTTTGCCCCCCCGTTGTAATGGTGTGTTGTTATGAGGAGTCCCTGCTCAATGAGTAGGTCGCGGCATGCGCGTACAGTCTTTACATCGATGCTTGCGCGCAGCGCGATGTCGCGTAAGGAGATCGACCCTTCTCGTCGAATGAAGACAGGTGCCAGATTCAGTAGAAGGATCTCGCAGTTCCTCCGCCGTTGTGGGCGGACTCCGAGTTCGGTCGTCTCGAGAGCGGCCTTCAATCCAGCCGACACTGCGGCAATCTGAGCATTGTCGGCGGCAGTCTCTACGGGACGCTGACGACGAGGGCGCTGAAGCGCTGCCTGATCAGCGGCCCGATCCCAAATGCGCCGCCACTTCTTCCTGCCGATTTTGCGGCATACAGCCGGGCTCGCAGAGCTCACGCGATGCCATGCTTGCTCCATCGTTAAACCTTGTTCGGCGCACACTATTGTGTGGGCGTCGACCCAGACATACCGCCTCCAACGGTGTTCTCCACGTTCGGAAGCCTTTGTGCCGGATCGGTTCTGGACTTCCCACGCTTGCGCTGCCGTGTAGCCGCTGCGGACCATCGCGCATACTTGACCGTATTCGCGTGCCGAACGAGAAGTATCCGGGCCGGTTGTCGCGCCTAACTGACGGCGACGACGAGGCTGCGACGCACACTTCACCGCAGTGAGATTGCGGTGAACAGCCGCCGAAGTCAGCGTTCCGCCGAGAACACGGCAGGCATAGCTCTTGCGATGCGGTGCATTCAGCAGGCGCAGAACGCCGCCTGAACGGTTATCGACGGGAACGCCGTAATCTTCTGTAAGTTTCTCGCACAGCTGGTTCCACTGTTCCGCCTGCTTTTGTGAGGCACAGGCCCCGATGACATGCCGCCCTCCTGGCCGGCCGGATTCGCGTGCGACGTACTTCAGGTCCTGAGTATGCAGCCACGCCACAAGAATTTCGGCGACGGCGTCGCCCAGTACGGCATCGCCGGGCAAAGGGTCTATATCAGCTCCGAGGATATCGGGCCGCAGCGTTCCACCTGCAGTGACCACTTCGCCTTTCCCAATCGAGGCGTACGCCTCCTCGAGGGAGCGAGTACGACGAGGCGAGCGGTTCTCGACGTCGATGAGCACATACGGACCGGTATAGATGACTTGGTCCAGCTCTCGAAGTTCGAGGTCTGGTGGCGGTGGAGGCCCGCTGCTCTGTTCCGAGGAGGGCGAGTTTTCGACACGCTTCGCGGTTCCAGTTGAACTGGATTTTGAGCGTGAGGTATCCTCGACCCTGGATTCCTTCAGCAAGGTGTGGCCTTTCGTTGCTGAGGGGGTGCACTGCGGAGATGAGAGGGCAAACTCATCTCCCATGGACGTACCGGAAGCTCTCGGCTGTGTGTGGCCGAGGGCTTCCTTCCATGTGGCTAACCCGGTCGATTGTTCATTTAGACGTCCAGTACGCTGCGTCGTCTCACCGTGAGGCGTTATCTCGTTGTGAGCAGCCCCCCTGACTACGCGACCGACTTCCTCCTCTTCTTCGAAACCTCCTGGCTCCTACTACTCGTTGGTAGTACATCCTGGTTCTGCTCGTCAGGCACAAGAATCTCTTCGACTTGAACTCCGCACCGCTCGCATACCAACAATGTCAGCAGCCTGCTCCGATCACCACCAGTTTCAGCAGCGGCCAGTTCATCGATCAACCTGTCGATGTTTCGATGCAGCTTGAAGCCGTACGTCTTCGGGGTGTACGCCAGGCGCTTTACTCCAGCCATGCGCGTCATCCTTGCATGGAGGACCACCGGCGTGCACGCGACACGCTGTTGCCGGTTAACCAAGACAGAGTCCTCCTTTTCCGACTACTGGAATCTTTAGGTACATCAACGTACGAGATCGAAGCTCGGAGCTAGCGTAAGTTCTCTTGGCCTCACCAGTCCCCTCCGCCACTGACGGGCCGTTCCGCGCCTACATACCGGAGAGTTCCTCGGCACCTGCGTCTTCCAGGCCTTCACTGTCTTTCATGGCCGTCACCGTGATTTCGGCGGCTCTACACTCTAGTCACCCACCCCTCACAAGACGGACCGCTGACACCACAGGCTTCGCTCTACACTGCGAACCACATCCTTCCCGCAGATCAAGGCTGGACACCAGTCATGCTGCGACCAGGAATGGGCCGACTCTGTCATACAGCTCCACTGCTGCCGAAGCGCATATCAATCGGATCAGATGCTCGAACTCAGATGTACAGACAAACCGGGTATATCTTGTTCCGCAAACGAATACTTCTCAACGGCTGACACATTCGACTCGATCACGGAAAGTGTGCCAGAAGCATTCTCGAGCCGCCGTCGATACGGCTGTTCGATTCAGGAAGCGCAGTCAAGCCACGCCGCACTATATACCTCATGGCCATCGACTCGTTGTTGGCTGTCGGGTAGCTGCTCCAGATAAGGCTCAGGCTATTTGCACCGGACCGGTAGCCGCTCATAGACTGCTCGGGGGGTCGTGGTTCGGAAGTGCTGCCGGAAAGCGCTCGGCGACACGCCAGTACGTTCGCGGAACCGGGTACTGAAGGTACCGACACTCGCGAACCCGACCTCGTAGGAGATGTCGACAACCTTGAGGTCAGTAGATAGCAGCAGTTCACGGGCACGCTCGAACCTGAGTTCGGTGAGGTAGCGACCCGGGGAGTCCCCAGTTACTCTCTGGAAAACACGCGTGAAATGATACTTACTGAACAGTGCGGTTCTAGCGATCTCATCAGCTGTGATCGGCTCGGCCAGGTTGTCCTGCATGAAGCAGATTGCTCGAGTGACCGCATGGTGAAGGTGCTCGCTCACTTCGGCTACAGCGGGCTCCTCGACGAACTGCCGATGGCTGACGATATCGACGACGGATGCATCTTCGTATTTAGAGACGGTCGGTGCCTGGGTCATAACCGTTCCTCTCGGTAGACGTGGCCCAACGCTAGAAACGATGGATTGCATTGCCTATCCCAAGAAGAGCGCACCTTCGAGATGTCGGGGGCCCGCCAGAGAGGTCGCCCCGATCGGGCATAGCCTATCGGCTATAGGTCCTAGCCTCGATCCTGCATGCGAAAGCCGCTACCGATCCGGTCGGTTAGGCGCGGTCGAGCAGATCCGGGGCACGGCGATGCCCTGCCCCTTTCCCGGCGATCGTGGTGCGGTGTCTGCCACCGCGGACCACCCCCGACAGGCCCTGCTCACGCATGCGACGGTCGACGGTGCCGATCCCGACCCGGAAACCCTGACGACGCAGATACAGGGTCATCTTGCGGCGCCCGTACATGCCTTCCGGTGTTCCGATGGTGGCCAACAGCGCGTCGGTCACATACGCCTCGGACACCGTCCGCGCCGAGGCAGGCGCGGTCTTCCAGCTCCGATAGGTGCGTCCGGCGACCTGCACGCCCTGCTCGGGAGAGCACGCGACAGATCGGATCGACCCGGTAACCTCGTGCACGCATACTATCGATGAACGCGCAGATCAACGGCGGCGCAGGTCGATCTCCCGCACGAAGAAAACCGAGGCCGCCTTCAGAGTCT
>NZ_JBWSOR010000068.1:0-4292 GCF_056629435.1 Nocardia sp. TBRC8007 | reverse complement strand
CCGTCATCGGAGTGTCAACCACAGGAGGCAGCGGCTGCGGTTCCCCTCAATATCGTGGAGACCAGACCATAGAGGAAAGGCCTGATGGCGGAGAGGGGACGTAAGTTCGGTGCGGAGTTCCATGAGGGAGCGGTCCGGATCGTGCGTGAGACCGGGCGACCGGACGCGCAGGTTGCCCGTGAGCTAGGAGTTAACGAGGGCACGCTGACGACATGAGTGGCGCTGGACCATCAGCAGCGTGAAAGCGCGGCCGGGATCGGCTCGGCGAGTCGGAGCGACAGGAGTTGCTGCGGTTGCGCCGCGAGAACGCCTAACTGGCGATAGAGCGCGATGCCCTCGAGCGATCGGTGGTCCTGTGGGTGAAGGAGGTGAACACGGCGTCGGGCACACTGCGACCTGCCGAGCTCCCGAGGTTAGCGAGTCCTGGTTCTACAAATGGAACCACCGCGGAACGAGCAGGAGGGTCCGGGTTGATCGTGTATGCGGATCATGGCAGCCAATTCACGTCGTGGTCGTTCGGGGAAAACCTTCGCAGACACAACATTTTGCCTTCGCTCGGGGCGATTGGAGATTTTTCGACAATGAGCCTTCTCATCCATGGCGCGAGGCTTGTTTTTCACGGTCTTGCAGAACATGGATGGCTTTCGTGAGCTGTCCGGCCTTGCAGGGGCGGCAGCGGAGTTTTCGCAGGACACGCCATATCCAAGCGGCCTTCGAGTTGTACACGCTGCCGGGCAATGCGCCCGATACCCACCCGATATCGCCGTCGGTTATGGCGATGACCTCTACGTTCATGCCGTGACGCTTGTGTCTGCCGGAGCAGAACGGTCGGTCGGCAGCCACTCGGTCGATCGGGATCAACGCGCCATCCCCGATCAGGTACGCGTGTCCGCTCGATTTCACCTGCCGCAGCGCCTCTTGCCAACTCGACGAGCGGTCGGCCAACAGGCCCACGGTCTGCTCGACGTAGCGCCACGCGGTGCTCGTGGACACCCCGGACCCGGCGGCAAGATCGCTGTAGGTTTCACCTCTGCACAGGTAAACCAGTACCAGCAACACCTACCGGCCGAGGTCGAGCCGCCTCCACAGCGAGCCGATCCGGCGGTGATGGCGCCGAACGATTCCAGCTATGCAGATGAGGGTCCGGCGCGTCAACGGCACAGCAGCACGGCAGCACGGCAGCACGGCATAGAAGCCTTTGGTAGTCGAGCGCTCTTGGTCGATCAGTTCATCTACCAGGGGCTTCGTCATTTTCCAGGCAGACACGCTGACCGATCTCACGCGGTCGCCATGGCATACCTCACCGAGGATGAAAAGGGCTCACTCTCAGGGCAGTTCCGAGGCTACCCTGCATTCCGCTTCGACAGTGGTTCGGCGGTAGTAGATGTGGAGTTCCATTGCGGTGAAGGGGATCTCGATCGGGCGTTCCAGTCTGCGGTTGTCACGCGAGCTGACGCGCAAATACCCTTGGTCGTCCTGGCTGATGCCTAGTGTCCAGTCCAGCCTGGACAGCCGATTCGATCAGTTCGGTGGTGGCTGGGTCAGGCACGGCAGCCTCCTCCGGGAAAGGTAGCGCGGCAAACTGTTTCGCTCCGACCGCTGTGGCAAGTACACCGTGATCGTGAAAAGCGAACCGATCGGCGCCTGGTATTCGGGCAAAACCAACGCGCACGGAGCCGACCTGCAAGCGCTCACCGCACCCGACTGGTTTCCGCCGTAGACTTCAGATACCGAACCGGCGCGACTCACGATAGCACCGCCGCCCGTACTACGTGCTCGGGGCATTATGCTGGGCCACAGTACATCTGGCCTGTCCACCCTTGCCGACGCTGGTTACGACGACGCCGAGATCGGGATACATACCCCGGTCAAGAACCCCGGCGATCGGCCGAAACCACGATCTCGACACCCGCAACGCCTTGACACGCGGGCTACGCGCCCTGTCCGAACGCGGCTTCGCTCTGCTCACCGGACACCGGCGCGCTGGGAACACCTCAATGGATAGGAAGATTCAGAACCGCAGGCGCGGTCGTAGAGGTTCCGGCAGCACTGAGGTGTTTGTGATACGGCATGGACAAGGCATATCGGATGAAGTACGTTCGCGATGACATCACTCGCTCACGCACGAGCCGATATGGAGACAGGACCAGACACCGGTGCCTCTCCTGGCTGGAGCATCTGCCGCAGCTCCCTTCTCACGAAACGTTACAACCGGCCACGGTATCATCGTAGCGAAATAACAAAGAGATAATATCCAGCACAAACTTCAGCATGGGAGGAGGTAGTGGCGGCTTGACCGATCAGGGGAATTCGGATGGTCCGACGCTTAGCGAGAAGATCAACTACCTGTTCGAGACAATACACCCCAAAGGCCGTGGACCTTGGTCGCATCCAGAGGTTCACCGCGCGACAGGAATATCGATCGGAACGCTGTCAGAATTACGTACCGGGAAGAAGGCGAATCCAACGCTGGATACGCTGCAGAAGCTGGCTGGATTCTTTGGAGTTGACCCCGCATATTTTTTCGACAGCCCGAAGAGTGCACGGATTCGGGAACAGTTGGAGCAGGTGAAGGGCTTACAAGCACTCACCATGTCCATGGAGAACAGTGAAGTCGAGCTCGTCATTGCCCGTATGTCTCAACTATCTTCGCACAACTTACGTAGATTAACTGAGATGATAGAAACTCTCCGTGGACTCGAGGAACAGTCCGATAAATAGTCAAGCTTTCCCGAAAGAGGTATAGTGCCCCGCCTACGAAGTTTTTACGAGAGATCCATGGCACGTAGACAATTCTACGAGATGGAGCGGCGATGTGATCGCATCATCGAAGAACTCGGGATCACTCCACCGTTCGCGATGGATCCCTTTCTGGATCGCGCCGGAAAGATGCTGGGGCGTGTCATTATACCGATACCGATGACCCTGCCATGCGATGGCCCGAGTGGTCTTCTCATCCAAACCACAGACAAGGACTACATCCTTTTCCAGAAGATAACCTCACGAATTCATCAAGAGAACATCATTCTTCACGAGTTGTCTCACCAATTCTGCGGCCATCGGGGAATTAATGATATCGATATGGGCAGGTCAAATGAGTTTTTTCCCGACCTGAACCCTCAAACAGTTGTCAGTATGCTAGGTCGAACATCGTATCTCGATACACAGGAGCAAGAGGCAGAATTATTGGCGTCGATCCTTCGAATAAAGATGGCTTCATGGTCCGGGGGCGCGACCTATTGCACTGTCGCACCTGATCTCGAATCGGCGGTCGAAAGAATAGAACGTGCATTGGGCTCGACTATTCATCGACCGAGATGAATACTGTTCTATACTCTACCTGTGCGCTAGCATCTTTCTTGGCGCTATCGTTCCGTCTGCCGACCCTGATTCATACCCGTGTCCCTGGTTTGTTGGCGCTGTGCTGCTACTTTGCAATTTCAGGACTGACGTTCACGCTTTCCGTCCCTATAGTGCACGAAGCCCTCAACCAGCTTACCTGCATTCCTGACTTGGCCGGCTTCCTGACTCAATGTTTCGGCGCCTCGGTCGCTATCGCTCAGCAAGCTGTAGTATTGACATGGGAATATCCATGGAAAAATGCCAAGCGACGGATCTTGCTACGTTTGTCGATGTTGCTACCAACACTGACAGCCATGATGGTACTTTTCTTTGTCTCAGTTCCATACATGGTTGGCAACCCACACGATTCCACGGCCGATTCGGTGAAAATTCCGACCTACACTGTGTATCTGATCGTTTTTCAGACCTGCTTTCTTATCGGTGCATTCGAAACGGTCCGGCCGAGCTGGCGTTATTCGTCGAAAATAGGCCCCGGATGGCTTCGCCGCGGGCTACGTACAGCCGCTATCGGTTCAGGGCTGGAAATCCCCTATTCTGCTGTGCGTATCTCGAGCATCCTGATCACCCATACAGGCGGTGATACATTGCAGTTCGAACCCGTCGCACGCCTGGGCGTTGGAGGCGGAACACTCGTGCTCCTTGCAGGCTGGACGATGCCCTCATGGGGACCACACCTGTCCACATTCGGCAGTCGGTTTCGCCGGTACCTCGCCTACCGTCGGATCGGACCACTCTGGCAAGCTGTCTCTGTCGCGGTCCCCGATATCGCATTGACATCGGCTCATACCGATCTGTCAGGTCGGTGGCCGTGGAGTCGGCTGGAATTCCTCCTCTACCGCCGAATCGTCGAGATTCGCGACGCTCGAATGGCGCTGTTGCCCTTCTTCAATACAGATGTCGCCGAGATGATCTCCCAGCAGGCTACATCA
>NZ_JBWSOR010000067.1:0-4457 GCF_056629435.1 Nocardia sp. TBRC8007 | reverse complement strand
TTGGTCCTGGCGACGCTGCTACGAAACTTCGACCTGACCGTGGTTCCGAGCTACGAGCTTCGCGTGAAGGAGACGATCACACTCAAGCCGGACAGCCTGCGGCTCGAGGTATCCCGCCGGGCCGTCTCGTAGCTGGAACTCAGCAAAGGAAGATCGCTTGGGCCGAGAAAACTCTGATCGGTAATCTATGCGAGATCGACAAGGAATCGCACACCGAGTTCAACTGGATTCATCTGGTGGTCGAATGCATCAATCACTCGCTTCTGGACTCTATACATCCCGCACACCGATTGCCGACAACTTCCGGCAAACATTTCGCGGAACCAGCGCGGCGAGCGTAGATCCACGCTTCCACCGCCTGGCTCGAATTAGACCTCCTGAACATGTCCTCTGCAATTGCATACTGTTGACAAACCAACACTACCGTGTCGCTGGGGTGTGGTAGGTTCTGTTCGTTGTTAGTGATACTCCGAATCGAGCATCGCGAAGGGGGATGCTACGCCGACAGTCGAACGCGCTTCATTCGTAATTCGTCGATGTGAATCTCGTTGTTCGCACCATGCCATGATCACGGCGGTTCACGTCATCATAAGTCCAGAACGATACCGAAAGAACTGCCGCACATGCGAGTAATGATTGTATGCAGCAATGCCGAGAATTCAGCCGAGACAATCTTGGGACTCACTCGCTATGGGCACACGGTTTCTATGTCACAGAATCTGGACGACGTGCTCAGTAGATTGCACGATTTCGATATCGTCCTCTTGTACTGCGATCTCTCTCATAAGTGTCTCTTCGAAATATATCGACACGTACGCGCGCGATCAGATTTACCGATAGTCATTATGGGACCCGAAGAATCCGATGAGTTCGATCGAATAATAAGGCTACGACTGGGCGCTGATGATTACCTCATCCGTTCTACGGGTATAGAAGGATTGGATGCGCGCATCGATACACTGTTTCGCCGACATAGCGAGCACCCCCCTGTCGAGATGCTGGCCTCCGGTGATGTCCATCTCTACCCGAAACGCAGACAGGTATTCGTGAAAAACCGTGAGGTCGATCTCACCCGCAAAGAATTCGACCTGCTCGCGCTGCTGTTGTCCGATCCGGGTGCTGTATTCACCAGAGACCAGATCATGGGCGAGGTCTGGGGCTACGACGGCATGATGGCAAGTCAGACGCTGAGTGTGCACATGGTCGGCTTACGGAGGAAAATCGGCATCAAGGGATACATAGAAACCGTACGCGGTATCGGTTTCCGGATCATGGTGGGAGTGTCCGAGACCTCGGCCGGCACCAGCGCATTGTAGGGCTGGTTTCGGTATCGAGTACCCCGCCCGTCGGCGGGCTGTTCGATCGGCGCACGCACACCGATTCCAACGACTTCGCAGCCGCCGGGCCGTAATGGCGGGCTGCTCGGCGCGGCGATCGACATCGAAGACCTTCCCATCGAGGATTGAGTAGGCGAAGTTCTCCTCACTGATCGAGGCGCCGTGCAGGTCTGACGCCTGTCCTGCGGGGACGATCGAGCGGCTTCAGATTCCATTCCACGTCCACACTGAGCCTTTTTCATCCTCTGCGTGAATCGTCCGTGGGATGTGTTGTGCCGCAGCGTGTGCCGGCGTGACAGACAGCGAAGCCCCTGGTAGATCAGCTGTCGACCAAAACGACCGTTCCACCAGAGGCTTCGATGCTTTTCTACCGTTCCGCGCTGCCGTTGTCACGTTCGACCCTGACCTGGGTGGCTGGTGTGATCCGCCGTCACCGTCGCGCGATCGGGTCGGTATGGCGGATCCTGAATCCGGGTCGGCAAGCACTGCTCGTGCTGGCTCAGCTGCGAAAAGCGGAGACATATGCCGATCTGGGGGCCGGGTTCGACATCTCCACGACCACTGCCTGGCGCTATGTCGAGGAAACCGTGGGCCTGCTCGCCGACCGTCCTTCTACTCCGGCAAGCACCGCCGCCACGGAATGAACGTGCAGGTCCTCTCCACTCCCGACGGAGATATCGTGTGGGTATCGGACAGCCTGCCCGGCAGCGTGCACGACCTGAAAGCCGCCTGGATCTGGCAGATCCTCGCCGAACTCGAACGCGGCGAATGGAACACACTGGGCGACAAGGGATATCAAGGCGCGACAGCCTTGCTGACCCCCTACAAGGGTAAGAACAAACCAGCCTCCCAGAAGGCCGCCAACCGCGCTCACGCGCGCTTACGCGGCCGGGGTGAACGCGCGATCGCGCAGCTGAAGAGCTGGCGTGTACTGGCGAGGCTGCGAGGCTGCCCGTACAAGGCCGGCCGCCTCGCCAAGGCCATCCACGCACTCCAGAACCACGAAATTCAGACCGCACGACAAGGATGAAAAGGGCTCACTGTAGTAATATTTCCGACCGGACGAAGTTTTCCTGCGCCACTTGTTCTCGCTTGCCAACCGGTAGACACTTCCGATGGAAATCTGCCAAGAATACGAGAATTCTGACGAGCTTATCCAGCGTACATTGCGTGGCGATCCGCTGGTATTCGCTTTCAGCCATGACGAGACCGATCATCTATTACTGCTCTGGTCACAGATAGTTTCGACAGCCGACAGCACATCCCTGGCTCTCACCACTACCGTAAGCATGCCGGAGCAACCGGGAGCAGGGCAAGAGCAGATAGAGAACCGGCGAGTCGGATTCGGATCCATCATGCGTCGAGCATCGCGCATCAGCTGAGCGATCTCATTGGATGCCTCGGCTGCGGCGGCATGGCGGGAAAGCCACCCGATATTGTCTCGGAGAAATCCAGAAAATTCTGGAACGGACCAGCCAGGATATGGGATGTCTCGTTCATCGGCAATCAATCTGCACCATGATCCGAGGACATCGCGGATAGCCTGTCCGACATCGGCAACAATGGCATTGAAAGGCATACCGGGAAGCGGTCCGCTCGATGTTCTCTCTCGGGTATCGGAGGTGGAAGTAAGAAATTCCGCGTTCAGTGCCGCCGCGAGCGCCTTGTTCATTGACAGTGCGCCGTAACCGCTGAGGACCGGCCCGTTGTTGACCGGTGCGGACTCCTCGCCATCCGCGCTCGCGTGGCAGGTGGACCAGGACGGTGTAGCGGGTGGTCCGGTCGACGAGGGTGCCGATCGCGGAGCGGTCGGTGCCGATGATGTAGGGGTCGGACCGGGGCGCGGTGCCAGGATTGCTCCTGGTTCGTTTCCCCGGCCCGCCCTCCGCACCGGACGTGCGACTCTCATCGCATCCGGCGGTCCACGGATTGCCACTGCTATGCGGGAACGGTCGTTCCCGCTGTGCCTGACCATGGTGTGGGGATGTTGTTCGCCCGCCATCGATAGCGGGTGACCGCGACGGTGGTGGTGTCGAACATGACGATCCCGTCTGCTGCCGGACGGTTTCCTGGCCTGCCGGTCAGAAACCTCCGGTAGAGCTCCGCCCACGTGATTCGCTTGTGCCGTTCGAGCAACCATTGAGTGACCCGATGCCAGGCGAAGGCATCGAGATACCCGAACGTCGCTTTTGACACACCGTGGCGGAAATACGCACACCATCCTCGAAGCACCGGGTTGAGGCGTCCGAGAAGGTCAGCGAGGCCGTGATGGCGTGCCTTGTTCGTCAGCGCCCGCACCTTCGCCGTGATCGAGGTCAGAGCCTTCTTCGACGGGTAGGTGTAGACACTCATCTTGGTGGTTCCCTTCTTCCGGCGCCGCTGGATGCGGAACCCGAGGAAATCGAACCCCTCGTCCGCCGGCGCGGCCACCGAAGACGAGCCCGATCCGCGACAGCATCGTCTTCTGCCCGCCGGTTCGCCGTTGGTAGCGTTCGGCGACGTCGGTGACGTGTTCGGCGAAGATCTTGCGCTCACAGGAGGGGTTGACACACCGGAACCGGCGCACCACCAGCATGATCGCGACTTCCCGGCCTGAGGCCGCCTGATCCGCCAGCCGACGCTGGTAGCGGCTGTGGACTCGGCTCGACGCGACTCCACATGCTGGACACGCCGCGGACGCCGCCACCGTCGTAGCCTGCACAAGCAACATCCCAGCGGCCTCACCGACCGCTTCGATCCGCACCTGACTGAGGTGCGGAAACATCATCTCGCACAACGATTCCGCCGTGAAACCAATTCCCACGATCAGCTGATCTAGCGAACACACTGCGCTGCAACCTAATCAGCCACCGACGTAGTCGAACCGTCACCGAAAGTGGGCCAGATCCACTTCAACTTGGCCATTGACAATAATGCCCCAGCCGAATTGTTCAACTCCACCCTGAAGGTCGAGTTCGTCCATCGGCACCGTTTCCACACCTGTGCCGAGGCCGTGTTTCGGATCGTCACCTGTATCACCGGCTTCTACAACCCGACCCGCCGCCACAGCTTGTGCGGCGGCATGTCACCGATCAACTACGAAAACCCACATGGTCGCCGTCCGCGCGGCCTCAGCAGTAG
>NZ_JBWSOR010000066.1:0-5372 GCF_056629435.1 Nocardia sp. TBRC8007 | reverse complement strand
TGTGGTGTGTTTCGGCGGTGTCCTACTCTCCCACACCCTGTCGGGTGCAGTACCATCGGCGCTGGCAGGCTTAGCTTCCGGGTTCGGAATGGGACCGGGCGTTTCCCTGCCGCTATGGCCGCCGTAACTCTGTGAAACTGTCACTGCCCCCCCTTTGCCCGGGTTGTTGTGTCGGGTGCGAGGGGGGTTGTGTGTTGTTTCAGATACTGCACAGTGGACGCGTAGCGATCTTTGTTGGTAAGTCCTCGGCCGGTTAGTACCGGTCACCTCCACACGTTGCCGTGCTTCCAGTTCCGGCCTATCAACCCCATGGTCTGTGGGGGGCCTTAACCACTCTGTGGTGGTGAGAAACCTCATCTTGGAACAGGCTTCCCGCTTAGATGCTTTCAGCGGTTATCCCTTCCGAACGTAGCCAACCAGCAGTGCTCTTGGCAGAACAACTGGCGCACCAGAGGTTCGTCCGTCCCGGTCCTCTCGTACTAGGGACAGCTTTCCTCAAGTTTCTTCACGCGCGCGGCGGATAGAGACCGAACTGTCTCACGACGTTCTAAACCCAGCTCGCGTGCCGCTTTAATGGGCGAACAGCCCAACCCTTGGGACCTACTCCAGCCCCAGGATGCGACGAGCCGACATCGAGGTGCCAAACCATCCCGTCGATATGGACTCTTGGGGAAGATCAGCCTGTTATCCCCGGGGTACCTTTTATCCGTTGAGCGACACCGCTTCCACATGCCAGTGCCGGATCACTAGTCCCGACTTTCGTCCCTGCTCGACCTGTCGGTCTCACAGTCAAGCTCCCTTGTGCACTTGCACTCGACACCTGATTGCCAACCAGGCTGAGGGAACCTTTGGGCGCCTCCGTTACATTTTAGGAGGCAACCGCCCCAGTTAAACTACCCACCAGGCACTGTCCCTGAACCAGATCATGGCCCGAGGTTAGAAGTCCAATACGACCAGAGTGGTATTTCAACGACGACTCCACAAACACTAGCGTGCCCGCTTCACAGTCTCCCACCTATCCTACACAAACCGTACCGAACACCAATACCAAGCTATAGTGAAGGTCCCGGGGTCTTTTCGTCCTGCCGCGCGTAACGAGCATCTTTACTCGTAATGCAATTTCGCCGAGTCTGTGGTTGAGACAGCAGAGAAGTCGTTACGCCATTCGTGCAGGTCGGAACTTACCCGACAAGGAATTTCGCTACCTTAGGATGGTTATAGTTACCACCGCCGTTTACCGGGGCTTAAATTCTCAGCTTCGCGGACGAATCCACTAACCGGTCCTCTTAACCTTCCGGCACCGGGCAGGCGTCAGTCCGTATACCTCGTCTTACGACTTCGCACGGACCTGTGTTTTTAGTAAACAGTCGCTTCTCTCTGGTCTCTGCGACCACACCCAGCTCACGATGCAAGACCGATCACCAGACATGGTCCCCCTTCTCCCGAAGTTACGGGGGCATTTTGCCGAGTTCCTTAACCACAGTTCTCTCGATCGCCTCGGTATTCTCTACCTGACCACCTGTGTCGGTTTAGGGTACGGGCCGTGTACCAACTCACTAGAGGCTTTTCTCGGCAGCATAGGATCACTGAATTCGCCTCAATCGGCTACGCATCACCTCTCAGGCTACCCATGACGCGGATTTACCTACGCCACACCCTACAGGCTTACACCAGTACAACCACTCACTGGCCCAGCTACCTTCCTGCGTCACCCCATCGCTTGACTACTACAGCCAGGGTCGTGCGCAGCCGCTTTGAGCCTCCCGAAGGAGGTCTCGCCACATTTGGGCACTTAGCACAACTGCCTCGCCATTGGGCGCGGATACACGGGTACGGGAATATCAACCCGTTGTCCATCGACTACGCCTGTCGGCCTCGCCTTAGGTCCCGACTCACCCTGGGCGGATTAACCTGGCCCAGGAACCCTTGGTCATTCGGCGGACGAGTTTCTCACTCGTCTTTCGCTACTCATGCCTGCATTCTCACTCGCGCAGCCTCCACACCTGGATCACTCCGGCACTTCCACGGCTACACGACGCTCCCCTACCCAGCCGCACCACTGGCCCCCACACAAAATGAGGACAATGACATATGCGACTGCCGCGGCTTCGGCGGTGTACTTGAGCCCCGCTACATTGTCGGCGCAAGACCACTTGACCAGTGAGCTATTACGCACTCTTTCAAGGATGGCTGCTTCTAAGCCAACCTCCTGGTTGTCTTCGCGATCCCACATCCTTTTCCACTTAGTACACGCTTAGGGGCCTTAGCCGGCGATCTGGGCTGTTTCCCTCTCGACTACGAAGCTTATCCCCCGCAGTCTCACTGCCACGCTCTCACACACCGGCATTCGGAGTTTGGCTGACTTCGGTAAGCTGGTAGGCCCCCTAGGCCATCCAGTAGCTCTACCTCCGGCGTGAAACACGTGACGCTGCACCTAAATGCATTTCGGGGAGAACCAGCTATCACGGAGTTTGATTGGCCTTTCACCCCTACCCACAGCTCATCCCCTCAGTTTTCAACCTAAGTGGGTTCGGGCCTCCACGACGTCTTACCGTCGCTTCACCCTGGCCATGGGTAGATCACTCCGCTTCGGGTCCATGACACGCGACTCAAAACGCCCTATTCGGACTCGCTTTCGCTACGGCTACCCCACACGGGTTAACCTCGCCACATACCAATGACTCGCAGGCTCATTCTTCAAAAGGCACGCCATCACCCCACCCCGAAAGGGAGGCTCTGACGGATTGTAAGCGCACGGTTTCAGGTACTATTTCACTCCCCTCCCGGGGTACTTTTCACCTTTCCCTCACGGTACTAGTCCGCTATCGGTCACCAGGGAGTATTCAGGCTTACCGGGTGGTCCCGGCAGATTCACAGCAGATTCCACGGGCCCGCTGCTACTCGGGCATCATCCACGAGAGCCGTCATGCTTTCACCTACGGGATTCTCACCCTCTACGACAGGCCGTTCCAGACCACTTCGGCTAACACAACGGTTTCTGACTCCCGCCCAGTCCGGCAGAACCGAGAAGAATGACCCCACAACCCCATGAACGCAACCCCTGCCGGGTATCACACGCCCATGGTTTAGCCTCATCCGCTTTCGCTCGCCACTACTCACGGAATCACAATTGTTTTCTCTTCCTGTGGGTACTGAGATGTTTCACTTCCCCACGTTCCCTCCCGACACCCTATACATTCAGATGCGGGTGACACGACATCACTCGTGCCGGGTTTCCCCATTCGGACACCCTCGGATCTCAGCTCGGTTGACAGCTCCCCGAGGCTTATCGCAGCCTCCCACGTCCTTCATCGGCTCCTGGTGCCAAGGCATCCACCGAACGCTCTTACACACTTACAAACAAAGATGCTCGCGTCCACTGTGCAGTTCTCAAACAACACACCCGAAAGAACCCACACCCGACACCCACACCCGGACCCCACAAGGACCGACAGCGGTATGACCGGAGGAACTCCCAGATCGTCACTTCCTCCTGAAAGAGAAACACTCGCGTGTTCCCTCAGGACCCAACAGCGTGTCGACTACCTCCAGCCCCTCACAGCCACCAACGACCACAAGAAGACCAGCACATGTCAGCGTTCCACCCATGAGCAACCACCGGACCACACCCGGGTCCGCAATGGCCTCTGGCACGAAGCGTTTACCATCCCACCACCGTGGGTGCCCGTACAGAAAGCTCCTTAGAAAGGAGGTGATCCAGCCGCACCTTCCGGTACGGCTACCTTGTTACGACTTCGTCCCAATCGCCGATCCCACCTTCGACGGCTCCCTCCCACAAGGGGTTGGGCCACCGGCTTCGGGTGTTACCGACTTTCATGACGTGACGGGCGGTGTGTACAAGGCCCGGGAACGTATTCACCGCAGCGTTGCTGATCTGCGATTACTAGCGACTCCAACTTCACGGGGTCGAGTTGCAGACCCCGATCCGAACTGAGACCGGCTTTAAGGGATTCGCTCCACCTCACGGTATCGCAGCCCTCTGTACCGGCCATTGTAGCATGTGTGAAGCCCTGGACATAAGGGGCATGATGACTTGACGTCGTCCCCACCTTCCTCCGAGTTGACCCCGGCAGTCTCCTGCGAGTCCCCACCATCACGTGCTGGCAACACAGGACAAGGGTTGCGCTCGTTGCGGGACTTAACCCAACATCTCACGACACGAGCTGACGACAGCCATGCACCACCTGTACACCGACCACAAGGGAGCCTACATCTCTGCAGGTTTCCGGTGTATGTCAAACCCAGGTAAGGTTCTTCGCGTTGCATCGAATTAATCCACATGCTCCGCCGCTTGTGCGGGCCCCCGTCAATTCCTTTGAGTTTTAGCCTTGCGGCCGTACTCCCCAGGCGGGGCGCTTAATGCGTTAGCTACGGCACGGATCCCGTGGAAGGAAACCCACACCTAGCGCCCACCGTTTACGGCGTGGACTACCAGGGTATCTAATCCTGTTCGCTACCCACGCTTTCGCTTCTCAGCGTCAGTTACTGCCCAGAGACCCGCCTTCGCCACCGGTGTTCCTCCTGATATCTGCGCATTTCACCGCTACACCAGGAATTCCAGTCTCCCCTGCAGTACTCAAGTCTGCCCGTATCGCCTGCAAGCTCACAGTTGAGCTGTGAGTTTTCACAGACGACGCGACAAACCGCCTACAAGCTCTTTACGCCCAGTAATTCCGGACAACGCTCGCACCCTACGTATTACCGCGGCTGCTGGCACGTAGTTGGCCGGTGCTTCTTCTACCCCTACCGTCACTTACGCTTCGTCGGAGTCGAAAGAGGTTTACAACCCGAAGGCCGTCATCCCCCACGCGGCGTCGCTGCATCAGGCTTCCGCCCATTGTGCAATATTCCCCACTGCTGCCTCCCGTAGGAGTCTGGGCCGTGTCTCAGTCCCAGTGTGGCCGGTCGCCCTCTCAGGCCGGCTACCCGTCGTCGCCTTGGTAGGCCATTACCCCACCAACAAGCTGATAGGCCGCGGGCCCATCTCACACCGATAAATCTTTCCACCCCAAGCCATGCGACCAGGAGTCATATCCGGTATTAGACCCAGTTTCCCAGGCTTATCCCGAAGTGCGAGGCAGATCACCCACGTGTTACTCACCCGTTCGCCGCTCGTGTACCCCGAAGGGCCTTACCGCTCGACTTGCATGTGTTAAGCACGCCGCCAGCGTTCGTCCTGAGCCAGGATCAAACTCTCCGTTGAAGACTCACAACCACACCCCAAAACAAAAGGGCGCAATCAGAACAACCAGAGTCCGAAAACCCAGCAAAAAAAACGCCAACCAAAACAGTTGACAAAACATCCCAACCCCTCCACACGGGGGCATGAAAAGGAAGGGAACCAAAAAAAA
>NZ_JBWSOR010000065.1:0-5492 GCF_056629435.1 Nocardia sp. TBRC8007 | reverse complement strand
TGGTGGCTGCGCGGCGGTTGCGGGAGTTGACGGGTGCGCGGTTGCATAATTTGTATGGTCCGACCGAGGCCGCGGTGGATGTGACGTTCCATGAGGTGTCGGATGCGGATGTGGTGTCGGTGCCGATTGGTGTGCCGGTGTTCAACACGCGGGTGTATGTGTTGGATGGGCGGTTGCGCCCGGTGCCGGTGGGGGTTGCGGGTGAGTTGTATTTGGCGGGTGCGCAGTTGGCGCGTGGCTATCTCGCGCGGCCGGATCTGACCGCGGACCGTTTCATCGCCGATCCGTTCGGTGCGAGCGAGCGCATGTATCGCACGGGTGATCTGGTGGCGTGGTCGGCTGTGGGTGAGTTGGAGTATCTGGGTCGTACTGATTTCCAGGTGAAGGTGCGTGGTCTGCGGATCGAGTTGGGGGAGATCGAGTCGGCGTTGACGGCTCATGAGTCGGTAGCGCAGGCGGTGGTCGTGGTGCGTGCGGATGATCGGCTGGGTGACCAGCTGGTCGCCTATGTGATCGCGATCGTGGGTCGTGTGGTGGATGTCGACGGCGTGCGTGGGCGACTGGCTGCTGAGTTGCCCGCGTATATGGTGCCTTCGGCGTTCGTCGTGCTCGAGGAGTTCCCGTTGAACGCTTCGGGCAAGTTGGATCGTAGGGCGTTGCCCGCGCCGGTGTTCGAGGCGAAGGTGTTCCGTGCGCCGACCACGCCGGTGGAGGAGATCGTGGCGGGGATCTTCGCCGAGGTGCTCGGTGTCGCGCGGGTGGGTCTGGACGACGACTTCTTCGACCTGGGTGGCAACTCATTGCTGGCCACCCAGGTGACCGCGCGGCTCAGTGCGGCCCTGGACACCCGGCTCGCGGTACGTGACCTGTTCGAAGCCTCTGCTGTGGCATCGCTGGCCGCCCGGGCTGAACGTAATGCCGGGTCCGGCCGGAACCGGCCCAGCTTGATGGCGGGGGAGCGCCCTGCGCGCATTCCGCTGTCGCCTGCACAGCAGCGGTACTGGTTCCTCAACCAATTCGATACGGCCACATCCGCGGTGGACAACATCCCGCTGGCGGTTCGGTTGGCGGGCACGCTCGATGTGGCCGCGCTGGAACAAGCTATTGGTGACGTGTTCTCCCGTCATGAGGTGCTGCGTACCGTCTACCCACGCTCGGCGGATGGCCCGCATCAGGTGATCCGGCCGGCGGTGCGGTCCTCGGTGGCGCTCACTCCGATCGAAGTTGCCGAGAAGGACCTGCTCGACACCGTCGTCGGCTTCGCGCTGACCACCTTCGATGTCACTGTCGAAGTGCCTTTGGCCGTGGCGTTGTTCCGGGTCGAAGCGGGATCGGGCACCACAGACCACGTGCTCGCGTTCACTGTGCACCACGTCGCCGCCGATGGTTCATCGATGGGTCCGCTGGCCAGGGACGTGATGGCCGCTTATGCGGCCCGCGTGCAGGGCGAGGTGCCGCAGTGGCAGCCGCTTCCGGTGCAGTACGCCGACTACGCGCTGTGGCAGCGCGCGGTGCTCGGGTCCGAGGATGATCCGGAATCGCCTGCCGCGCAACAGGTGGCGTACTGGCAGGCGACGCTGGCCGATCTGCCCGATCAGCTGGAGCTGCCCACCGACCGGCCACGCCCGCCCGCACAGTCGTTCCAGGGCAAGGCGATTCGCTTCGAAATCGATCCGCAGCGGCATGCCCGCTTGCACGATCTGGCGCGTGCGCATAACGCATCGCTGTTCATGGTGGTGCACACGGCGCTGGCAGTGCTGCTGGCTCGGTTGTCGGGCACCGGCGACATCGTGGTCGGCACCCCGATCGCAGGCCGGGGCGAACGTGAGCTCGACGATCTTATCGGTATGTTCGTCAACACTTTGGTGTTCCGCACCAGGGTGGAGCCCGCCGAGCGCTTCGCCGATCTGCTCGGCGATGTCAGAGAACGCGACCTGGAGGCGTTCACCAACGCTGATGTGCCGTTCGAGCGCTTGGTCGAGGTGCTCAACCCGGTGCGCTCGACTGCGCGTAACCCATTGTTCCAGGTGGGTCTGTCGTTCCAGAACCTGGCTGAGACCACCTTCGAGCTACCCGGACTTACGGTGAGCACAGTCGACTTCGATTCGCAGCTGGCCAAGACCGATCTGCATGTCACGCTGTACGACCGGTACGCCGAGGACGGCACACCCGCCGAGATCATCACCGAGTTCGGTTATGCCACTGATCTATTCGACGAGGTCACGGTGCAGGGCTTCGCCGACCGGTTCCTGCGCGTGATCGACGCTGTGCTGGCCGATGCCACCGTGCGGGTCGGCGAGATCGCCCTCCTCGCAGCGGAGGAGAGCGAGCGTATCCTCACGGTGTGGAACGACACCGAGCACGAGGTCGATGACACTGCGACGCTGGTATCGCTGCTGGATGCCACCGTGTCCGCGACGCCGACGGCGGTGGCGCTGTTCGCCGACGATCCGTCCGGTCCGCGGGAACTGACCTACGCTCAGCTGGATGCCAGGGTCAACCGGCTGGCCAGGTACCTGATCGGCCGCGGTGTCGGCCCGGAGGATCGGGTTGCGCTGGCGATGCGCCGCTGCACCGAGCTCGTTGTCGCTATGTACGCGGTCGCGAAAACCGGTGCGGCGTACGTGCCGATCGATCCAGATCAGCCCGCCGAGCGGACCGATTACATCCTGACCACCGCCGCGCCGGTCTGCGTGCTGACCACCGGGCGGGATGGCATCCGCACCAGGGTGGCCGATACCGTGCGAATCGACACACTCGATCTCACCGCGTACTCGGATACTCCGGTGGCCGTGACCGAGCGTAATGGCGCACTGCTCCCGGCGAACACCGCGTATGTGATCTTCACGTCCGGTTCGACCGGAAAGCCGAAGGGTGTCGCGGTTCCACATGCGGCGATCGCCAACCAGTTGCAGTGGAAGGCATATGCTTTCGGCCTCGGGGCCGACGATGCGGTGTTGTTGAAGACCGCGGCGACCTTCGATCTGTCGGTGTGGGAGTTCTGGTCGGCCGCGGTATCCGGTGGTCGTCTGGTGATCTCGGCTGCTGACGGGCACCGCGACCCGGCGTATCTGAACGAGTTGATGCGCACCACCGGCGTTACCACGTTGCATGTGGTGCCATCCATGCTGGAGGCATTGCTGACCGAGTCCGACGGCAACCTGGCAGCTTCGCTGCGGCGGGTACTGGCCATCGGCGAGGCATTGCCCGCCGCGACCGCCAAGCGGTTGCGGCGCGACAACGCCATCGAGCTGCACAATCTCTATGGTCCGACCGAGGCGGCGGTATCGATTACCAGCCACCAGGTCACCGACGCCGACGAGGTGACGGTGTCGATCGGCGCGCCGGAATGGAACAGCCGAGTCTATGTGCTCGACTCTCGCCTGCGGCCGGTACCGGTCGGTGTTCCTGGTGAGCTGTATCTGGCCGGTGTGCAGCTGGCGCGTGGGTACTTCGGCCGTCATGAGCTGACCGCGGACCGGTTCGTCGCCGATCCGTTCGCCTCGGGGCAGCGGATGTACCGTACCGGTGACCTGGTGGCCTGGAGTGTCACCGGTGAACTGGACTACCGGGGCCGCACCGACTTCCAGGTGAAGATCCGTGGCTTCCGTATCGAACTGGGCGAGATCGAAGCCGCGCTGCACCGGCAGGATTCGGTGAGCGCGGCCGCGGTGATCGCGCACCATGATCCGAGTATCGGCGACCGGCTCGTCGCCTATGTGGTGATGCGGGTACCAGGCAAGATCGACCAGCGCGCACTGCAATCCGCACTATCGACCGAACTGCCCTCGTATATGGTGCCGTCGGTGCTGATCCAGCTGGATGCGTTGCCGCTCAACGCGAATGGCAAGCTGGATCGCAAGCAGCTGCCGCAGCCTACTTTCGAGAAGGTGATTTTCCGCGCGCCGGTCACACCGATCGAGCAGATCGTCGCCAACACGTTCGCCGAAGTGCTACGGATCGATGACCGCGAGGGCGTCGAGACCAAGCGACTCGGTCTCGACGACGACTTCTTCGCCTGGGGCGGCAACTCGCTGCTGGCCACGCAGGTCGCTGCCCGGCTCGGTGAGGCGCTCAACACCAGGGTGCCGGTGCGCATGCTGTTCGAGGCCTCTACCGTCGCCACGCTCGCGGTGCGGGTGGAACAGCACGCTGACAAGGGCGATCGGCGCGCGCTCACCGCAGGGCCGCGTCCGGAGCGCATCCCATTGTCGCTTGCGCAGCAGCGGATGTGGTTCCTCAACCGGTTCGACACTCAGTCGGCGGCTTACAACGTACCGGTCGCGGTGCGGTTGTCCGGTGCGTTGGATGTGCCCGCAATGCGTGCCGCGATCGCGGATCTAGTGAGCAGGCATGAGATCTTGCGCACTATCTACCCACAAACCGATTCGGGTCCGGTGCAGGTCGTCCTGCCGACCGCGCAGGCGCTGCCTCGACTGGATGTACGGGTGGTCACCGCGGCGGACATCGAACCTGCTGTGGTCGAGCTGACCTCGACGACCTTCGATGTCACCACTGAGGTGCCGGTGAAGGTCGCCCTGTTCCAGGTTGCCGGGGACGGCGCGGAGAACGCGCCGGACGCTCCCGCGGACTACGTCCTGGCCATGGTGGTGCACCACATCTCCGGTGACGGTTCCTCGGTCGGTCCGCTGACCAGGGACCTGATGATCGCCTACGCTGCGCGGTCGGCGGGTGAAGCGCCGAACTGGGCGCCGCTCGAAGTGCAGTACGCGGACTACAGCATCTGGCAGCGCGAACTGCTCGGCAGCGAGGACGATCCGGAATCGCTTGCCGCCGAACAGATCGCCTACTGGCGGCAGGCGCTGGCCGACCTGCCCGACCAGCTCGATCTACCTTCGGATCGGTCACGGCCCGCGGTGCAGTCGTTCGCAGGCGACAAGGTCGAACTGCGAGTGGACGCCCGGACCCATCAGGCGCTGATCGAATTGGCCGGTGCGGAGGGCGCGACGCTGTTCATGGTGGTGCACACCACGCTCGCGATCCTGTTGGCTCGGTTGTCCGGCACCGACGACATCGCGATCGGTACGCCGGTGGCGGGCCGCGGTGAGCGTGAGCTGGATGATCTGATCGGTATGTTCGTCAACACCGTGGTGTTCCGAACCAGGGTCGATGTGGGTGAGTCGTTCACCGATATGCTTGCCAGGCAGCGCAAGACGGACATCCAGGCATTCGCCAATGCCGATGTGCCGTTCGAGCGTTTGGTGGAGGTGCTCAACCCGGTGCGTTCGACCGCGCGGCACCCGCTGTTCCAAGTGGGCATGTCGTTCCAGAACCTTGCGCACACCACTCTGGAGCTGCCCGGCTTGAGCGTGTCCGGACTGGACATCAATACCGAGCTGTCGCAGTTCGACCTGCACCTGATCGCGACCGACCGCTATGACGAGGCAGGCGAGCCTCTGGGCATTACCGGGTTCTTCACGTATGCGATTGATTTGTTCGATCGTGTGACGGTTCAGGGTTTCGCGGATCGT
>NZ_JBWSOR010000064.1:0-5560 GCF_056629435.1 Nocardia sp. TBRC8007 | reverse complement strand
GCGGGTCGATGAGCAGGTGAAGATCCGGGGGTTTCGGGTCGAGCCGGGGGAGGTGGCGGCGGTGTTGGGGTCGCATCCGGCGGTTTCGCAGGCGGTGGTCGCGGCGCGGGAGGCGGTCGGGGTGGGGGCGGGTACACAGTTGGTGGGGTATGTGGTCCTCGACCGGTCGGGTGTGGTGGGGGAGGGGGAGTTGGTCGAGCAGTGGCGTCGGGTGTACGACGACCTGTCCGCCGGGGCGGGGGATGCCGATCGTGCCGGGGCCGGGGTGGGGTTCGGTGAGGATTTCGGAGGCTGGAACAGCAGTTATTCCGGGGCGCCGATCCCGGTGGAGCAGATGCGGGAGTGGCGGGCGCGCACGGTCGAGCGGATCCGCCGCCTGGGGGCGGGGCGAGTCCTCGAGATCGGTGTCGGGTCGGGGCTGTTGTTGTCGCAATTGGCGCCGGAGTGTCGGGAGTATTGGGCGACGGACCTGTCGGTGACGACGGTGCGGACGCTCGATCGGCGATTGGCCGCGCTGCGGGCGGAGTGGACCGAGCGGGTCTTCCTCCACACGGCCGCGGCTGACGATCTCGCGGGTCTGCCCGAGGGCTATTTCGACACTGTCGTGGTGAATTCGGTGGTCCAGTACTTCCCCGGCCACGTCTATCTGCGGCGGGTCGTCGAACAGGTGCTGCGCCTGCTGGCGCCCGGTGGGGGATTGTTCGTCGGTGACGTGCGGAACCTGTCGCTGTTGGAGGAGTTCACCACCGCCGTGCAGCTCGCGCGTGGTGGGGGCGCGGACCCGCGGGCGGTGCGGGAGCGGGCCCGTCGAGACATCGCCGCGGAACAGGAGTTGCTCGTCGCGCCGGAGTACTTCCGGGCGTTGGCCAACGAGATCGACGATATCGGCGCGGTGGATATCGAACTCAAAACAGGCTTGTCGGTCAACGAGTTGACCCGCTACCGCTACGACGTGGTCATCCGCAAGCACCCGACCGAAGTACTGTCGCTGGCGGAGGTGCCCCGAATCCGGTTCACCGACCACACCATCGAATCCTTGGCGACCTTGCTGCGTACCCGGCACGGCGGTTGCCTCCGGGTCCTGGGCATCCCGCACCTCGGACTAGCCGACGAAGTCCACGCCGGCCACGAGATCCGTTCGGGCCGTCCCCTCGACATGAGGGATGGCCTTGTAGGTCGCGAAACCACCTTGCGGGCGCTCGCTGAGCGAGTCGGTGCCACCGCCTCCGGTGACCGCTGCGAAGGTCTTGTTCCGGAGGATCTGCATGTCCTCGGTGCGGGGCTGGGTTTCACCACTGCGGTGACGTGGTCGACGCACGTGGGGTGTATGGACGCGGTGTTCGTGGACTCCGCGCTCGCGCGAGGCAAGCAGCTGACCGATGTGTTCCTGGCATCGGCGACATTGAAAGACCCCGCTCGCTACACCAACAATCCGCAGGCGAGCTTGCTGCTGGCGGATGTGCGGCGGTTCGTGGCCGATCGGCTGCCCGAGTTCATGGTCCCGGCTGCGGTGATATCGGTCGAGGCGATGCCGTTGTCCCCGAACGGGAAGCTCGACCGTGCGGCGTTGCCGGACCCGGAATTCGCCTCCGGGGCGGAGTATCGGGCGCCGCGCACGGAGCGCGAACAGGTGTTGGCGGAGCTGTTCGGGGAGGTCCTCGGGGTGGACCGGGTGGGTATCGATGACGGGTTCTTCGAGCTGGGTGGGCATTCGCTGCTGGCGACGCGGTTGGTGAGCCGGATCCGGTCGGTGTTGGGGGTGGAGGTCCCGATCCGGGTGGTATTCGACGCCCCCACCGTCGCAGCCCTGGTCGCCCGGCTCGACGACGGTGCGGCGGTGCGGCCGGTGTTGACGGTGGCAAAGCGCCCGGAGTTGTTGCCGGTGTCGTTCGCGCAGCGGCGGTTGTGGTTCATCCATCGGTTCGAGGGGTCTTCGGCGACCTACAACATGCCGCTGGGGATGCGGCTGACGGGCGCGGTGGATGTGGCGGCGTTGCGGGCGGCGCTCACCGATGTGGTGGGGCGGCACGAGAGCCTGCGGACGGTGTTCGCCGAGGTGGACGGTATCCCGGTGCAGCGGGTCCTCGAGGCCGGCCAATTCGAGGTGCCGGTGTCGGTGTCCGAGGTGGCGGACGTGGACGTAGAGGCGGCGGTGGCCGCGGCGGCGCGGTACGAGTTCGATCTGGCCTCGCAGATCCCGGTACGGGCCAGTGTGTTGCGTTGCGCGCGCGACGAGTACGTGCTGATGCTGCTGGTGCACCACGTCGCTGGGGACGGGTGGTCGTTGGCGCCGTTGTTGCGGGATCTGGCGACCGCCTACACCGCGCGCACACACGATCGGGAGCCGGGGTGGGCGCCGTTACCGGTGCAGTACGCCGACTACACGCTGTGGCAGCGGCAGCTGTTGGGCGAGGCGTCCGATCCCGACAGTGTGTTGTCGCGGCAGCTGGCGTATTGGCGGGACGAGCTGGCCGGGCTGCCCGAACAGCTGTCGTTGCCGACCGACCGGCCGCGGCCGCGGGTGGCCAGCTACCGCGGTGACACCGTGGCGGTGGTGATCGACGCCGAGACCCGGGCGCTGCTGCAACAGCTGGCGCGGCGGGAGGACGCGACGGTGTCGATGGTGCTGCAGGCGGGATTGGTGGTGTTGCTGTATCACCTGGGTGCGGGGACCGACATTCCGCTCGGGACGCCGATCGCCGGGCGTACCGACGAGGCGTTGACCGAGCTGGTCGGGTTCTTCGTCAATACGTGGGTGTTGCGGGCACACCTCACCCCGGCGGGTTCGTTCACCGACCTGCTCGGGCAGGTACGGGAGAAGGCGCTGGCAGCCTACGCCAACCAGGACGCACCGTTCGAGTTGCTGGTCGAGCTGCTCAACCCGGTCCGCTCCACGGCCCACCACCCACTGTTCCAAGTATCACTGGCATTCCAGAACAACACCCTGCCCGTGATCGACCTACCCGGAATTGCTGTCGAGCCGTTGGACACTTTGTTGGAGTCTTCGCGCTTCGACCTGACCTTCCATGTGGTCGACTCGACTGCGACCGCAAGCTGGAACGGGTTCGTAGAGTTCGCGACCGATCTGTTCGACCGGGCGACGGTCGAGGCGCTCGTAGCCCGGTACGTGCGGGTGTTACGGCAGGTGGCGGCCACCCCGGCGACGGCGGTGGGTGCAGTGGACGTGCTCACCGCCGCCGAACGCGAGCAGCTGCTGAGAGGGTGGAACGACACCACCGTGGCGGTCGATACCGACACCACCCTGGTCGGGCTGATCGAGACACAGGTGCGGCGGTCCCCGCAGGCGGTGGCGGTGGTGTGCGCCGGTACGGAACTGACCTACCGCGACCTCGACAGCCGCGCCGACCGGCTGGCGCGTCAGTTGATCGCGCGGGGGGTGGGACCCGACGATGTGGTGGCGGTGGCGTTGCCGCGGTCGGCGGAGCTGGTCGTGGTGTTGCTGGCGGTATGCAAGGCCGGGGGCGCCTACCTGCCGGTGGACCCCACCTACCCACACGACCGGCTGGCGTTCATGCTCACCGACGCGGCCCCGGTGATCGTGGTGACCGACCGGGCCACGGCCGCGTCGCTGCCCGCGACCACGGCGGAAACACTGTGCGTCGATGCTCCGGACATCCTCACCGGCGCCCCCAGCGCGGCCGCTGCGACCGACGCCGACCGGCGCGGTCGGCTGCGTCCGGGCAATCTGGCGTATCTGATCTACACCTCCGGCTCTACCGGAGTGCCCAAGGGCGTCGCCATCACCCACCACAACGTGGTCAACAATGTTGTCGCGGTGGGGCCACTGCTGGGGGACGGCCCCACCCGGGTGTTGGCGAGTACCTCGACGGCGTTCGACGTCTCTGTCCTGGAAATATTCCCGACCCTGTGCGGGGGCGGGACGGTGGAGGTGGTGCGGGATGTGCTGGTCCTCACCGAACAGGACGGATGGTCCGGTGGCGTGATCAGCACGGTACCGTCGGCGTTCGCCGAAGTGCTCACCCACCCCGCCTTACGCATCACCGCCGACACCATCATCTTCGCCGGTGAGCCGTTGACACCGCAGATCGTGGAACGGACCAGGGCCCTGCTACCAGGGGTACGCGTCATCAACGGCTACGGACCCACCGAGACGTTCTATGCGACGGCCTGCACGGTTTCGAGTGAGGTCGAAGCGACAATCCCGATCGGCGCCCCTTTGGGGAATACGCGGGTGTATGTGCTGGATTCGTGGTTGCGGCCGGTGCCGGTGGGGGTGGCGGGGGAGGCGTATGTGGCCGGTGCACAGCTGGGACGCGGCTATCACGGACGGGCGGGGCTGACGGCGGCACGGTTCGTGGCCGATCCGTTCGACGCGGCCGGTGGGGGCCGGGTGTACCGGACCGGGGACGTGGTGCGCTGGACCGCGGCGGGAGAGCTGGAGTTCGTGGGTCGGGTCGATGAGCAGGTCAAGATCCGGGGGTTCCGGGTCGAGCCGGGGGAGGTGGCGGCGGTACTGGGGTCACATCCGGCGGTGACGCACGCGGTGGTCGAGGCTTGTGAGCAGGTTGGGCCCGGTTCGGGTAAGCGGCTGGTTGGGTATGTGGTGGCCGACAGCGCTACCGACGGTGGGGTCGATGGCGCAGTGTTGCGGCGGTTCGTGGCCGACCGGTTACCCGATTTCATGGTCCCGGCCGCGGTGGTGGTACTCGAGGCGATGCCGTTGACGCCGAACGGGAAACTGGATCGTCGGGCGTTGCCGGATCCGGAGTTCTTCTCGGGTGTGGAGTATCGGGCGCCGCGGTCGGATCGTGAGCGAGTGTTGGCGGATCTGTTCGGTGAAGTACTCGGTGTGGACCGGGTGGGTATCGATGATGGTTTCTTCGATCTGGGTGGGCATTCGTTGCTGGCGCCGTTGCTGGTGAGCCGGATCCAGTCGGTGTTGGGTGTCGAGGTTCCGATCCAGGTGGTGTTCGAAGCGCCGACTGTCGCGGAGCTGGTCTCGCGGCTCGATGACGTATTGGATGGACCTATGGTGGGGCTGTAGCGCATGTGACAGCATGCGAACTACTGGCAGAGGGCGTGCAGTGGCATTTCTTGGACTTAGAGTTCCTAAGACGGTGTCTTACGTGGTTGTGATTCGTTTACGTTGCGCCGGAATCGGCTGTGCTGCATGATGTTCGACTCGCGGTCGATGAGTTGTCGAAACGTCTCGTCCCGGACGAATTGTGGGCGCTGGTCGAGCTATTGCTTCCGCAGTTCACGCGATGTCCGCAGGGTGGTGGCACTGCCCCGGCCGATGAACGTGCGGTGTTCACTGCGGTGGTGTTCGTGCTGACCAACGGTTGTGCGTGGCGGATGCTACCGCTCTCGTTCGGGTCTCGGTACCGACGGCACACCGCGGGTTCAGCGTGTGGACCAAGGCTGGTCTGTGGCGGCGTTTACTCAACGTCGGTCTGGACGAATTCGGTGGCCGAGGCTTGATCGACTGGTCGCGGGTGGCGATCGGCGCAGCGAGTGTTCGGGCGAAAAGGGGCTCTTCTGGCCTATGCGTGAGTGCGGTCGGGTAGTTCGGGGCGGT
>NZ_JBWSOR010000063.1:0-5613 GCF_056629435.1 Nocardia sp. TBRC8007 | reverse complement strand
CCAACGCGTTCCTGAAAAAAGCTTCGGCGTACTTTGCCGCGATGCAGCAGAACCGGCTCGGTTCGAACTGATGGTGAAGTACGCCGCCCCGGCCGCCGTGGTGGCCTGTCCCGCCGGCACGGCTGTGGTGTCCGAACAGTTCGACGTGGTCCGCATGGCTCGGCTGCTCGGGGTGTCGACATCGGGGTTCTACGATTGGAAGAAGCGAATGGCGGCAACGGAATTGACTGACCGTCAGCAGCGACGAGCCGATCCGACGGTGAAGACCCTCGACGCGCACGCCGACTCCGATGGCACCTACGGATCACCTCGCATCACCGACGAGTTGCGTGATCGCGGTGAACGGATATCGGCCAAGTCGGTCGCCGCGATCATGGCCTCGATCGGGCTGGAAGGCATCAGTCCTCGCGCCTTCAAGGTGAGAACCACCGTGGCCGACCCGGCCGCGTCGTTTTCGCCGGATCTGGTGTCGCGCCGGTTCGACCAGGGCCGTCCCGATGCGGTCTGGACAACGGATGTCACCTACTTGACCCGCGGTGAAGGCGACATGTTCCTCTGCGCGATCCGAGACGGACACACCCGCCGCGTGCTGGGTTACAGCATCGCCGACCACATCGGCGCGGGCATGGTCACCGCCGCCATCGACGATGCGGCCACCGCTCGCGGCGGCCGGGTCGAGGGCACGATCCTGCATTCGGACCGTGGTGGTGAGTTCACCGCGCATCTGACCGCGCAAGCCTGCGCCCGGCACGGGCTGCGGCGGTCGATGGGAGCGACCGGGATATGTTGGGACAACAGCGCGTCCGAATCGCTGTGGTCGAGCTTCAAGCACGAGCACTACTATCGGCATGTCTATGCCACCAAGGCAGAACTTGTTGCTTCGGTTGACAATTGGATGGACTGGTACAACTACCACCGTCGTTTTCTGGGGCACGGTCTGCTGTTGCGTGACATCGCGTAGGTCATGCGACACGGGCGGGTACGCGACAGATCTCCTGGGTTGTGGTGCTCGTGGATGGTAGTTGTATCGACTGCCTGCTGCGAGAAGGGAGACCACGATGCGGGCTTTTCCGGTGCGGTTACCGTCGGGCGCGCGGTATTGGACGGTGCTCGACGACGAGTTGACAGTGGTCGCGGACGCGGACATGTTCCTGCGGCACGTCCGGTTCGGGCGCGACGGGTCGGAGTTGACGACCCGCTCTTACGCGGGAGCGATCGCGTTGTTCTTGCGGTGGTGCGTCCGGACCGGCCGGGCCTGGCCTGATGGGGTCGCCGCGCTGGGCCTGTTCATTACCTGGCTGCGCTATGCCGGACCGGAGGCCAGCAGCGTCGATGTCGCCGCTGGCGGGCAGGTTCTGGCGGGTCCGGGCGCCGAGCCGGTGCGGGGTGCGCGCCGGATCAACGGTGTCCTGGCTGCGGTGCGGGGCATGGTCGCGCACGCGGTGTCGGTCGGGCGGGTGTCCGGCGATCTGTTGGGGTTGATCTACGAGTTGGCCGACGAACGTGACCTGCCCGAACAAGCCCGTGGTGAGGACCGGCGGATGGGGTGGCGGATGCGGGCGCGTCACTGGCTCCACGAACCCGAGACTGTGGTGGACCGCGCCAGCAACGAGGAGATCGTGGCACTGCTGGGGGCTTGCCGGTCGGCGCGGGACCGGCTGATGGTGTTGTTGCTGGCTCGCGCGGGGTTGCGCCGGGGTGAGCTGACGGGGTTACGGCGCAGCGATATTCACCTTCTCACCGATTCCCGGGCGTTGGGTTGCGCTATACCGCGAGCGCATTTGCACGTGGTGCGGCGCGACAACCCGAACGGGGCGTGGGCGAAGTCGCGGCGGCAGCGGATGGTGCCGTTGGACTTCCTGGTGGTCCAGGCGGTCGACGGTTACGAGTTCGAACGCCTGTCGGTGCCGCGAGCCGAGGAGTCGGATTTCCTGCTGGTCAACCTTTTTCGTGAGCCGATCGGCGCGCCGATGCGTCCCGACGCGGTAAACGAGGTGATCAGCGGTTGCGCTCGCCGCGCGGGCATCGAGCACATGCGCCCACACCGACTGCGTCACGCGTTCGGTTCCGATCTCGCCGACGCCGGCAGCGGTGTCGACGAGATCGCGTTGCTGTTGGGCCATGCCAGCATGGCCTCCTCGCAGATTTACCTGCACCCCGACCCGGCGCGGCTGCGCGAGGCCGTCGACCGGGTCGCCAGCCCCCGCGAACACGCCGGGGCGACTCGGTGAGGGTCGCACACGCCCTGCTGACACCTGCCGCGGCGACGCGCACCGCGCACGTGTTCGGCGACCTGGTCGTCGGCGGTGACGCCGCCGCGGTCGCCGCGGTCATCGATCCGGAGTTTTTGGCCGAAGACCGGATGGGATCCGGCTCGGTCGCGGACCAGACACGTGTCTGGTCGACCGGTGCGGCCGCGAGTGGGAGTCCGAGCGCACAGGGTTGTGCCCGACCCACGGCGAACAACTACGTGGCCTCCCGCCCCGCGAGCAGGCTGGGTTCTTCACCCACCCGAAAGTTCACGGACTGCCGGCCTGCCCGCCCTGCATGGTCGTCGCCTGCCTGCGGCAGCGCCGTCATCCTGACGGTCTCTACTGCGAAGCTCACCAGCAACGCTGGCGGACAGCGCTGAAACACGATCCGGACCTGAACGAAACACGCTGGCGGGAAACAGAAAGCCCCGGCGGGCGCGGCGGCGAGGTGATCCTGGCGGGGTTGCCACCATTGGTGGTCGCGCAACTGCTGGCCGGGTTGCAGCTGCGCTGCCGGAGCGACGCGGTCAAGACCAAGGACCCTGCGCTGCGGATGCTGGCCAACGACCTGCGGGCTCAGCAGCTGGAATCGCTGCTGGACTACCAGGTGCCCGACCGCGGCGACCATATCTTCACCGCAGTGGCAAACAGTCTGATCACTCATGCTCGCCGGGCCTTGTCCACCCCGGAAACCGAAGTAACCGGCAATGTTTGGGACCTGACGGTGTTCGGGCAGAACGGCACGATCGAGTTCACCAGGAACAGCCAGACCTGGCTGCGGGAATCAGTGAAACGGTGGGCTGCCGACGACCTACCGAAACGGCGGGTAAAACCCGGTCGGCGCACCAGCGCCAGTTTGGCGGTCCGA
Source organism: Nocardia sp. TBRC8007 (assembly GCF_056629435.1). NCBI lineage: Bacteria > Bacillati > Actinomycetota > Actinomycetes > Mycobacteriales > Nocardiaceae > Nocardia > Nocardia sp. TBRC8007. The sequence continues at coordinate 2,493 of NZ_JBWSOR010000063.1, read as the reverse complement.
CACCACATCGGCTGCCTGGACAGGCTGTCGGAATCGCTGCGGATGCGCCCTGACCGCGGTGACCGCCCGTCAGCTCTGGGTCGAGGCGATGTCGAGGCGTTCCTGCATCGGCTGGCCTACCTGGAATCGATCGGGAAGATCAGCGGCGACGCCAGGATCCGGGCCTGCCGCGAGGTCCGGGCAGTCTTGACCCGCGTCCGGGCGATGGGATTGACCCGCCCCGGCGGCCTCGCCGCCGGTCTCGGTGAGGACTTCGTGATCACCGTCGGTGATATCCCGGTGAAATCCGAACCACCGGAACCCAACCGCGACCTTCCCGCCGATATCACCGCGCAGGTCTGCGCGCACCTGCCGGAGTTGAACTTCCCGGAGATCCGCACCGCGATCGAGCTGGCCATCGACACCGGCCGCCGTCCCGAAGAGATCTGCTCACTGGATTTCGACTGCTTGGCCCGCGACGCTGCCGGGCACCCGGTGCTGATCTATGACAACCACAAGGCCAACCGGCCGGCCCGGCGGCTGCCGATCGGCGAGCAGACCGCCACCCTGATCACCGCCCAGCAGAAACGTGTCCGCGGCCGCTACCCCTACACCCCGGTCGGGGAACTGAAACTGCTGCCCACCGACCGCCGCAACCCTGGCGGGCGCCGCGCGATCACCGCGTTCAGTCTCGGGTTCGCCCACCGCGCCTGGGTCGACGCTACTCACCGTCGACGGCGTCGAATACGACAAGGCCAAGGTCGTGCTCTACGCCTGGCGCCACTCCTACGCCCAACGCCACGCCGACGCCGGAGTCCCGGTCGAAGTGCTGCGGGAACTCATGTCGCACCGCAAGATCGACACCACCAGCGGCTACTACCGTGTCGGAGAGTCCCGCCGCCGCGACGCCGTCGATCGTATCACCACCATGCAGTTCGACCGGCACGGCAACCGGGTCTGGCGCCACGCCAAAGCGTTGCTCGACGATGAACATGCCCGCCGCGCGATCGGGGAGGTCGCCGTCCCGTTCGGTATCTGCGCTGAGCCGAGCAACGTCAAAGCCGGCGGAGGGGCGTGTCCGTTCCGGTTCCGCTGCGCTGGCTGCGACCACTTCCGCACTGACGTCTCCTACCTGCCTGACCTGCACACCTACCTTGACGACCTGCTCCGGACCCGCGAGAAACTCCTCGCCACAACCGAACTCGACGACTGGGCCCGCGCCGAGGCGATGCCCTCCGACGACGAGATCACCCGCATCCGGGCGCTCATCGGCCGCATCGAAGCCGGGCTGGACGACCTCACCAGCGAACAACGCGACCAGATCGACCGCGCGGTCACCACCGTCCGCCGCCACCGAGCCACCATGCTCGGTATGCCAAAACGACCCCTGCCCGACCTGCGACCGGAGCGAACCTGATGACCGAACCAACGATCAGCCCGATGATCGCCGGCCGCCGCGCCGATTCCGACCGGCGGCGACAACGGGTGATCACCGCCATCACCGCCGGTGACGACCTCAGCGCCTCCGCAATCGCCCGCCGCGCCGGAGTCGACCGCACGTTCCTCTACCGGCACCGCGACCTGCTCGAACGCCTCCACGCCACCGCCACCCAACCTCACGACGACCCCTCCACCGGTCCTGCGGTCACCCGCGCGTCGCTGCGGGCTGACCTGCTCGCCGCCCAGCAACGCGGCGCCAGGATGGCCGCCCGCAACCAGCAACTCGAATCACGCCTGTCCGAGCTGCTCGGCGAACGGGCCTGGCGCGAAACAGGACTGGGCACACCGACCGATATCGACCAGCTTCAACAGCGCATCGTCAACCTCGAACAACAAGTGGTCGACCTGCGGCTGCAACTGGAAGAACGCGACCAGGACCTCGCCGCGGCACACACCACCAACCGGGAGTTCATGGCCCGGCTCAACAACTCCCACCACAACGGCTGACACGCTCACCCACAGTCCTTGCACAACACCTGTTGCACGACATACGCTGCACCTATCAGCCACGGACCTGCGGAAACGCAGCGAAACACGAGGCAATTCAGGCGATCAGCCCCAGAGAACCGACCGCACTCATCGATCGGTGGCATCAGTCCCGCCCGTTTCGAGCAGTCACTGACAATCGCAGCTCGAGCTGCTTAAACCCCTGTCCACCATTCGGGGTGAACCTCAAATAACCACTGTCACCTGATCGTGCAGCAGCCCTCTTCATAACCTGTGACTCAAGGCCTGTCCGACAAGTCGCATGTTATCGACTCGGTCGAAGTCTTCATGCGCGCAATCGACCTGAACGACTTCGATGCTGCCTACGATATATCCGCGCCACGCCTGCGCCGGACTCGTTCCAGTCTCCGAGATTCTGTTCCCTGAAGAATCAACAACTGCTTCGAAGAGCAGAGCGTTACCGGAGAAAACCGGCGATGAATAACTCTCCGCCAACTTGATGTTGTTCAGCGCTACTTCCATTGCCCGGTCGAAACCGTCTCTGATGGCCGGGGCGTCCAGTTGGTC
>NZ_JBWSOR010000062.1:0-5766 GCF_056629435.1 Nocardia sp. TBRC8007 | reverse complement strand
TGTTGCAGCAGCGCCCGGGTCTCGGCGTCGATCACCACCGCCACGGTGTCACCGCGGTAGCTGGCCACCCGTGGGCGGGGCCGGTCGGTCGGCAACCGCAGTTGTTCGGGCAGCCCCGCCAGTTCGTCCCGCCAATACGCCAGCTGCCGCGACAACACACTGTCGGGATCGGACGCCTCGCCCAACAGCTGCCGCTGCCACAGCGTGTAGTCGGCGTACTGCACCGGCAGCGGCGCCCACTCCGGGCTGCGGCCGTGGGTGCGCGCGGTGTAGGCGGTCGCCAGATCCCGCAGCAACGGCGCCAACGACCACCCGTCCCCAGCGATGTGGTGCACCAGCAGCATCAGCACGTACTCGTCGCACGCGCAACGCAACACACTGGCCCGTACCGGGATCTCCGAGGCCAGGTCGAACTCGTAGCGCGCCGCCGCGGCCACCGCCGCCGCCACGTCCACGTCCTCCACCTCGGTCACCGTCACCGGTACCTCGAATTGGCCGGCCGCGAGGATCCGTTGCACCGGTACACCGTCCATTTCGGCGAACACCGTCCGCAGGCTTTCGTGCCGCCCCACCACATCGGTGAGCGCGGCTCGCAACGCCGCCACCTCCACCGCGCCCGTCAGCCGCACCCCCAACGGCATGTTGTAGGTGGCCGAGGGGCCTTCGAACCGGTGGATGAACCACAACCGTCGTTGCGCGAACGACACCGGTATCGGCTCCGGCCGCTTTGCCACCGCCAATACCGGCCGTACTGCGGTTTCGTCGTCGAGGCGGGTCACCAGTTGCGCGACGGTGGGGGCGTCGAACACCGTCCGGATCGGCACCTCTACCCCCAACACCGTCCGGATCCGGCTCACCAGCCGGGTCGCCAACAGGGAATGTCCCCCCAGGTCGAAGAAGTCGTCGTCGAGCCCGACCCGGGCCACCCCGAGGACATCACCGAACAACTCGGCCAGCACCCGTTCGCGTGCCGTGCGCGGCGCCCGATACCCCACCCCGGACACGAATTCCGGGTCCGGTAACGCCGCACGATCGAGTTTCCCGTTCGGGGTCAACGGCATCGCCTCGACCGATATCACTGCGGCCGGGACCATGAACTCCGGCAGTCGGTCGGCCGCGAAGCGGCGCACGTCCGCGGTCAGCAGGCTCGCCTGTGGATTGTTGGTATAGCGGGCGGGGTCTTTCCGCATCGTCGGTGCCGTGAACACGTCGGTGAGGTGTTTGCCGTGCGCGAGCGTGGAGTCGACGAACACCGCGTCCATGCACCCCGCGTGCGTCGACCACGTCACCGCGGTGGTGAACCCCAGCCCCTCCCCGAGAGCGTACAGATCCTCCGGGAGCAGTCCGGCGCCGATTCGGTCGCCATGGGGGGGTGTTATCTGTTCGGTCCCGATACGTTCGGGGTCGGGGGTGGGGGATTGTCCTGCTCGGAGCCGCTCGACCGCGCGGACATCGTCGACCAAACCCAGATGCGGAATGTCCGTCAGCCGCAGCCAACCACCCCGCGCCGCAACCAACATACTGTTCACCGACGACAAACCGTCGTGGTCGACGAACCGGGTCCGCGGCACCTCCGCCAACGACAACACCTCAGTCGGACGCTTACGGATGACCACGTCGTAGCGGTAACGAGTCAACTCATTGACCGCCCGGCCCGCCTTGAGTTCGACAGCGACCGCGCCGATGTCGCCGATCTCGTCGGACAACGCCCGGAAATACTCCGGCGCCACCAGCAACTCCTGCTCGGTAGCGATCTCTCGACGGACCCGCTCCCGCACCGCCCGCGGATCGGTGTCCCCACCACGGGCGAGCTGCACCGCAGTCGTGAACTCCTCCAGCAGCGACAGATTCCGCACATCACCGACGAACAACCCGCCCCCAGGCGCCAACAGGCGCAACACCCGCTCGACGACCCGCCGCAGATAAGCCTGGCCGGGGAAATACTGGACCACCGAATTCACCACAACGGTATCGAAATAGCCCTCGGGCAACCCCGCGAGATCGTCGGCCGCGGCGGTGCGCAGGACGACCCGCTCGGTCCACTCCGCCCGCAGCGCGGCCAATCGCCGATCGAGCGTCCGCACCGTCGCCGCCGACAGGTCCGTCGCCCAATACTCCCGGCAGTCCGGCGCCAATTGCGACAACAACAGCCCTGACCCGACACCGATCTCGAGGACTCTCTTACCCCCCAGGCTCCGGATCCGCTCGACCGTGCGCGCCCGCCACTCCCGCATCTGCGCAACCGGGATCGGCGCCCCGGAATAACTGCTGTCCCACCCCGCGAAATCCTCACCGAACCCCACCCCGGACCCGACACGATCGGCATCCCCCGCCCCGGCGGACAGATCGTCGTACACCCGACGCCACTGCTCGACCAACTCCCCCTCCCCCGCCACACTGGACCGGTCGAGGACCACATACCCCACCAACTGTGTACCCGCCCCCACCCCGGCCGCCTCCCGCGCCACGACCACCGCCTGCCCCACCGCCGGATGCGCCCCCAACACCGCCGCCACCTCCCCCGGCTCGACCCGAAACCCCCGGATCTTCACCTGCTCATCGACCCGACCCAGATACTCCAGCTCCCCAGCCACGGTCCACCGCGCCACATCCCCGGTCCGATACACCCGCCCCCCACCAACGACATCGAACGGATCAGCCACGAACCGCGCCGCCGTCAACCCCACCCGCCCGTGATAGCCGCGCCCCACTTGCGCACCGGCCACATACAACTCCCCCGCCACCCCCACCGGCACCGGCCGCAACCACGAATCCAGCACGAACACCCGCATATTCCCCACCGGGGTGCCGATCGGACTATGAACATAGCCATCACGAATGCTCGACAACACCGATTTCGTTACATGCACAGTCGTTTCGGTGATCCCGTACATATTGACCAACTCAGGTCCACCATCATGCTGCGCAGACAACCAAGCACCCAAACGCGCCGGATCCAACGACTCACCCCCGAAGATCACCAACCGCAGCGCACCGGTACCGGCCACACCCGGCGCCCGAGCCTCCGACAACGCATAAAACGCCGACGGTGTCTGGTTGAGAACCGTGACCCGCTCACGAACTACCAATTCCCACAAATCGACCGGTGACCGAACCGTCTCCCACGCCACCACCACAACCCGACCGCCATGCACGAGCGCACCCCACAACTCCCACACCGAGAAATCGAACGCAGGCGAATGACACCACGCCCACACATCCCCCGCACCGAAACCACACCACCCCGCCGTACCACCGAACAAAGACACCACATCACGGTGGGTGACCGCGACACCCTTAGGGCGACCAGTCGAACCAGAGGTGTAGATCAGATAGGCCAGATTCCTCGGCCGCAACCGCCCACGCCGATCGGCGTCGGTCACAGCGGCCGCACTGGAGACACCAGCGAAGGTCCCCGGAACGTCGAGGCACAACGTGTCCACCGCGACCACCGGCAGGGCCGCGGCCGTGGCCCGATCAGTCACCACGACCACCGGAGCCGCGTCGGCGAACATGAACGCCAACCGGTCACGCGGGTAGGTCGGATCCACCGGCAGATACGCGCCCCCGGCCTTCCACACCGCCAGCAACGCCACCACCAACTCCACCGACCGGGGCAGCGCCACCGCCACCACCCGCTCGGGCCCTACCCCCCGCACGACCAACAGACGCGCCAGACGGTCGGCGCGCTCGTTGAGGTCACGGTAGGTCAACTCCACCCCCGCACACACCACCGCCACCGCCTCGGGGGACCGCCGCACCCACGCCTCGACCAACTCCACCACGGTGGTGTCGGTATCGACAGCCACGGTGGTGGCGTTGTAGTCCCGCAGCAACCAGTCGCGTTCGGCGGCGGTGAGCACCTCCACCGCACCCACCGCCATCTGCGGGGTGGCCGCCACCTGCCGCAACACCCGCACATACCGGGCTGCGATCGCCTCGACCGTCTCCCGGTCGAACAGATCGGTCGCGAACTCCACGAAACCGTTCCAGCCGTTTCGTGCGGACGAATCGTCGATGTTGAACCACAGGTCGAAACGGGATGTCCCCGGTGAGCAGAAGAAGGGACGGACGCCGATTCCGGGCAGCTCGATCACGGGCAACGTGTTGTTCTGGAAGGCCAACGCCACCTGGAACAACGGATGATGCGCCGTGGAACGCACCGGGTTGAGCAACTCGACCAACAACTCGAACGGCGCATCCTGATTGGCGTAGGCCGCCAGCGCCTTCTCCCGCACCTGCCCGAGCAGATCGGTAAACGAACCCGCCGCAGCAACTCGTGCCCGCAACACCCACGTATTGACGAAGAACCCGACCAGATCGGTCAACGCCTCATCGGTACGCCCGGCGATCGGCGACCCGACCGGAATGTCCTCCCCCGCACCCAAGTGATACAACAACACCACCAACCCCGCCTGCAACACCATCGACACCGTCACGTCCTCCCGCCGCGCCACCCGCCGCACCAGCGCCTGGGTCTCGGCATCGATCACCAACGCCACCGTGTCGCCGCGATAGCTCGCCACCCGCGGCCGCGGCCGATCAGTCGGCAACCGCAGCTGTGCGGACAGACCCGCCAGATCCCCCCGCCAATACGCCAGCTGCCGCGACAACACACTGCCGGGATCAGACTGCTCACCCAACAGCTGCCGCTGCCACAACGTGTAGTCCACATACTGCACCGGCAGCGGCTTCCAGTCCGGGCTCCGGCCATGGGTGCGCGCGGTGTAGGCGCTCGCCAGATCCCGCAGCAACGGCGCCAGCGACCACCCGTCACCGGCGATGTGGTGTATCAGCAGCATCAGCACGTACTCGTTGCGAGCGCAACGGAACACGTCCGCCCGTACCGGGATCTCCGAGGCCAGGTCGAACTCGTAGCGCGCCGCCGCAGCCACAGCCGCAGCCACGTCCCCCACCTCCGACACCACCACCGGCACCTCGAATTCTCCGGCCGCGAACACCCGCTGCACCGGCACCCCGCCGACCTCGGCGAACACCGTCCGCAGGCTCTCGTGCCGCCCCACCACATCGACGAGCGCGGCCCGCAACGCCGCCACATCCACCGCGCCCGTCAGGCGCACCCCCATCGGTATATTGTAGGTGGCCGAGGGACCTTCGAGCCGGTGGATGAACCACAACCGTCGCTGCGCGTATGATGCTGGTACCGGTTCCGGGCGCTTTGCCACCGTCAGCGCCGGACGCACCCGCGCACCGTCGTCGAGCCGGGCGACCAGCTGCGCGACGGTGGGGGCGTCGAATACCACCCGGATCGCGACCTCCACCCCCAACACCGACCGGATCCGGCTCACCAACCGCGTCGCCAACAGCGAATGCCCACCCAGCTCGAAGAACCCGTCATCGATACCCACCCGGTCCACCCCGAGCACGTCCCCAAACAGCTCCGCCAACACCTGTTCGCGCTCCGTGCGCGGCGCTCGATACCCCACCCCGGACACGAATTCCGGGTCCGGCAACGCCGCACGGTCGAGCTTCCCGTTCGGCGTCAACGGCATCGCCTCGAGTACCACTACCGCGGCCGGGACCATGAACTCGGGCAACCGCTCGGCCACGAACCGCCGCAACATCGCACCATCGACCCCACCATCGGCCACCACATACCCCACCAACTGTGTGCCCGCCCCCACCCCGGCCACCTCACGGGCCGCGACCACCGCCTGCGAAACCGCCGGATGCGACCCCAACACCGCCGCCACCTCCCCCGGCTCGACCCGAAACCCCCGGATCTTCACCTGCTCATCGACCCGA
>NZ_JBWSOR010000061.1:0-6204 GCF_056629435.1 Nocardia sp. TBRC8007 | reverse complement strand
TGGAGGGACGCGAGAACACAATGCAGGCCACCATCCAGCAGGGCCACGCGACCGGAGGTCGCGCAGTTCTGAAAGGTAAAGGTCTTCCAAGTAAGCCAGGACTATCGCCGGATCGGGCGGATCTGCTCCCCGCCCCTCGGTTCGATGGCGCAAAGTTGATTGGTGGGACCTCTGTGGCGGTGGTGATGTCCTAACCGATCACTTGTTTAGATCCGCCGCTCCCCGAAAGCGCGACCACACCCCCTCATCACCGCGACCACTAGCGTCATCTCATGGTGCTGCCGCGTCAGCTTCGCTGACTTGCCTCCGAGTGTTGGGGTACGGCAAACACCGTAGCCAGCACAGCAAACCAGCAACCAACCCCTGTCACATCTCGCGATCCGAGGATCGGCTTGGCGAAGGTTGTGTTCCTCGGGCCTGCTGCTGTTGAGTGGGCCGGTGGTTGACGGCGGCAGACGCCGCTGTTGTCTGCACTCGGGCAGCGATTTCCGCCGCGGTAGGGGCCGGTGCCTCAAGCAGTTTGCGGGGACCGTCAGCGGCGAGGAAGGCTGGCAGGGCGCCGCGAGCGATGGCGGTTCGCCAACTGTCATTACCCTCTCGGTAGGCGGTCTTGATATCGCTGGTGTGGTATTCGAGCGGCGGGTCCACCGCAATCACGCGGCGCTGGAGGATCTCTTCGAAGGATGCGTTGCGGATACTGTCGAAACCTTCCCCACTGGCAGTCGGGAACACTAGGTGATATTGATCGGGTGGGTAGAGGGTGTTGAATTCGGCGGGGTCGAGTTCGGGTCGACCTATGATGCGGACGTCGACCCGGTCCGCAAGGCCCACAGCAGCCAAGGCGCCGTTCCAGAATGCGGCCCGCTCTTGGGCAGTCATGGGATTCTTGCCAGGCGCGGTGTTGGTTTCGCAGTCGCGGTAGAAATCCTGGAGATGGTCGGGAATCTCGATTGGTTGTTGTGGCTGCTGGTCAAGATCAAGTATCCCTAGCTCCAGGCGGGGAAAGTCTTGCAGGATCGTGACGACGGTATCCAGATGTGCTATGGACACGAGTTGATAGCGGCCGAATGTCACTGCGGGCAGGTCGGACCGAAGCGTGGTTGTCTGCGGGTCGAGGTGAGGTTCTGCGAGTTTCTGTGCGCGCTGGAGAGCGGGGTGCCATTCGGGTTCCATCCGGACAAGCAGGCTGGAGTGGAGGCGATGGAAGGCGCGACTGTCAGCCAGGTCCCAGGTGCCCTCGCGAGCTTCTGACAGCGCATCACGTGTCGGGTGGCTTGTGCTCCAGTTGCCCTGGCTGTCGCGATCCTTGCGGTGTACCGCGTGCGGGAGGCCGCGGCGGTAGACCTCGATCGTGGCGATGCGAGGATCGGCGTCGAGCCAGTCTGCGACGGCAGGAAGATTGCGATAGCGCTGGTCGTGAAGAGATTCTTCGACGTAGCGACCGATACCGGTGTGTTCAATGCCGAGTTGGTAGCGCTCCAGGATTCCCAGTCTGCTCACTGCGGCCGGGGTCGCAAGTAGTGCCGCCTCGATCCGGTGGGTGGCAGATAGTTTCGCCATCAGATCGTCTGCGACGTTGGGGTCGCGCAGCCCGTGCTCGACAATGAGGTTTGCCTGCTTCTCCAAGAGGTAGTCCACCGACATGTCCAGCCAGCGACGTGCATCGGCGTGGACGAGATCATCGGCGGCCCACCCTCTGGTCTGTATCAGCTGTCGGTAGTTCGGATAAAATCGACGAAATGTATCTACGTCGACTACAGCTGGGCGGGCGGTAGTCGGGAATCGCTCCCGCACGGATCGGGCCGTGACGCTCTTGCCAGCCCCGGCCTGTGCGGTCAGCACGACCGCGACTGGTGCGGTCTGGGAAGGAGCCGTTGCCAGGAGAGCTGGCACGATCTGCTCAACGAATATTTTTTGCGACAACGATTCCGGCAGCAGGTACCGCTGGAGAGAATCGGGATTGGTCATGCGCGCGTGTCTTGTATAGCCCGCAGAAATGGCACGTCGGTATCGAACACGGTACGAACCGCCTCGCGATCGTTCGGTTCTAGGGCGTCGCGGCGGCGCACCCAGTCATCACGACGCTGACGCCACTGCTCGGCCGCTGGGCCACCGGCCGGGGTTTCCACCAATTCACGGCTGGCATGTGCGATGAGATCGGTCAACACGTCAAGCGCAACCTCGAATGCGGCGGCTTCGTCGACGGGAATCGAATTTTTAGGGTCCACGCGGGTGACCCTACCTGTCGAGTTCAGGAGTCCGTTGTGTCAACTGCTGCGCACCACGTGTGTTATCAGCTTGTCTCGGTGAGTATTTCGCAGGATAGAGCGCTGCAGAGTGGTGTGTGGTCTGTACACGGGCAGCGACATCACGCGCTGTGATACCTGGGTACCGAGCGGTGTCGTAGCTAGCTTGCTGCTCGCGTATGGCCGCTTGGACTGTGTCGGCCACGTAGTCGGTGATGTCGGGCACTCCCACGACGTAGAGGGTGTATCCGCCGACATCCGGAACCTGTATACCGGAGCCACCAGCGGCGGTAACCATTGCCCATCCAGGAGCGATGTCCCAAGGTTTGGTGCCGATGCCTACGTAGGCATCCAGGCGACCGGCCGCGATGTCGAATAAGTCGCATGAGGTTGATCCGGTTCGCCGGAAATCCTGTACTTCAGGAAGAAGCTGCGTCAATGCCGCGACCCCGAGCGGGCGACGGGTCTCTTCAATCGGGATGCTGACCGAAACCAGGCATGAATCAAGGGATTTGGTGCCGAGTGGAGATACCGCAGGTGTGCCGTCGCGGCTGGTGATCGTGCCGTGCTCGTCGCAGGCCATCCAGTCACCGTTTGCCTTCACGATTGCGCCGATCGCGATGCGGCCCTTGATCTGCGCAGCTACGGCCACGGCGTGGTCGGCGCGGCCGCGGATGAAATTAGATGTGCCGTCTATCGGGTCGATTACCCACCGCACCGGGGTGGTGCCGGACTGCTCACCGCCTTCCTCTCCGAGGATTGCGTCATGCGGGCGCAGTTCACGCAAATAGCTGCGGATTGCTTGTTCGGCTGCGGTATCCACCTCGGTCACGAGGTCGCGATGCGACGTTTTCGTCCGGATGGTCAATTCATTGTCCCGCAGGCTCGACGTGACGACCCCCGCACCCTGCGCCGCTGCGCGAAGCGCTAATGCTCCAAGCTCGGACAGGCCCATTGCACCTTGTTCGAGTGACTGACTATCCACGCCACCGACCGTATCCGTTTAGCTCGTTGCTATCTCGACAGGCCACGGGATTCGTGTGGGATGCTGGGTGCGTGAGCGACTACGTGAGTTGGATCAGAGAGCGGGTAGGTCATGATCCCATCCAACTTGTCTTCGCCGCCGCCTGCGTAGTTGACCAGGAGAGGGTACTGCTGCAGCGTCGTAGTGATGACACGACGTGGTGCTTCCCAGGCGGTGCCATCGAACTCGGCGAATCCATCGAGGATGCGGTGCGGAGGGAGATCGCTGAGGAAACCGGCTTTGATGTCAAAGTCGAAGCCGTCCAGGGCGTCTACAGCCGTTACTGGCACAAGTATCTGAACGGGGACGTCGCTCAGACCATCACCACCTTCCTGCGCTGCAGCATCACCGGTGGCACGCTGTCGGTTCGTGATCCAGAAACCATCGACCTGCGGTTCTGTCGGTTCGACGGTGAACTTCCAGGTCCGATGACGAACCGGCAACACGAGGATGCGCTCGCTGATCTGCGTGCCGGGCGACTAGGAGTCCTGCGCTGAGCGACTGCGGGTGATCTCAAGCAAGTCCAGCGGCCCACCATATCCGTGCAGCAGCCCCAGCACCAGGTGTGGGAGCTCGCAGTAGATTGGGGTTCCCCCGAGAAAGTGGACAGCGTTAGCTTGCTTCGGGGGCGGCTTTGAGGGACAGTTCGTGATCGATCGGTGGAGGAAACTCAGGGGCTATCTCTTACAGGGCAGCGGGTGTGTCGTCCGGCGAGTCGCCGGTGGTGTCACCCGGATTTCGGGCGGATTTGCTCCTCAACTCCCATGTCAGACCTGAACATGGATCGTGCCGAACTTTCGGCGTTGCGCAGATAATGTGCAAATCTTAAGTGCTACGCTGTATACGATCTTGAATTCGTAAGCAGCGGGCCGGGTGTTAGGGAGGGATCCATGAGCGAGCAGGCTGCACCCACGCAGTGGGAGACCGAGCGATTCGGTGCGCACGCTCTACCGTTACGCCGCGCGATCTGGCGCGGATTGCAGGCAGCTCATCAGCGGGCGCTGGCCGCCTACAAAGGTCTGGGCTTGCCCAGTAACGATGGATACGGCCTGATTTGGCTGGTCCAGCACGAAGAGCTGGGTTTCGCGGTCGAAGAGGTTGTGCCCGACGTACGGCGGATCAAGCCGGCACGGGCCCGCTACGAACTGATTGTGGTGGGCGACACCAACGTCATCCTGTACCCGTGGAAGTTCGCCGACGACGCCCACACCCCCGTGAACGCGGCGAAGATGACGATGTCGAAGCTACGCGAGAACCTGCTGGCGCTCGCCCAGGAGCCGACCGACCAGCTCACCCTCGACCAGGCTCACCTCACCCAGGAAGAGATCGACACAGACGTCAAGGATCTGAACGATTTCCTCACCGATGCGGTGGAAGCGGGTCGGCTGGTCATCATCGCTTACGCCAGCAACCCACACTCCGGTGTGCTGCGCGTCTACTGGGGCGAGGCCTCCCAAGCTGACGATCAGGGCAGATTGAACTGGAGCAGCATCGAGCAGATCCTCCCGATCACCGACACCGACGAGGGCCTGGTGCGTCCCACCGGCCCGGTGCCGGTCCCGGACCCGAAGCCTGGTATCGGGCCCCGTTGGGACCAAAGCCCTATGGGTGAGTTCGACCTGGCGCCGCGTACGCCACTGACTACACCGGATGGCGGGCACCCGCCGACACCACAACCCGAGACCGCAAGCGATGACTGAACGCCCTCCCCTCGACTTGTTCTCCAGCGACACCACTGCGGCGATCTTTGCTTCCGACGTCGTGGTGGTGTTCGACCCGGCCCGCCTCACCCAGGCCCGCCAGCTCGCCGGCCTGACCAAGGCAGCTCTCGCCACGCGGATCGGGGTCTCCGGTGCGGCAGTGAGCCAGTGGGAATCACGCACGTCCCCACCGCGTCCGGACCATCTGAATCAGGCAGCCGACGTCCTCGACGTCCCTGTCGAGTTCTTCGCCGCAGGAAGACCTTTCGCCCAGCTCGACGGCGCTGGCGCGCACTTCCGCAGCCTGCGCTCGACCAAAGCTGCACAGCGCGCCAAAGCCGTCGCCTTCGCCCAGCAGGTGTGGGAGCTGACCTACGCCATGGAGAAACATGTCCAGTTTCCTCCGATCGACCTGCCCGGGTTCCTGCCTGACGACCCCACCCGCCTCGGCGACACACCGGCCGAAGCTGCCCGTGCGTTGCGGGCCCACTGGGGACTGGGACACGGGCCGATCTCGCACCTGGTGCGCACCATGGAGATACACGGGATCGTCACCACTATGGTGGAATTCGCCGGCGAGGACACCCCCACCATCAACGCCTTCTCCACCTCCCGCATGCCTCGCCCGACGATCGTGCTCACCCCCGACCGCGGTGACGACGTGTGCTGGCACCGGTTCACCGCCGCCCACGAACTCGGCCACCTCGTCCTACACCGCGACGTCGCCCCCGGCGACCCCGACCAAGAACGCGAAGCCGATGCCTTTGCCGCCGAATTCCTCACCCCCGCCGACCAGATCACAGATCAGCTCCCCCGTCGCTTCGACGTCAAAGCCCTCCAACAGCTCAGCCATGAATGGGGTGTGTCGATCAAGTCGCTGGTCTACCGTTCCCGCGAAACCGGTGCCATCTCCGACGCCGTCGCCCGCCGTGCCTACCAACGCCTGAACCACCTCTACGAAATCGGCATGCTCGGCGCCGACCATGTCGCTCACTATCCCGGTGAAACTCCGACTCTGCTCGCTAAAGCCTTTGAACTCGCTGAAACCCACGGCACACTCACCCTCACTAGCCTCGCCCGAGAACTCCACTGGCGCCCCAAACGCCTCCGCCAACTCCTCGGCCAACCCCACGAACGCCCAGTCCTCCGCCTCATCACCAACACCGATGACGCCCCCTGACCCGGCCACGGAATCCTGGAACTGGCCCGAGCCTCAAAGCAGCTTCGTGGGGTT
>NZ_JBWSOR010000060.1:0-6456 GCF_056629435.1 Nocardia sp. TBRC8007 | reverse complement strand
CATGTCCGCGGCTACTTCCGTACCCCACACACCATTTACACTTCAACCATTTAGTTCCGGGTCAATAGCGCTTTGAACTCTTTTGCGGTCATCCGATCGAACACCTGCCCTGCTTCATTCTCAAATTCAACCTCTTTATCGTATAATACCTGACCGGTGCTGTCGCGAACCACGTACGAGACAATGACCAAGTCAGGATGTTGGGTTCCCTGAACTAAATTTCCGTCCACGTCACAGAGCTCTATTTCTCCTGATGTCTCAGCGCCTTGCTTAACCTAAGCTACCCACTCACGCCGAACCGAAGGCCCGGCGTGAGATCAAGGCTAGTTTGGCCCCTCTGTGCTGATAGGAATCCCACGCCCCTTCAGTTCGTTGTAATTCCGTATAATCCTCATCGGCGGTATCGCGGACGGGAATCTCATCAAGGCCCCGGTTTCGCGTTCCACTACGAGCGTCGCGCTACCGCGACCTCTGGGAAATACGATCCATCCTCTGTCAAATTTTTCCATACTGAAGTTATATGAGCCGAAATGTTCTCGGAATATTTCATTGGCCACTTTTTCATCTACCATGAAAATTCTCCCTCCTTCAAATGGTGTCCGTATGGATCAATATAAATAGCGTCTATGTATTCACAATCACTCTCATCGAAGCCCAGCCCGTTTGCCGTGGGTGGCCAAGGTTCCATCTGTGCGGACTGCCCGTCCAAGGCAACCACTTGGCCATTTATGTTGAAAGCATTAAACCAATGCCCACCCCCCGCGTGCCAATCGACACCGACGACTGCGCTGGCACCGGACCCCAGGCTTAAGAGGTTTGCCTCTATATGACCAAAGGTGGCGGGTACCCGATCTCCATTACTCCATATATCTATCACTTCCAGTGGTTCGCCCTCATCGTCGGGGAGTTGAGAAGCACCAGCCATTATCTCGATGCCTCTCCATGTCATTTCGCTTGCTCGTGTGCAATCACCACAATTGTTCGTTCGCCCTGAATCAACCCCGTAGCCAGGGTTGATTCCATACAGCCACAATTCTGGATCACGATAGGGGATGAACTGATGAGGATCCTCACTGTTACTGCGGTCGTACAGGAAAGGGAATGCCAGGTCCACAAGGTCCATCATCGGCGGCGGAATCGGTTGGCTAGTGCCGCGTCCGGATAGGTTGTTGCGGTAATCCGGGTGTCGGCTTGCGCGGCGACCGCACTGCCGGTGATGCTGCCGGTGGAGGTGGTGTCGTGGCTCGGCAACCGGATGTGTTCGTGCGGCAGTTGTCCCCTGATGAGGGGCGGAAAGTTCAGCGGATCGCCAAGACCAGCAAACAGCCCGTCAGGACGCGGCGGGCGATCGTGGTGATGGCCTCGGCCCAGCGTCAGCCTGTCGGGTTCATCGCGAAGCTGATGCAGGTGTCGGAAAGCTATGTGCGGCAAGTCATCCACGACTTCAACGCTGAGGGGTTCGCTGCTCTGGACCCAAAATGGAGCGGGGGCAGGCCGGCGAAGACTGATCCGACCACGCGTGAGCGGATCTGTCAGATCGCCCGGTGCTGCCCCCGTGACCTGGGCTGGCCGTTCTCGACCTGGAGTCTGTCGAAACTGTCGGAAGCGTTGCGGATCAACGGGATCGCCGACATCAGCCGCGAAACCCTGCGTCAGATCCTGAAGGCCGGTGGGGTGTCGTGGCAGGCCACGAAAACATGAAAGGCCAGCAACGATCCCGAGTTCGCCGAGAAGATGGCCCGGGTGCTCGACCTCTACGACAACCCGCCTGCCGATGGCCGGGTGGTGTGTGTCGACGAGTTCGGGCCCTTGAACCTGATGCCGCGGGCAGGGCGCGGCTGGTTTCCGCAGCGGACTCCGAAGCGGTTGCGAGCGACATACCACCGCACTCAGGGGGTGCGGCACATGTTCGGGGCGCTGGACCTGCGGTCGGGGCAGTTGTACTACCGGATCCGTGACCGGAAACGCTGGACCGAGTTCCTGGCGTTCCTCAAGACCCTGCGAGCTCGCTGGCCTGGTGAGAAGCTGTATCTGATCCTGGACAACTACTCGGTCCACAAGCGGTGTGAGGTGCGGGAATGGTGCGCCGAACACGATGTCGAGTTGGTGTTCGTGCCGACATATTCGTCGTGGCTGAACCGGATCGAGTGTGAGTTCGCGGCGTTGCGGTATTTCGCGCTCAACGGCACCGACCACCGCAGCCACGGCGAGCAGGACGACGCGATCGGTGACTACGTCCGGTGGCGTAACCAGAATGCCGGACCGATCCGCGACTTCGCTGTCGGGTCGAAGATCCGGCACCCTGATTACCTACCGAAGGTTGCTTGACGCGGCACTAGCCCCAAAGATAACCCGCTTTCTAAGCGACTGGACTTGCGTACCCATATCCCCGAGTATGGGTTGGGTTGATTTTGTGGCTTAGAAACGAAAATAGACCCCGGTTTTGACCGGAGCCTGTCCCGACCCAGGTGCTTCGCTGTATCTTCATCAGAGATTCATGCCAGCTTGACGCGCCACTCAGCAAGTCCCCGACCCTGCGGTCGAGTATCGAAAGGATTCTGTCCGCATTGAATAAATGCACGGGCACGATCGGTACGGACTGTCAACCGTAAGTGTTCGCTATCCCACTCGCCGAGCCTGTTCAACTTCGCAGGCACATATATCTACATCCAACCGTAAGCCGAACCATCAGTCCGAATTACGGTTGGATGTAGAGTTCGCTGCGACCGCAACTTTCGAACTTTTGCTCGAAAGTTGTTATATGTTACGCACCATCGGTCGGCGTTATCATACTGGAGGTCCAGTCTCGCGTGAGATCGCTTCATCCCACCGAAAATACTCCTCGCCTAAGATATCGGGGCGACCTTTCGCGCGCCGCTTGACAAGCCTTTGCTTGTAGTCGATCATAGACTTTCCGACGTCCGAAAACCAGGCGCTCACCGAGTCGAATTTCTTTTCCACCTCACCCGATTCCAGTATTAGCCATAACGGCGGGTCGGGGTTTTTCAGGTCGGTGCCGTCGATCACTATCGAACTGCATCCCCCTGCCTCGGAGATCACGAGCATGTTCTCCGGATCGCGGATACCCGAATCCTCGGCTTCCTCCAAATCACCCAGGGCGAGTTCCTTGACCTGAGCATCCACCACACGGACACCGAACGTCGTCCCCGCGAACCAAGCACCCGGCTTCCTCCCGAGAATCCGCAAGACCTCCCGGAACGCCACCGGAACCTCGGTCACCCCTTGAGTCGCGGCCATCGCATCGATCTCCGCATCCGAAGCGCCCTCGACCCTTTCCGGGCGGAAACCTTCCGCCACAACCCCATCGAAGATCTCCCGTATCTCACGGGCCACTCGAGCATCGTCATCTTCCACTGCTTCCCAACCTCCACAAGTATTCATCGTCCAGATTCTTTGCAGTCACGGAAACCTTGTTATCGAAGGCTTCTTCAAAGTTCTCGATAACCGCTTGACACGACGCGCAGATCTGCTTATCCGGCGTTTCATTCAACCTTCCTCTCGGGAAGTCGATTACCATATCGACTTTAACATGAATATTCGTACTTGCTATATCAATTCCGAGATGATGCGCCGCGTCCTCCACGACCTCCTTGGCATCGATAGGGTAACCATTGCCATCTTTCTGCGCCTTTTCGATTGCAGCCACGATGGCATCCTCGACTTCTTGTGCCGATTTGCCGGAAGCTGTGCGCAGAATATCTCGTGTCAATTGCTCGATTATCTTGGGCTCGGAATCGAATGTGCGCGGATGCTGCACTTCGAAAGTTTTGTAGATGCGGTGCCCTTCGTCCGGGAGGTCGGGCTGCGATCCGGCGGTTCCTTTCAGGGTAGTCGGCTGCCCACTTGCTACCGAGAATTGCTCGCTGAACACTTTACCGGCAACTGTTCCCGCAGCCTCGCCAGTGGTCAAGGTTCTAATCGGCCATTTTTCCCTGATTTTTCTGTTTGCCCCATCGGTAAACGGCTCTTTACGAGCCTCTTCGTTCTTCCGTATGAGTTGATCCCATTCCTGAAGTGATGTTTCAGATATTTCAGACTCGATGGCAGTAGAGCTCTCGGGGGAGGTGCTGTTCGGTTCGTCCCCTGGTGCAGAAGACTGCTCAGTTGTCGGCCTCGTCTCGGCTCGAGGAAGGGCGTGTTGAGCAGGGGCGCGACCCGGGCGCGTCGGACCGGGATGTAGGACAGGTATGTGCGTCGGGTCTGGAATAGCGCTCGGGTCGGGGATTTCGCTTGGGTTGTCGGGGTCGGTGGGGTCGAATTTTGGTGGTTCGGTTGGGTTTTCCGGGACGTCGGGTATTTCTGGATTGGGGGTGGTTGGGCCGGGTTGGTGGTGGCCGGGTGTGCCGCCTGGAGGTGTTGTGGGTGCTACGGGTGTCGGTTGTGTCGTGGTGTCCGGTGGTGGAGAAGTGGGGGGTGTTGGTGCAGGTATCGGGTTTTCGGCCGGGGCTGGAGATTCTTCGTTGCCGGAACCGCTTCCTGGGTAGTCGATCTCAGGCCCGTCTGGATAGGGAGGGCGTATGACAGGACGTGGGGCGGGTTCGATCTTGGCCGGTTGCTGCGGTGCTACTGGTCCTCGTGGTGCGGCTGGGATGGCCGGAGGCGCGGCCGGGGCCCCCTCTCCCAAGAGGTCTGCCAGGGTCCGTGCGCCTTGCAGACCTGTTTTGACGGCACCGCCGGGCAGTACCAGCATGAAGGCGCTCTGGAGCTCTTCTGTGGAGGCGAGCGCGCGGCCCTCGTCCAAGGGACGGATAGGGGGCGTAGCAACCACTTCGCCGTTACGTATTTCGAGATTCATAACGGTGGGGGTGACAGTAGTATTTGTAAGCCCACTGAGGTTGCCGTCTTGGTCGTATGTTGCGGTGTAATGGAATGTTTCGTCGTTATATGCGGAGTGGTAGATCAAGTGGCGTTGTCGTGCGGCGTCGGGCAGGTTCGGATCGACCGGTACGGATTCCCAATACGAGCCGTCGAAGTTGTCCACACCGATTGTTCCGCCGGGTGATTCGACCACTCCTGGTGTGAGTGGGACAGGCGGGAGCTGCATCTCACCGGACTTGCCGGTGTTGGGGTCGTAGGTGTGATAGCTCTTGGGCGTTTCCTGCGGTGTAGACAACATCCCTGGTGTGGTGGGGGAATCACTCGGAGGCTTATTCGGATCGACCTTGGTGAGCGGACCCGGAATTGTCAGGCCGGGATAATCGTCCACTGGGGTCGGCGACTGCGGAACCGGAGGTTGCTTCACAGGCGCCGGCTGTTGCTCAGGCTGTTGTTGTGGAGGCGACGTTGCGGGAGTTTCCGATCGGAGGGTTCCGTCAGGGTTACGCGTCTCTCTGGATCCGTCAGGGTTTCCGTAAGTGTGGGATCCATCTGGGTTGTCGCGAGCCCAAGGACCATCCCCGTCTGGTCCTGCGTACGCTGTCGCAGCCTGGTGGAGTGGCAGGCTGATATTCCCGATTCCCGTGCCCGATCTAGCGTGACCGGGTGCAGACGCTTCGGACATCAGTGGTACAGGCACCGTTTGTGTCTCGGCGCTCACAGATGATTCGAGTTCACGCCGCGCTTCGATACGGTCGACCATGCGGGCGGCCGATTCGGGAGTCATGTTGTAGAAGTTGTAAACCTTCCCACCCCCACCACCCGCGGATCCGGCATCGGGGTCGTCCTCGCGGGCGGGAGTTATCGAGTCGAACCAGGCGGCATGCCGGGTGACCCACGAGTAGTCCTCGGGCTCGGGACCACCTAGGCCAGGGATTGTCATCGGATTACACCTCGGAGAGATCGGTATGCGGTTACGACGAAAGGAGTGGGTTCCTGCACAGGGGCAGGCGGATACGACACGCGGCCTGCACCAGGGTGGTGCGGGCCGCGTGTGGTGATCGGGGTATGCGGTTGGCTGTCGATGCCGGTCCGGGGCACGGCGTAGTAGCCGGTGGGGTGGTCGTGTTCGGACTGGTCGGCGAAGTCGCAGAACAACCCGCTGCCCCGGATGGTCATGGTGGTGGCACCGGGTATGCAGGGTCGTATCAGCGGTGTAGGTCACCGGCCCGCTGCTATCGGACAGGCAGAGCAGCTGCCGATCCTTGTAGCCAGCGACGCGTACGGACACAACGGCGATGTGCCGAGTTCCGCAACGAGTAAGGAAGATCCGGGTGGTCGAAGTCGGACAGAACAGACGCTGTGCTGTCGCGGTTACCCGGTGTGGTGGTAGCGCCGTGACCGCCTGTTGTGGCAGCGGCACGCCGGAGAGGGTGTCATTGCCCGGCTGTACACACAGCAGCCGTGAATGCGGGAAGCCCCGATCCGTGAGGGTGGATCAGGGCTTGGATCGACTGGGACACCGGAACTGTCGACGAGGAGGAGATCACGGTGGGAATGGTATGAGGCACAGTTGTGCTACCGCGAAAATCTTGGCTTAAGGGTGCCGCGCTTGTCAAC
>NZ_JBWSOR010000059.1:0-7981 GCF_056629435.1 Nocardia sp. TBRC8007 | reverse complement strand
GGGGCAATCCGTACCGAATCCGATATGAGAATAATTGCTGAACAGGTGAAAAGCGATACCAGCACAAACGTGGTCCGTATTCGAATCGCAGTAAGGTACCCAATAAAGAAAGGCGGTGGGTCATAACCGCCGATTTCATATTGAGTTTCTCGCCGAGCCCGAAGGCCCGGCGCTGCTGGTCCGCATCGACCACATGTATGAGCTCCGTTGCGTTGAGATTCTCGCCGAGCCCGAAGGCCCGGCGCTGCCGGCTCACGATGCCCGTCCGGGTACACGGCGCTCTGCTGTTGAGATTCTCGCCGAGCCCGAAAGCCCGGCGCTGCAGCCGGTATAGGCCGGTGACGGCGATGGCGATTTCGTTGAGATTCTCGCCGAGCCCGAAGGCCCGGCGCTGCTCGCACCCTCAGCCGCCGGATTCGCGGTATTGGCACCGTTGAGATTCTCGCCGAGCCCGAAGGCCCGGCGCTGCCCTGGATTACCTGCGAATACGCCGATTTGATACTGCCAGCGAAACGTTTTCGTCCTCCAGTTCCTCGATTCTGCCAGTTCGCAGATTCGGAACCTACCTGGTATTGCGGTCGCACCCAGGGTTCCTAAGCTGTTCTTACTCAGAGGCTCCGGGATCGGCGAGGGTGGCAGAATCTGAGCGGGCGGATCAGAACACGGTTTCAATGGTGGAGATGTCCACGCCGGTTCCTTGGAGTGTCGCCGAGTTCCACACATAGGCGCCTTTCCATCTACCAAGATCACCCGCAATGGGATCGATCAGCGCAGCGACATCCGCACGTTTCGCGACATCACGGCGCAATTGTACGATCCAGGGCTGCAGCTCGCGTAATGCTTTACGCGCCTGATCGGTACCTGATGCCAGAATCGACAGCCAGTGACCGACGGTTTCAGCATGATGTTCATCGACGACCACGACAGGCACAGTTTCGTCGAGGATCATACGGAACGCCTTACGACGGTCGCGGCCGACCTCAGTATTGGGCCCCTCGGTGACGGCTTGGAAGGCCAAGTTGGTGCGATTGCGTTGAATCACTTGACCAGCAGGGTCATTCGTATGATCGATACTGATATTGTCCAGGCCGAGCTTGTTGTAGAGGCTGCGGTAGTAACCGCCCAGCGCGGCTTGGTTGTCGAGTTCGGGTCCGTCGGAGCCGAATATGTCGGCAGTCAGCGCACTGGGGGTGTCATTGTCTTTCGGGGCGTGCCCGTCGACCGGATCGAACACAACGACCACCCCCCCCCGTCAGGAAATTCGCCATTGCGGTTGGCGCGGCCGCCGGCTTGCTGCAGCGAGTCCGCCCCGGCCAGCGCCCGCCACACCGTCGGGAACGAGATATCGACACCAGCTTCTATCAACGTGGTCGACACCACCACCGTCGGCACCCCCGCCTTCACACGCTCGATGATCAGGGCCAACGCCGCACGGCGATGTTGAGGCGCGAGGCGAGTCGACAGATGCCACACTTCCTGCCCACGCCTGACTCGGAGTAATTCGTAGAGTTCGACAGCATCGACGATCGAGTTGACCACCACCAGCACCTGTGCGCAGTCGGCGACGTCGTCGGCGACCTGTTCCCAGGTCGGCTTCGGGTCCAGCCTCCATTCATAGCGGACTCGCCGCGCCCGATCGAACAACCGTTGCGGCTCTGCGATCACCTCCTTGATCACCAACCCAGACCCTGTACCACTCTGGTCGTTCCACACCGACAGCGCTTCGAATTCCGGTTGCGTGGCCGAAGTCAACAACACCGTGCTCCCAAAATGCTCTACCAGAATCCGCAACCCATCCAAGATCGGCAACAACAGTCTCAACGGCAGCGCCTGGACCTCGTCCAGGATCAGCACCGCGTTAGCCAACCGATGCAGCTTGCGGACTTGGCTGGGTTTACGCCCGAACAGCGACTCGAACAACTGCACCGTCGTCGTCACCACGAACGGCGCATCCCAATTCTCCGCCGCCAACCGCTCCCAACGACTCGCCTCACCCACTGCGGTACCCGTCTCGTTCTCGCTGCGATAACGGAGGCTGGAATGATGCTCGAGCACCACCGGATCCTCCTCGGTGTCGAGCAGCTCCCTATACACTGCCGCGTTCTGCTCGGTGATGGTGATGAACGGCACCGCCACCACTACCCGCCGCTTACCGAAAACCGCCGCATGATGTAATCCGAAGCTGGCCTGCGCGAACGTCTTACCCAACCCCGTCGGAGCAGCCAACCGAAACACCCCCGGCCCCCGCGATGCCGCCGCCACCGACGCCGCATACACCTCCTCCCGCAACTCACCGACCCCACCACCGCGAGAAGCGATCGCCGCGGACCGGCCACGTTCGAAGCGCTCCACCAACACCTTCATATCCACGTATGGCGCTACCCGCGGCCCCGACAGTCCCTCGCGGTGGGCACCGGTATCGAGGTGATCGGCATCCACCAACGCCGAGAACAACATCCGCACCCGCATCTCGGTCACCGTCCCTTCGAATACCCCCCAGCCCGCCGGCAACATCCCCACCGCACACAACACCGGCGATGCCTCCGGAACACACCGGAAAAACCGCTCCGCAGTCCCCGAGTCATCCTCAGCCGCCACCTTCGCCAACTGTGTCCTGAACTCGCTCAGGTCGGTCAGCCCACCATGATGCCCGGCGATCGTCATCGCAAACGCACTCACTCGCGGCATCAATAGATACGCACCGAATTCCTTGTGCGGCACACCGACCGGAGCATCCGTACCATCCACCACCGCCAACCGGTCCTGCCACGCACACGACGCCTTGCCCGCATCATGGAAAAGTCCCACCGCAAAAGCCAACTGGCCCGCACCGAACTCTCCCGCGAACCAACCTGCCCACCACGCCGTCGACCGACAATGCTCAGCCAAACCATGACGCCGACCAGACACCTCGCTACGGCTGTGTGCCCAAATATTCACCACTGAAACCTAGTTGAGATTCTCGCCGAGCCGTGAGGCCCGGCGCCGTCTCGGATTCGGTGCGCGGATAGTCGCGGTCGTGTTTGTTGAGATTCTCGCCGAGCCGTGAGGCCCGGCGCCGTAACGTCGGGTCGGCGACGACCTGCTGACCGGAGTTGTTGAGATTCTCGCCGAGCCGTGAGGCCCGGCGCCGTAACGTCGGGTCGGCGACGACCTGCTGACCGGAGTTGTTGAGATTCTCGCCGAGCCGTGAGGCCCGGCGCCGTTTTGTGTCGGCGGGTCCACAGCGTGTTTTCTGGGGTGTTGAGATTCTCGCCGAGCCGTGAGGCCCGGCGCCGTACTGGCGACACAGCGACATGATCTCCTTGGTCAGCTCGTTGAGATTCTCGCCGAGCCGTGAGGCCCGGCGCCGTCGTGCGCGGGCTGTGCGTCACCCTTGGCAGGCAGGTAGTTGAGATTCTCGCCGAGCCGTGAGGCCCGGCGCCGTCGCCCCATCGCGGGCAGAGCGGGCGCGGCGGTCCCGGTGTTGAGATTCTCGCCGAGCCGTGAGGCCCGGCGCCGTGCTGGATAAGCAGCTGTTATATGGCACTGCTACTAAAATTGGTGCGGTTCGTGGCGTGTACTGAGTATGTTCTCCCAGGTGGCAGATTCGGGACCCTCCGGCACTTCGGGACGCACCTGGGGTTCCGAACCTGGCTGGATCTGCGTTCAAAGGATGAGTGGTCCATCGTGTTGTGGGGTGACTGCGGCGCCGAAGTGTTTCGCGGCGGTGAAGGTGCCCTGGTCGAGCTGGTAGACGCGGATACTGTCGGTTCGGTGGTCGAGCGCGTGGTCGAGCGCGGCCAGTAGCTGCAGTCGTGTGGTCTGAGTGCAGGTGACTTCGAATACCGATTTCTGGACTCGATGACCATAGCCTTCACAGATGCGGGCGACCTTACGTAACCGGGCGGCACCGGCGGGGGTGACGGTTTCGACGTCGTAGGTGATGAGCAGTTCCACGGTCAGGTCACCGTCCAGGGGATGTAGGTGTCGGTGTCGCCGCGCAGGTGCCGGGCTAGCAGGCGAGCTTGCACCAGTGGGAGCGTGGCGGTGGGGATTTCACGGTCGAGATAGGCGTGGGGCCAGCTGCGTTCACGGGCCAGTGACCACTGTTCGAGGAAGAACTTGCGGCCGATATCAGTGAGCTGGACTTGTCCGTCGGGCAGAGTTTCGGTATGCGCGGTCTTGATCTGCCCGCGGTTGATCAGGGTCAGGACCAGCCGGTCGACCAGCAGTGGGCGGAACTCTTCCATCAAGTCCAGAGCGAGAGCGGGTTTGGCTGGGCGGATACCATGCAGGTAGCCGATGTAGGGGTCCAGGCCGACCTGTTCGAGTGCACCGTGCACGGCGGTGCGCAGCATCCCGTAGCCGAAGGACAGCAGACAATTGAACGGATCGGTCGGCGGACGTTTACTGCGACCGGGTTTCACCGTCGGCGCCAAGGCCGGCAATGCCTGAAAGTAGTCGCGAGCGGCACGGCCTTCCACGCCACGCACCTCGTCCAGGGTGGCGCAGTCACGCAGGGCGATCAGGGCGGTGGCATGCTGGTCGGCAACCTCACGCAAGGTTGTCTGGCGGGTGCCGGACAGGTCGCGGGCGCTGCGCAGGCTCAACTGCCGATAGTTGTGGAGTTTGCCCGCGACTATCGCCTTCGCCAAGTTCAGGCAGGCGACAGAGTTTTCGTGGACGCGGGCCTGGGCCAGACGCAAGTGCGGGTTGCCGCTGAGTGGACCGGTGACACGAGCCAGGAACCGACCGTTGCGGGTGACCCAGGTAAGCCCGCGGCCGTCGGCTGCGCAGCGGTGCAGGAGGTCGTCAGTGACGGTGACACCGTTGAACGCCACGATCTCCTCGATCCGGATCAACGGCAGCAGATGTCGACCCGGTCGCTCCGGGTGGTGAACGCGCAGTGCGTCACCGTCCAGGTGCAGGCTGGTGCCCGGGGTCGTGACATACAACGTCTTGAGTAGCTCGGTCACAATGGCTCTCCCGCCACACGTGGAGTGAACAGATCGACAGAGCGCGACCTTCCGGTCTCGGGAACACATCCCGGTGCCAGCGAGCACCTTCGGCACCGCCGATCCTGCACCGCGCGTGGAAGCACACCAGCATCGAGCAACATCCGAAGATCCGCGACAACCTCCTCCACTCGGTGCTCGGTGTCTCGGTCTACGGTAACGCGGTGGTGTTTGCGGTCCCGGCCGGCGAACACGTCTCCGTAAGAAACGTCGCTGTCGAACATTTCCCGCAAGCACAGCACCTGCGCGGCGACCTGCAGGTCGGCCGGGCCTCCTGGCCGGTAGGTGCCGGATTTGTGCTCGACCGGGACCGGTCCCTCACTGCTCCAGTGCACGGTGTCGCAGATCCCGTGCATTCCGACTCGGTCGGAGAACACCGGCAGGGCCCGCCAGATTCGGGCTCCGTTGCGGCCGGTCAGCACACCACCACGGTCGACTGCCTGGTGAGCGAGGTCACCTCGGACAGTGTCGGTGTTGGACTCGAAGTACGCTTCCTGCCAGATCAATACAGCCTGACGGGGGCAGTAGGTGTAGTGCTCTATCGCCGAGAGCGGCACACTCCAGTGCTCGACAGCCTGCACGGCACGACTCATCTCAGGTGAACACCGACGTGTAGGTCACCCCGGTCGGCAACCCGTCGGTGACAACATCGATGGAGTAGTCGCCGAACCGGCGGGGCGGGATGTTCGGGTCACGACCCTCGACCTGGGTTACCTGGACACGTTCGACCAGTTTGTGGGCCGGGGCGTTTCCGAATTTGTTGTCGTGGCTGAACACGTGCAGGCCCCGCGATACCATCCGGCCACGCGAGGCGGCGGCGTCGTGGTCGAACATCATCTCCATCACCTGATAAAGCAGCTCGAAATCCTTGCTGTCGACTCCAGTTTGGTCACCACGGGTCGCGGAGTAGCTGATCTCGGCCTTGTACAGGGCATAAGGGACCGTCCACTTGGTCCCCATCTCCGTGGACTCGCCCTTGGCGATGTCTTCCTCCCTGGTCTGGGTGACGCGGGTGATGGTGTGGGTTGCGGGGAGAATGGCATCGATCGACCGCGCCATCCCGAACTGCAACGGACCTCGGATACTGCCCAACGCGTTCGTGGCACCGGTCGACAGGACCGCACCGAACCAGCGGATGTCGGCATACCGGTCGCACAGCCACGCCCGCGCGATCGCTGCTTGCTCCGGCGTGAGCTTGCTCTTGAGCTTCAACCCGTTGGCGGTGTAGGACTCGGCCAGGCGGGTATTGAGGGCATGACCGGCTTCGACAAAGATCCCGTACCGTGGGTTGCCAGCCGCGACCAGGGGGAGAGTGTCGCGAATCTTGCGTTTGATCGCGACATCGGTGACCAACCCGTTGCTGGTCTCGACATCCATCCGCGGCTGATTGTCGGCGTCGGGGTCACCATTGGGGTTGCCGTCGGTCACATCGAACAGGAACACCATATCGTGACGCACAGCATGGTTCAGATGAGCAGAAGACATTTCGAATCCTTCGAGTTGTTGGAAAGGAGGGAGGAAAGTGGTCCAGGCCGTGCGCCTCGGCCTACTTGTCAGATCGAGTTTTCTGCCCGTAACGCTGTTGGAAGCGCCCCATGACGAACCACTCCTGCTGTTCGAGGTTGCAGCGAAGCGGGGAACCTCCGGCCTTCAGCAGCCGGCCGTAGGCCTCTTTGAGCTGGAGCTCCCACCATGTGGCGTGCTTTTCACCGTCGCGTCGGCGAATCTTGGCTATCCATGCCGTTGACAACCGGAAACCCTGTGCTAGAGCCGGTTTCGGACTCATTATGGCGCTGCGGAGGTAACGGTCACCGAAGGTGGCATTGACTGCCGGGCGAACCGACCCGGCTTCGCGGGATTCATCCGCATCGCTCTGAACGACGGACTCCGCGGTGTCGGTGTCATTCTTCCGGGATGGATTGTGGGCTCGGTACTGGAGATTTTCCATGATGGCGAACAGCTGTCCGGCCACGTAGGCACGTTCGGGGCAAGTGGTGTCCAGGCTTTTCGGGACGGTCACGTAACTTCTCCTGATCTGGGGGCTTCTGGTCAGTCCGAGCCGGATCACACTGGCGCGGACATCATCGACGCGGCCATCGCTGCCGATGCGGTGGATGAGGTGGGCGCGCATCCCTACCGGCAGCGGCCGATTGAGCACCGCCGCCTCGAGCAGGTGCCGCAACACATCGTTCGGACGATCCGGATTCGGACGTACGCCTTTCGCCACAAACGGTAGATAGCGGTTAGTTGTGGCGTCCCAGCGTCCTAAGCACGCAGCCATGTGCCACACACTCTTCCACGGGTCTCCCGGCGGTAGTGTCCGACCGTCGGCCAATGTGACCGGTACGGTACGGCGCGGGACGATTTCGTGGTCGTCGAACCACGCCTTGACATTGCCGACGTGACTCACCGTTTCCTGATCGGCGGCGGCGAAAGGCATGTCAATCCATTCTCGGACCAGGATCCGTGTCACCTGACCCGACACCGCCAGCCAGCAGAACCGCCCGGCATCCGGCGCCAGGGTCGCGCGCCCGGAATGCACAGA
Organism: Nocardia sp. TBRC8007; assembly: GCF_056629435.1. Lineage (NCBI taxonomy): Bacteria > Bacillati > Actinomycetota > Actinomycetes > Mycobacteriales > Nocardiaceae > Nocardia > Nocardia sp. TBRC8007. Next base: position 439 of record NZ_JBWSOR010000059.1, on the reverse strand, counting down.
CCCCAGCAACTCGCGTACATCGGCTGGCTTCGGGTCCAGAACCATGGACATCAGATCCGGTTCCTCGGGGTCGGTGCTCCACCACGCCAGCCGCGTGTCCTGTCCTCGAAGAGAGAGGCTGTGGTCGGTGGAGGACAGCAGCAACGTCAGGCCGACGGTGATGTTATCGGCGCAGTGCATACAGATCGGGGTGTGAGTCAACTGAGTGACCAGGTCATAGCCGAAGGTCGGTTTATTGATGCTGATCAACGTCGCTCCATTGCGCACACCCGGGATCAGATGCAAAGGCACCGCGCATGGGATGGTGTTCGCCAACCCACCAGTGCGCGCGCACACCATGCACAGCCCGCTACGTCCGCTACCCTTGGTCGTCGCGATCCGATCGGCCCAGAACGCTGCCGCGCTCGGACTGCGATGCGCGGGAACACCATCGACGGTA
>NZ_JBWSOR010000058.1:0-8409 GCF_056629435.1 Nocardia sp. TBRC8007 | reverse complement strand
ACGCCGCACTACCGGACCCGCAGTTCGCCTCGCGGGTGGCGTATCGGGCACCACGGTCGGATCGGGAACGGGTGCTGGCGGAGCTGTTCGGGGACGTCCTCGGGATGGTCCGGGTCGGGATCGACGACGACTTCTTCGACTTGGGGGGACATTCCCTGTTGGCGACCCGGCTGGTGAGCCGCATCCGGACGGTCCTGGGGGTGGAGGTTGCGATCCGGGTGGTGTTCGACGCCCCTACCGTCGCCCGGCTGGCCCCCCGCCTCGACGACGAAACCGCAGTACGGCCGGTGTTGGCGGTAGTGCGGCGCCCGGAGGTGGTGCCGGTGTCGTTCGCGCAGCGGCGGTTGTGGTTCATCCACCGGTTCGAGGGCCCCTCGGCCACCTACAACATACCGCTGGGGGTGCGGCTGTCGGGCGCGGTGGACGTGGCGGCGTTGCGGGCGGCGCTCACCGATGTGGTGGGGCGGCACGAGAGCCTGCGGACGGTGTTCGCCGACGTCGACGGGGTACCGGTGCAGCGGGTCCTCAAGTCCGGGCAATTCGAGGTGCCTGTGGAAGTGGCCGAGGCGGAAGTCGTGGACATGGAGGCGGCGGTCGCCGCGGCGGCGCGGTATACGTTCGACCTGGCCTCGCAGATCCCGGTGCGGGCGAGTGTGTTCCGCTACACCGGTCCGGTCGAGAACGACCATACCCGCGACGAGTACGTGCTACTGCTGCTGATCCACCACATCGCCGGAGACGGATGGTCGTTGGCGCCGCTGCTGCGGGATCTGGCCAGCGCCTACACCGCGCGCATCCACGGCCGCAGCCCGGACTGGGTGCCGTTGCCGGTGCAGTACGTGGACTACACGTTGTGGCAGCGGGAACTGTTGGGCGAGCAGTCTGATCCCGACAGTGTGTTGTCGCGGCAGTTGGCGTATTGGCGGGACGAGCTGGCCGGGCTGCCCGAACAACTGCGGTTGCCGACCGACCGGCCCCGGCCACGGGTGGCGAGCTATCGCGGTGACACGGTGGCGGTGGTGATCGATGCTGAGACCCGGGTGTTGCTGCAGCGGTTGGCGCGGCGGGAGGACGCGACGGTGTCGATGGTGTTGCAGGCGGGGTTGGTGGTGTTGTTGTATCACCTGGGGGCGGGGGTAGATATTCCGGTCGGGTCGCCGATCGCCGGGCGTACCGAGGAGGCGTTGACCGATCTGGTCGGGTTCTTCGTCAATACGTGGGTGTTGCGGGCACGAGTTGCTGCGGCGGGTTCGTTCACCGATCTGCTCGGGCAGGTACGGGAGAAGGCGTTGGCGGCCTACGCCAATCAGGATGCGCCGTTCGAGTTGTTGGTGGAGTTGCTCAACCCGGTGCGCTCCACGGCACACCACCCGTTGTTCCAGGTGGCGTTGGCTTTCCAGAACAACACACTACCCGCGATCGACCTGCCCGGAATCGGTATCCGGCCCTTCTTCTGTTCGCCGGGGACATCCCGTTTCGATCTGTGGTTCAACATCGACGATGCTCCCGACGGTGCGGGATTGGCCGGGTTCGTGGAGTTTGCGACCGAGCTGTTCGACCGGGCGACGGTCGAGGTGATCGTGGCCCGGTATGTGCGGGTGTTGCGGCAGGTGGCGGCCACCCCGCAGCTGGCGGTGGGGGTGGTGGAGGTGCTTACCGACGCCGAACGCGTCCGGTTGTTGCGGGATTACAACGCCACCACGGTGGCGGTGGATACCGATACCACTGTGGTGGAGTTGATCGAGGGGTGGGTGCGGCGGTCCCCGGAGGCGGTGGCGGTGGTGTGTGGGGGGGTGGAGTTGTCCTATCGGGACCTCGGCGAGCGTGCTGACCGTTTGGCACAGCTGTTGGTGGTGCGGGGGGTGGGGCCCGAGCGGGTGGTGGCGGTGGCGCTACCCCGGTCGGTGGAGTTGGTGGTGGCGTTGGTGGCGGTGTGGAAGGCCGGGGGTGCGTATCTGCCGGTGGATCCGTCTTATCCGTCGGATCGGTTGGCGTTCGTGTTCGCCGACGCCGCCCCGGTGGTGGTGGTGACCGACCGGGCCACGGCCGCGGCCCTGCCGGCGGTCGCGGTGGACAGGTTGTGTGTCGAGGATCTGGATACCTTCACCGGTGATCCCGCTGCGGCCGTTGTGGCCGATGTGGATCGCCGTGGTCGGGTGTGTCCGGGGAATCTGGCGTATCTGATCTACACGTCCGGTTCGACCGGTCGTCCCAAGGGGGTGGCGGTCACCCACCGTAATCTGCGGTCGTTTGTCGCCCAGACGTGGTCGGTGTCGCCGGAGGATCGGGTGTTGGTGCATTCCTCGGTCGCTTTCGATGCTTCGACCCACGAGCTATGGCCGACCTTGGTGGCAGGCGCCGGGGTGGTCGTTGTCGGTGGGTCGCGGGCTGATGTCGCTGTGCTCGCGCGAGTGGTGCGGGGTTCGCGGGTGACGAAGATGTTCGTTACGCCGCCTCTGCTTGCGGCGTTGGTCGACCATCTGTCGTCGACATCCCAACCATTTTCGGGGTGTCTGCGTGAGGTGAATGTGGGTGGTGCGGCGCTTTCTCCGGGTCTGGTGCGTCGATTCATGTCGTTGTGTCCTGCGGTGCGGGTCGTCAATGGTTATGGTCCGGCGGAGACGACTGTTTGTGTCTCGGTGTACGACTGCGCGGGGGGTGTGGGGGTGTCGGTGCCGATCGGGCGTCCGGTGGGGAATATGCGGGTGTTCGTGTTGGATGGCCGGTTGCGGCCGGTGCCGGTGGGGGTGGTGGGGGAGTTGTATGTGGCCGGTGCGCAGGTGGGGCGCGGGTATCACGGGCGGGTGGGGTTGACGGCGGCACGGTTCGTGGCCGACCCGTTCGATGTCGTTGGTGGGGGGCGGGTGTATCGGACCGGGGATGTGGTGCGGTGGACCGCGGCGGGGGAGTTGGAGTATCTGGGGCGGGTCGATGAGCAGGTGAAGATCCGGGGGTTTCGGGTGGAGCCGGGGGAGGTGGCGGCGGTGTTGGGTTCGCATCCGGCGGTGGGGCAGGCGGTGGTGGTGGCGCGGGAGGCCGCCGGGGTGGGGGCGGGTACACAGTTGGTGGGGTATGTGGATTTCGACCGGTCGGGTGTGGTGGGGGAGGGGAAGTTGGTCGAGCAGTGGCGTCGGGTCTACGACAACCTGTCCGTCCGGGGGGAGAATGCGGATCGTGTCGGGGCCGAGGCGGGATTCGGTGAGGATTTCGGAGGCTGGAACAGCAGTTATTCCGGGGCGCCGATCCCGGTGGAGCAGCTGCGGGAGTGGCGGGCGCACACGGTGGCACGGATCCGCCGCCTGGGGGCGGGGCGGGTCCTCGAGATCGGTGTCGGGTCGGGGTTGTTGTTGTCGCGGTTGGCGCCGGAGTGTCGGGAGTATTGGGCGACGGACCTGTCGGCGGCGACGGTGGAAACGCTCGACCGACACCTCGCGCACCTGCGGTGTGCGTGGACCGAGCGGGTGTTCCTCCACACCGCGGCAGCCGATGATCTTTCGGGGCTGCCCGAGGGCTATTTCGATACCGTGGTGGTGAATTCGGTGGTCCAGTATTTCCCCGGCCAGGCTTATCTGCGGCGGGTCGTCGAACAGGTGTTGCGCCTGTTGGCGCCTGGGGGCGGGTTGTTCGTCGGGGATGTGCGGAATCTGTCGCTGCTGGAGGAGTTCACGACTGCGGTGCAGCTCGCCCGTGGTGGGGCAACCGATCCACAAAGTGTGCGGGAGCGGGTCCGCCGCGAGATCGCTACCGAGCAGGAATTACTGGTGGCGCCGGAGTATTTCCGGGCGTTGGCTGCCGAGATCGACGAGATCGGCGCGGTCGCTGTCGAACTCAAAACCGGCCGCTCGGTCAATGAGTTGACTCGTTACCGCTACGACGTGGTCATCCGTAAGCGTCCGACCGAGGTGTTGTCGCTGGCGGAGGTGCCGCGGACCCGGTTCACCGACCACGACGGTTTGTCGTCGGTGAACAGTATGTTGGTTGCGGCGCGGGGTGGTTGTCTGCGACTGACGGACATTCCGCATCTGGGTGTGGTCGACGATGTCCGCGCGGTCGAGCGGCTGCGTGCGGGGCAGTCGGTCAGCCCCGGCCTCGGTGGAATCGGGTTCGAACAGATCGTGGCCCATGGTGTCGATCGAGTCGGTGCCGGACTGCTCCCGGAGGATCTGTATGCCCTCGGGGAGGGGCTGGGGTTCATTACCGCGGTGACGTGGTCGACGCACGCGGGGTGTATGGACGCGGTGTTCGTGGACGCTACGCTCGCGCGGGGTAAACAGTTCACCGATGTGTTCGCGGCACCGGCGGTGCGGAAGGACCTTGCCCGCTATACCAACAATCCGCAGGCGAGCCTGCTGACCGCGGACGTGCGCCGCTTCGTGGCCGAGCGGTTGCCGGAGTTCATGGTCCCGGCCGCGGTGATCGCGGTCGAGGCGATGCCGTTGACCCCGAACGGGAAACTCGACCACGCGGCGTTACCGGACCCGGAATTCGTGTCCGGGGTGGGGTATCGGGCGCCGAGCTCGGAGCGGGAGCGGGTGCTGGTTGAGCTGTTCGGGGAGGTTCTCGGGGTGGCCCGGGTCGGGCTCGACGACGACTTCTTCGATCTGGGGGGACATTCGCTGCTGGCGACGCGGCTGGTGAGCCGGATCCGGACGGTCCTGGGGGTAGAGGTGCCGATCCGGGTGGTGTTCGACGCCCCCACCGTCGCAGCCCTGGTCGCCCGGCTCGATGATGGTGTGCGGGTGCGTCCGGCATTGACAGCCGCAAAGCGGCCGGAGCCGATACCGGTGTCGTTCGCGCAGCGGCGGTTGTGGTTCATCCACCGGTTCGAGGGCCCCTCGGCGACCTACAACATGCCGTTGGGGGTGCGGCTGACGGGCGCGGTGGATGTGGCGGCGTTGCGGGCTGCGCTCGTCGATGTGGTGGGGCGGCACGAGAGCCTGCGGACGGTATTCGCCGAGGTCGACGGGATGCCGGTACAGCGGGTGCTCGAGGCCGGCCAATTCGAGGTGCCGGTATCGGTATCGGACGTGGGGGACGTAGACATAGAGGCGGCGGTGGCCGCGGCGGCGCGGTATACGTTCGACCTGTCGGCACAGATCCCGGTGCGGGCGAGTGTGTTCCGCTGCACCGGCCCGGCCGAAGACGACCATGCTCGCGATGAGTACGTGCTGCTGCTGCTGATCCACCACATCGCCGGGGACGGGTGGTCGTTGGCGCCGTTGCTGCGGGATCTGGCCAGCGCCTACACCGCACGCACCCACGACCGCAGCCCGGACTGGGTGCGGTTGCCGGTGCAGTACGCGGACTACACACTGTGGCAGCGGCAACTGTTGGGCGAGCACACCGATCCCGACAGTGTGTTGTCGCGACAGCTGGCGTATTGGCGGGACGAACTGGTCGGGCTGCCCGCACAGCTGTCGTTACCGACCGACCGGCCCCGCCCACGGGTGGCGAGCTATCGCGGTGACACCGTGGTGGTGGTGATCGACGCAGAGACCCGGACGCTGCTGCAGCGGCTCGCGCGGCGGGAGGACGCGACGGAGTCGATGGTGCTGCAGGCGGGGCTGGTGGTGTTGCTGTACCACCTGGGTGCAGGGACCGACATCCCGCTCGGGTCGCCGATCGCCGGGCGCACCGAGGAGGCGTTGACCGATCTGGTCGGGTTCTTCGTCAACACCTTGGTGCTGCGGGCACACCTCACCCCGGCGGGTTCGTTCACCGACCTGCTCGGGCAGGTACGAGAAAAGGCGCTGGCCGCCTACGCCAACCAGGACGCACCGTTCGAGTTGTTGGTCGAGCTGCTCAACCCGGTGCGCTCGACGGCGCACCATCCGTTGTTCCAGGTGGCGCTGGTATTCCAGAACAACACCCCACCGGTGATCGAGCTGCCCGGAATCGGTATATCTCCCTTCGTCTGCTCGTCCAGGACATCCCGCTTCGACCTCCTGTTCAATATCGGTGATGCCCCCGACGGTGCGGGTTTGGCCGGGTTCGTGGAGTTCGCGACCGACCTGTTCGACCGGGGCACGGTCGAGGCGATCGCGGCCCGGTACGTGCGGGTGTTGCGGCAGGTGGCGGCCACCCCGCAAGCGGCGGTGGGTGCGGTGGAGGTGCTCACCACTACCGAACGCGACCGGCTGCTGCGGGATTACAATGACACCACGGTGGCCGTCGATACCGACACCACCATGGTGGAGTTGATCGAGGCACGGGTGCGGCGGTCGCCGCAGGCGATGGCGGTGGTATGCGCCGGTGTGGAACTGTCCTACCGGGAACTCGACAGCCGCGCCGACCGTCTGGCGCATCTGCTGATCGCGCGGGGGGTGGGACCTGACGACGTGGTGGCGGTGGCGGTGGCGCGGTCGGCGGAGCTGATGGTGACGTTGCTGGCGGTGTGGAAGGCCGGGGGCGCCTACCTGCCGTTGGACCCGACCTACCCGCACGACCGGCTGACATTCATGCTCACCGACGCGGCCCCGGTGGTCGTGGTGACCGACCGGGCCACGGCCGCGTCCCTGCCCGCGACCACAGTGGAATCGCTGTGTCTCGACGCTCCGGGGACCCTTGCCTGGGACCCCAGTGCGACCGCTCCGACCGACGCCGATCGTCGTGGTCGGCTATGGTCGGGCAATTTGGCGTATCTGATCTACACCTCCGGTTCGACCGGTCGCCCCAAGGGGGTCGCGGTCACCCACCGCAACGTGGTCAACCATGTTGTCGCGGTGGGGCCACTGTTGGGGGACGGGCCCACCCAGGTGTTGGCGAGTACCTCGGCAGCGTTCGACGTTTCTGTCCTGGAGATGTTCGCGACTCTGTGCGGAGGCGGGACAGTGGAGGTGGTGCGGGATGTGCTGGTCCTCGCCGAACAGGGCGGTTGGTCAGGGGGAGTGATCAGCACAGTGCCGTCCGCGTTCGCGGAAGTGCTCGACCACCCCGCCCTGCGCATCATCGCCGACACCATCATCTTTGCCGGTGAACCGCTGACGCCGCGGATCGTGGAGCAGACCAGGGCCCTGCTACCGGGGGTGCGCGTCATCAACGGCTACGGACCTACCGAGGCGACGGTGTACACGACGCAGTCGGTACTGCCAGAGGAGGGTGGGGTGGGGGCGTCGGTGCCGATCGGGCGTCCGGTGGGGAATATGCGGGTGTTCGTGTTGGATTCGTGGTTGCGGCCGGTGCCGGTGGGGGTGGCGGGGGAGTTGTATGTGGCCGGTGCACAGCTGGGGCGCGGGTATCACGGGCGGGTGGGGTTGACGGCGACACAGTTCGTGGCTGATCCGTTCGATGCCGCTGGTGGGGGTCGAGTGTATCGGACCGGGGATGTGGTGCGGTGGACCGTGGCTGGGGAGCTGGAGTATCTGGGTCGGGTCGATGAGCAGGTGAAGGTTCGGGGGTTTCGGGTCGAGCCGGGGGAGGTGGCGGCGGTGTTGGGGGCGCATCCGGCGGTGGGGCAGGCGGTGGTCGTGGCGCGGGAGGCGGCCGGGGCGGGGGCGGGTACACAGTTGGTGGGGTATGTGGTCCTCGACCGGTCCAGTGTGGCGGGGGAGGGGGAGTTGGTCGAGCAGTGGCGTCGGGTCTACGACGATCTGTCCGGCGCGGCGGAGTCCGGGACGGGGTCCGGGGTGGGGTTCGGTGAGGATTTCCGGGGCTGGAACAGTAGTTATTCCGGTGCGCCGATCCCGGTGGAGCAGATGCGGGAGTGGCGGGCGCGCACGGTCGAACGGATCCGGAGCCTGGGAGGTAAGCGAGTCCTCGAGATCGGTGTCGGGTCGGGGTTGTTGTTGTCGCGGTTGGTGCCGGAGTGTGAGCAGTATTGGGCGACGGACCTGTCGGCGGCGACGGTACGGACGCTCGACCGGCGATTGGCCGCGCTGCGGGCGGAGTGGACCGAGCGGGTCGTCCTGCGTACCGCGGCGGTCGATGATCTCGCAGGGTTGCCCGAGGGCTATTTCGATACCGTGGTGGTGAACTCGGTGGTCCAGTATTTCCCCGGTCCGGCTTATCTGCGGCGGGTGATCGAACAGGTGCTGCGGGTGTTGGCGCCCGGGGGTGGGTTGTTCATCGGTGATGTGCGGAATCTGTCGCTGCTGGAGGAGTTCACGACTGCGGTGCAGCTCGCCCGTGGTGGGGACACCGATCCGCGGGCGGTGCGGGAGCGGGTCCGCCGCGAGATCGCTACCGAACAGGAGTTGCTGGTGGCGCCGGAGTATTTCCGGGCGTTGGCCGACGAGATCGGCGACATCGGCGCGGTCGCTGTCGAACTCAAGGCGGGTTTGTCGGTCAATGAGTTGACCCGTTACCGCTACGACGTGGTCATCCGTAAGCGTCCGACTGAGGTGTTGTCGTTGGCGGAGGTGCCGCGGACCCGGTTCGTCGACCACGACGGTTTGTCGTCGGTGAACAGTA
>NZ_JBWSOR010000057.1:0-9272 GCF_056629435.1 Nocardia sp. TBRC8007 | reverse complement strand
GAGAGGCTTGGTCGTTTCTCATCCTGCCGCCGGGAGACCCGTCCCCTCATCTCACCCCCGTTCGGGCGTCACCAACGTCATGACCCACAACAGTTAGTGCGCAAATCCCAACCCTCACACACCGAAGAACAGCACGTCACGAACCCACACCCACCGTCAAGCCAGAAATGTGGCCCAAGTCAGGTCTTTCCGCCGGAACCCGAAAGAAGATGATCAACACAATCGTGACGGACTTCGCGCACGTCGCGAATACCAACGCACATCTGAAAGAATTGAGAACGATAGAACAGGAAGACCTTCTGCGAGAACGGCTTTCACTGGACATCGCCAAGTGGGCGCTGGACTTCAAGAGCGCCGGAATCCACAAGGCTACCTACGGGATGAATTTCATGTTCAATATTTCGATCAAACCAGACACTCCCAACGCACCTGCACCGAAGTCCGCGACGCGAAACTTCGGCGCGTCCTGATCTACACACGCGTGCTCGCCGCAAGCCCTCTCGACCGATAGCGGTCGAGAGGGCGAACCCGCGAGTCGTAAGTGCAGGCTCACCAAAACTCCTGTGCACGCCGGAAAACTCACCTAGATATGCCATCTCGCGCAGAAATACACGACAGCATCTGAACTCGCGAGCAGCGCAAGGGATTTCGATCTGCCACCATGGAATTGGACATACAGAGCACTCGAAAAATTCCCCACCCGTGAACAAGTCGTGATCGGGACCGCTGTGAAGAAAAAGAAAAAAACGAACCCGGTCAACAATATCTCGCGGAATCATGTTTACTGAACTTCGCCGGAAAGGTGTTGAAGGAACCACAATCAACGGAGCGAAGCCTTACCGAATGGACTTCCTCCCGTCCCGTCCTCCAGCGGAGCCGCTGGAAGACGATCGACGCAGTCATGTCCAATTTCACGCGCGTCGCGCACACCTACCGCGCACCTGAAGAACTCGAGAATTGAACAGATACAGAAGGATCTGACAATGAAGCGTGGCATCAGTGTTGCTGTCGGTGCGATATCCGCGATATCCACCATCTTCCTCGCGGCAGTTCCCGCGTCCGCCTCCCCCATCAAGATCACCAGCCTCGACTCCGTACTCAGAGGACAAGTCGGCAACTTCACCAACGCTGATTACAGTAAAACGACGTACACCAATTCCGCTGTGGCGCTTACGGGAAGACCCAAGATCACTCTGGGTAGACAGTGGTTCACGGGTACGTCGACCTTACGGAACACCAGCAACCAGCCACAGACCCTGACCAGTCAGAGCTTCTCCAAGACCATAGCCAACTCGGCGACAACGTCGGTCACGAACGGGCTCAGCGTTGGGACCAAGTTAACAGCCTCGCTGGATATCGGGAAGGCACTGAAGATAGGCGGTGAACTGACTACGACCTGGAGCTTCAGCAAGACACACAGCACCACATCGTCCCAGTCGATGACCTACACCGCTCCAGGCCAGAGCATCACGGTTCCCCCGCACTCCACAGCCACGGTCACCGTCAACCTGCAACAGTCGATAGCTAGCGGGAAAGTCGACCTGAACACCGATATCGGCGGCTCCTTCCTCCCATGGTTCTGCACGCCACGCAATTGCGCAGGCTACGAACAATCGATCTATCAGGACGTCAAATACGCACAAGTCAACGGGCGGACCGTCAGCAACTCAAAGCCCCTTCCACTGCCAAAAGAGTTCTCGCTGGACAACGCCAAGCAGACACTGCACTTCAAGGGAGTCGGAACCTACAAGGCCACCTACGGAGCGAACTTCAAGGTCAAGATCTCGATCACACCAAACACTCCCACCGCGCCTGCGCCCAAGACCTTGACACGAACCTTCAAGGCATTCTGACCTAAGCACACATAGCCGCCGCAAGCTCTCTCTCCCGATTTTACCGGGAGAGAGAGCTCATGGTCACGAAACCGCAAGCGCGCCAGGAGCTCATGTGCACACCGGACAACTCACACCGGCACGTCATCGCACGCAGACAGAAGCGACAACGACCGAAATATCAGGCAGCACAAAGGAATCTCTACTCCACCGTCATAGAATTGTATGTACGATGCCCGTGACCGGTCTCCACCATGATCAAATCGCGATCGGGGATCTCCATGAAGAAAAAGAACAAAAACGAACTCAGTTGACAATATCTCGCTAGACCATATCTACTGATCTCCGCCGGTAGAGATATTGAAGGAACCACGACCTCGGGAGCGAAGCCTTACCGAATAGACCTCCGCTCGATACTCCTTCCAGCAGGGTCGCCGGAAGTCGATCGACACGGTCGTGGCGTACTTCGTGCGCGTCGCGAACACCTACCGCGCACCTGAAGAACTCGAGAATTGAACAGATACAGAAGGATCTGACAATGAAGCGTGGCATCAGTGTTGCTGTCGGTGCGATATCCGCGATATCCACCGTTTTCCTCACGGCAATCCCCGCGTCCGCAGCCCCCATCACAATCACCAGCCTCGACAACGTGCTCAGAGGACAAGTCGGTAACTTCACCAATGCCGACTACAGTAAAGCGACGTACACCAATTCCGCTGTGGCGCTTACGGGAAATCCAAAGATCACTCTGGGTAGACAGTGGTTCGCGGGTACGTCGACCTTACGGAACTCCAGCAACCAGCCACAGACCCTGACCAGTCAGAGCTTCTCCAAGACCATAGCCAACTCGGCGACAACGTCGGTCACGAACGGGCTCAGTATCTGGACCAAACTGTCGGCCACGATGGATATCGGGAAGGCACTGAAGATAGGCGGTGAACTGAATACGACCTGGAGCTTCAGCCAGACACACAGCACCACGTCGTCCCAGTCGATGACCTACACCGCTCCAGGCCAGAGCATCACGGTTCCCCCGCACTCCACAGCCACGGTCACCGTCAACCTGCAACAGTCGATAGCCACCGGAAACGTCGACCTGAACACCGACATCGGCGGCTCCTTCCTCCCATGGTTCTGCACGCCACGCAATTGCGCAGGCTACGAACAATCGATCTATCAGGACGTCAAATACGCACAAGACAACGGGCGGACCGTCAGCAACTCAAAGCCCCTTCCACTGCCAAAAGAGTTCTCGCTGGACAACGCCAAGCAGACACTGCACTTCAAGGGAGTCGGAACCTACAAGGCCGCCTACGGAGCGAACTTCAAGGTCAATATTTCGATCACACCAAACACTCCCACCGCGCCTGCGCCCAAGACCTTGACACGAACCTTTAAAGCGTTCTGACCTACGCGCTTATGCTCGCCGCGGGTTCTCACCCGACTATGACACGATCAAGGCGTCACAAGACAAGGGAATAACCCCTGACTTCAGTGCAGCCCCGCCACTGCGAAAAGGTTACTCGCTGGACAATGCCAAGAAGACGCTGCACTTCAAGGGCGCAGGAACCTACACTGCCACCTACGGGACGACCTTCATGGTCAAGGTTTCGATCAAACCAGACACTCCCACCGCACCTGCGCCCAAGACCTTGAACCGAACCTTCAAGGCGTTCTGACCTAACATACACAAACTCACCGAGGGCTCTCTCCCGATTTTACCGGGAGAGAGCTCATGGTCACGAAACCGCAAGCGCGCCAGGAGCTCATGTGCACACCGGACAACACACACCTGCACGTCATCGCACGCAGACAGAAGCGATAACGACCGAAATATCAGGCAGCACAAACGAACTCAGTTGACAATATCTCGCTATACCATCTCTACTGATCTCCGCCGGTAGAGATATTGAAGGAACCACGACTTCTGGAGCGAAGCCTTACCGAATAGATCTCCGCTCGATACGCCTTCCAGCAGGGACGCCGGAAGTCGATCGACACGGTCATGGCGTACTTCGTGCGCGTCGCGAACACCTACCGCACACCTGAAGTACTCAAGAATTGAACAAATTTAGAAGGATCTGATAATGAAGCGTGGCATCAGTGTTGCTGCCAGTGTGATATCCGCGATATCCACCGTTTTCCTCACGGCAATCCCCGCATCCGCGGCCCCCATCACGATCACCAGCCTCGACAGCGTGCTCAAAGCTCAATACGGCGGCTACAACAATGCCGACTACAATAAAGCGACGTACGCCAATTCCGCTGTGGCGCTTACGGGAAACCCCAAAGTCACTCTGGGCAAACAGTGGTTCGCGGGCACCTCGACCTTACGGAACAGCAGCAACCAGCCACAGATCCTGACCAGCCAGAGCTTCTCCAAGACCGTGGCCAACACGACGACATCATCGGTCACGAAGGGGCTCAGCATCTGGACCCAGATATCGGCCTCGCTGGATATCAGTAAGGCACTGAAAGTAGGCACCCAACTGCGTACGACCTGGAGCTTCAGCCAGACACGCAGCGCCTCGACATCCAAGTCGATGACCTACACGGCTCCCGGACAGACCATCAATGTTCCCGCACACTCCACAGCCGTCGTCACCGTCATGCTGCAGCAGTCAGTAGCTACCGGAAACGTCGACCTGACCACCGATATCGGCGGCTCCTTCCGCCCATGGGTTTGCGCAAATCAGGAGTGCACAGGCTCCTATCAATCGATCTACCAGATGGTCAAACAAGCGCAGGACAGCGGACAGACCCAATACTTCACGAAGACCCCCCCACTGCCAGCAGGATTCTCGCTGAACAACGCCAACCAGACGCTGAGCTTCAAAGGGACCGGAACCTACAAGGCCGCCTACGGAGCAAACTTCACCGTCCATGTTTCGATCACACCGGACACTCCCACCGCACCTGCGCCCAAGACCTTGACACGAACCTTCAAGGCGTTCTGAGCTACACGCACATACTCACCACAGGCCCTCTTCCGATCGTTATCGGAAGAGGGCCTGTGAGTTGGAAACACAAGCCCACCAATAACTCTCGTATACAGAACGACTCGCTTCAGTAAGCCATCTCACGAGGAAAGTCACAACAGAATCCGAAACATCCAGCGGCACAAGAGAATCTGCTCCACTGCCATGAAATGGTGTACGCGCAGCACCCGAACTACTACCCGTCCATGACCGAGACGCGGTCGGGACCTCAGTGAAGAAAAAGAACAAAAACGAATTTCGTTGACAACATCTCGCGGAGCCATGTCTACTTCTCTCCGCCGGAAAGGTGTTGATGGAAAAGGGATCGCAGGTGCGGAGCACTACCGCACAGGCCTCCTTCCGTCACGTCTTCGGCCGAAACGCCGGAAGACGATCGGCACAGTCGTAGCGGACTTCACGCGCGTAGCGCGCCCACCGCACGCCTGACGGAATCGAGAAAGATGGAAGGATCTGGCCATGAAGCGTGGCATCAGCGTTGCTGTCGGTATGGTATCTGCGATATCCACCGTTTTCCTGGCGGCAACCCCCGCGTATGCAGCCACCAACAAGATCACCAGGCTCGACGACGTGCTCAGAGAGCAAGTCGGCGACTTCACCAATGCCGATTACTCTAAAGCGACATTCACCCATTCCTCCGTGGCGCTTGCGGGAAGTCCCCAAATCACTTTGGGTAAACAGTGGTTCGCGGGCACATCGACCCTACGGAATACCAGTGACCAGCCGCAGACCCTGACCAGCCAGAGCTTCTCCAAGACCGTAGCCAACACGGCGACGACGTCAGTTACGAACGGACTGGAGATCTGGACCAAGTTGACGACCGAGATGGATATCGGAAAGGTACTGAAGTTCGGCGGCGAGCTGAATACGACCTGGAGCTTCAGCCAGACCGACAGCACCTCGACATCCAATTCGATGACCTACACCGCGCCCGGACAGACCATCACGGTTCCCCCGCACTCCACAGCCACCGTCACAGTCAACTTACAGCAGTCGATAGCCACCGGGAACGTCGACCTGAACACCGATATCGGCGGTTCCTTCCTCCCATGGTTCTGCACGCCACGCAACTGCGCAGGCTACGAACAATCGATCTATCAGGACGTCAAATACGCGCAGGACACCGGAAAGACCGTCAGCGGCGGGAAGGCCCTTCCGCTACGAAAAGGGTTCTCGCTGGACAACACCAAGCAGACGCTGCACTTCAAGGGACTCGGAACCTATAGCGCCACCTACGGAGCGAACTTCAAGGTCCAGATTTCGATTACACCGGACACTCCCACCGCACCTGCGCCCAAGACCTTGAACCGAACCTTCAAGGCGTTCTGACCTACGCGCACATACCCACCGCGGGCCCTCTCCCAACTGTTACCGGGTGAGGGCCCGCGGTCATGAACCGCACACTCATCAGAAGCTCATATACGCACCGAGCAGCTCGCCTCGGTACGTCAACACATGCGGAAAAAGCAACAGAGACCGAAAAATCTTGCTGCACAAGATATTTCACACTATCACCCTGAAAAGTTATGCGCGAAGCCCGAACTGCCGGCCACGGATGATCAAATCACGATCGAGGGCCTTCGTGAACAAAATAAACAAAAACGAACTTCGTTGACAATAACTTGTAGAGCCGTGTCTACTGTTCTCCTCCGGAAGTATTGGAGGAAAGCAGATCACGGACATAACGCATTGTCGAACAGACATACTCTCATCACACCTTCCAGCAAGGATGCCGGGAGACAATCGGCACAGTCGCGGCGCTCTTCGTGCGCATCGAGAACAACTACCGCGCCTGAGAAATTCACAAAAGACAGAAAGAACTAGCAATGAAGCGTGGCATCAGCGTTGCTGTCGGCATGATATCTGCGGTATCCACCGTTTTCCTTACCGCGATTCCCGCGCATGCGGGAACCACTCAGAACACCAGCCTCGAAGGGCTGTTCAAGGACCAAATCTGGGACTACATCGGTGCGAACACCAATGCAGTGTCGTTCACCCATTCCGCCGCGGCGCTTACGGGAAGCCCCAAAATCACCCTGGGTAAACAATGGTTCGCGGGCACGGCGACCTTGCGGAACACCACCAACCAAGAACAGACCCTGACCAGCCAGAGCTTCTCCAAGACCATAGACAACACAACGACGACATCGGTCACGCGCGGGTTCGAAGTCTGGACCAAGGTATCGGCCTCGCTGGATATCAGCAAAGCACTGAAGGTAGGCGCCGAACTGAATACGACCTGGACCTTCAACCAGACAGACAGCACCTCGACATCCAAATCGACGACCTACACCGCGCCCGGACAGACCATCAAGGTTCCCCCCCACTCCACAGCCACCGTCACCGTCACCTTACAGGAGTCGACAGCCAGCGGAAACGTCGACCTGACCACCGATATCAGCGGCGTCATCCGCCCATGGGGTAGGACTATATTGAGCACGCTCATCCCCTCTTCCGGCTTCTCGATCTATGACACGATCAAGAAGTCACAAGACAAGGGAATAACCCCTGACTTCAGGGCGGCCCCGCCACTGCGAAAAGGTTTCTCGCTGGACAATGCCAAGAAGACGCTGCACTTCAAGGGTACCGGAACCTACACTGCCACCTACGGGACGACCTTCATGGTCAAGGTTTCGATCAAACCAGACACTCCCACCGCACCTGCGCCCAAGACCTTGAACCGAACCTTCAAGGCGTTCTGACCTAACATACACAAACCCACCGAGGGGCCCTCTCTCGATCGTTATCGGGAGAGGGCCCCTCGGGCCAGAAGCGCAAGCTCACCAGGAGCCCTTGTGTACACCGGGCAGCTCGCCTCGGTGCGCCATCAGAGAACCGTCGAAGTCGTGAAATGCGGGTATGCGCTGAGCCTCAATCCACCGACCTGGGTTTCGGGCTGGTGGGGCCTGGGTGGTCAGATGGTGGCTGGTTGTGGTGGTTTGTGGCCGATTATGTTGTCCCATAACGTGTGCCATGGATCTACCCATGCGAGGATTCCGGTGGCGCGCAACATGTTGTGGGCGATCACAGCGCACAGGAGCCAGGCGGAGTTGGCACCGAATTTCCCAAACGGGATGTGCGCGAGTGGCCCGTCGATGAGGTCGGAGAACACTGTCTTGATGTTGGCATGTTTGCGGTGGGTGATGTCGGCGACGGCAACGGGTTCTTGCGGGTTGGTGAAGGACGGGTGATACCGCCAGAGGGGGAACAGTCTCTGGCGGTATCACCCGTGCGTCGGGGTAGCGGGCGTCAGGGCGACGCGCACGACCTTGCGGGTGCCGTAGGCCGAATCCCCACGCACCAGGACGGTGCCGCATGAGCAGGCAGCGCGGGCGGCACCGATCGCGGCAGTGACCATCGACCCGGCCCCCCTTTCCCTGACCCGGACTTGCCCGCTCGCAGCCTGTTTCCGGACACCACCGGCGCGGCGACATCGGTACTGAGCGCGGTCTCCAACGGTGAAAACCCTTTGCGGAGAACCTGTTTCTTTGCGATCTTGGTGTGACCGTAGGATGCGCCCTCTTTCCGGTGGCCGTAGACTGGCCGCAGCAGCGAGTCGATATCCACGAACGTCCGGGTCGCCGCGCCGGATGGCAGATCCACCCGCTCGGTGAGAGCGAGCAAATGCTCCCACAGCACCGAATCCAGCTTTTGGCGTGTCCGAAGGTGAGCTCCTGCAACAGTGTTCCCACCGTCGAGGGCGCATACACGCCCGCGAACAACTCGGTCATGCCCCGCTGTGCAGCACATCGACGTCATCGATGCAGTCCGCGTCCGCGCACATTCCCGCGATCAGCGTGGTCAGCTTCGGGGCTGGATACGCCGACCGGACTTGATCCGTGGCGCGGTGATCGACACCTTATCGGCCAACATACTGGTCAGGCCGGTTTGCTCGGCCAACGTCATCACCGGGACCAGCCCGGCACACGACACGAGGTTGTCGTCGTCGAACCTCGCCGAGTCGGCAGCGAACCTGTGGAACAAACTCACTGAAAGTGCCTTTCCAATCCGGTCTCGATTGCAGTGTGGTAACTCTAATCATCCCAGTTCAGAAGGAACTTTCTCTATTTCGACACACCCTCATCCACCGATTTCATCGGTGGATGAGGGTGTGGCTTTCTGCGTGTCGTCGAGTGGGCACGATCGCTTACGGTAACGACCTTGGTCACCACGCCAATTCGTTGCGAAAGTCTTTGCCGTGCCCGCATTGTCACCATCTTCTGTTCTACTCTCCAATGGTCGGCCGCGCCCTGGTCCGCAGAATTCGAGCGATGACCCCGGCGCCGGAGTGCTGGTTGGTGCCGGGTTGCCGGATATGCTGTTGCGCCCGGCCGATCCGCGGAAACGTCGTGGGGTGCGGCACACGGTCGCCGCCATCGTGGCGGTGACGCCGGTCGCTTCGCTAGCGGGTATCCGAGGGCCCAGGCGATCGTCAGGTGGGCCA
>NZ_JBWSOR010000056.1:0-10255 GCF_056629435.1 Nocardia sp. TBRC8007 | reverse complement strand
GTAACCGGTGCTTCCGAAAGCCCGCTCAGATCGAGCAGGTCGATGCGTACCTGTGCGGTATCAATATCCAGATCTGCCCCGGAGGTCAGTACGCACACCGGATCAGCGGTGGCAAGAATGTATTCCGTGCGCTCGGCCGGATGATCCGGATCAAGCGGCACATACGCACCGCCGGCGGCGACGACGGCATACATACCGACAACCAGATCGATCGAGCGCCTCATACCCAGTGCCACATACGATTCCGCGCCAACGCCACGTGCGATCAGCCAGCGCGCCAGCTGGTTCACCCGCCAGGAGAACTCGGCATAGGACAGACTTGTCCCTTCGAAGGTCACCGCAGTCGCCTCCGGCGTGCGTTCGACCTGGTCGTAGTGCATCGAAACCAGAGTTGTCCCGACAGAATGCGCGGTTTGCCCCGATGATGCTGTCGGGTCGATCGGGTACGCGGTGTTGTTCCAGCTGGAGAGCACCAGCTCACGCTCAGCGGCGTCGAGCAGTTCGATAGCACCGACAGTCGTGTCCGGCTCATCGACGATCGCGGTGAGTACCCTGATCAGACGGTCGGCGATACTCCGCACGGTCTGCTCGTCGAATAGGTCGCGCAGGTAGCCCGCGCGTACCCGAAGCCGCGAGTCCAGCTGCGCGATCAGAGTCAGGGGGTAATGCGTGGCGTCGGCCGCGTCCAACGCAGTCACCGCCATACCATCGATATCCGCGGCTTGCGCCTGCAGGCCCGCCGCGTCGACCGGGTAGGACTCGAAGACTACGAGAGTATCGAATAGGCCACCGATGCCGGCGGCAGATTGGATGTCAGCCAGCCCGACGTAGTGGTGATCGAGTAGGTCGGCTTGCTCACCTTGAGTCCTGCGCAGCAGATCACGCGCTGATTCCGCCGGATCGAAACGCACTCGAACCGGTACGGTGTTGATGAACAAACCGACCATCGACTCCACGCCGGCCAGCTGCGCGGGACGCCCGGAGACTGTGGTGCCGAACAGCACATCATCGCGGTTGGTCATCCGGCCGAGCAGGATTCCCCACGCGGTCTGTAACACGGTGTTCGGCGTGACGCCGAGCGACCCGGCCAGCACGGTCAACCGCGCGGTGACCGTCTCATCCAGATCGAAGAAGTATTCACCGGACAATGCGGTGATCTCGCGCCCCGCATCTGGACGGGCCAGCAGGGTCGGCTCGCCGACACCGAGCATCGCGTGCGTCCATGCGGCCATCGAAGCCGCGTGATCCTGCTGCCGAGTCCATTCCAGGAAATGCCGATAGGAGCGGGCCGCAGGCAATACTGAGCTGTCCGCGTGTGCGGCATAAAACATCAGCAGCTCCCGCATGAGCAGTGGCATGGACCAGCCATCGAGCAGGATGTGATGATTGGACACCACAAACTGCCAGCGAGCTCCTTCCGGTGCGGAGGCGTCCGCCGTCTGGATCAAGGTGAAGCGGATCAACGGTGGCTCGGCGAGGTCGAAACGGCGCATGCGGTCGGCCTGGATGAGGTCGGCACCATTGCCTTCGGTGATCCGGTCATATTCGGCCCAGGCCACTCGGACACGGTCCAGCACAATCTGCACCGGATTACCGCCGCGATCGGTGATGAACGCGGTGCGTAGGTTCTCGTAGCGGTCTACCAATGCCTGTGCTGCCGAGCGTAATCGGGCCGCATCCACCCGTCCGGTCAGGGTCAGCACAGCTTGCGCGGTATAGACGTCCACCGAACTCGCGGCGAGCTTGGCATGGAACAGCAAACCGGCCTGCAGCGCTGAGAGCGGCCAGATATCGGCCAGTGCCGGGAAGCGCTGCTCCCATCCGTCGATATCCCGCTGAGTTATCCCCGCAGTGCGCATCAGCGCGAAATCCGACGGGGTGTGCCCACCCGCACCGGCTGAATTAGCATGGCGGGCAACCGCTTCCAGAGCAGCGGTCCACAATTCGGCGAACTCGCGCACGTCGGCGTCCCGCAGCAGGGTCGAGGGGTAGCCGATAGTGGCGGACAGTGTGTCGCCGACCACGATCGCATTCACATCGAGCGACGCCATCGCGGGCATATCCGCGTCGTAGGCGCCGGCCAGCGCACCGAGTTCAGGGGCGGGGATCCAGCCGAAACCACGCAGCGACTCCGGCACATCCCCCTCGGAGACTCGGCCGAGGTAGTTGAAACTCACCTGGCCGGGCAGGTCGCGCGGCAGCTCGTGTGCGGTCTCGGCGTTCAGGTAGCGCAGCAGACCATAGCCGAGCCCCTTGTCCGGCACTGCGAGCAATTGCTCCTTGACCGCCTTGATGGCAGCGCCGAGCGCAGATCCGCCTGTGAACGCCGCGTCGAGATCGATGCCGGACAAGTCGAAACGGACCGGGTAGATTGCGGTGAACCAACCGACAGTGCGGGACAGATCCGCACCGGGAACCACGTCCTCTTCGCGACCGTGTCCTTCCAAGCGGATCAGCAGCGAATCGTCACCGTGAGTACCGACCCGACGCACCCGCCATTTCACGGTGGCCAGCGCCAGCGCGGTGAGCAGTCCGTCGTTCACGCCGCCGTGGAACAGTGCGGGAACTGTGGTGAGCAGAGCCCTTGTGACCTCCGAAGACACCTCGACCCGCAGTTTCTCGATGACTCTTGAAGTGTCCAGCGCCGGGTCCAGTGCCCGCTCGGTCAGCAGTGGGTCGGGCGTGTCTGCCACCGAACGCCAGTAGCCCAATTCGGCCACCCGCTCGGAGCTGGTCGCCTCACGTCGCAGTGCATGCGCCCAAGCGCGCATCGAAGTGGCCGGTGCGACCAATTCCGGCGTCTGGCCCGCAGTGCACTGCCCCCATGCCGTAACGAAGTCCGGCACCAAGATGCGCCATGAGACACCGTCCACCACCAGGTGATGGGCGACAACGATCAGCCGACCGGAGCGCTCGGCGGAATCGGGCTCCAACCAGATGAACCGGATGACCGCACCTGCGGCCGGGTCGAGTCGGTCCAGCGCCACATCCACGGCAGCAGAGGCGATCTCGACCAGTTCCATGTCAGTAATATTCGCGGCGAATCCAATTCGGTCGATCAGTCCATCCACCGCGACCGTGCCCGGCGCGACGGTCTCGACAGTCCAGTCATCGCCTTCCTTGCGCAGGCTCGCCCGCAGCATGTCGTGTCGATCGATGACCGCACCGACCGTCGCCGCAATACCTGCGCGGTCGATGCCCACCGGCAACTCCAGCGCCAGCGTTTGGTTGAACCGGCCGAACGAGCCACGCCGCTCGGCCATGAACCGGACCACCGGTGTCAACGGCATGGCACCGACTCCACCACCAGGTAGCTCGGCGAGTGTCACGGTTGGCGACCCGGTCGCCTCGATGGTTTCGGCGACCGCGGCCAGTCCGGCCACAGTGCGCTGCTCGAAGACCTGTCGCGGAGTGAGCGCCACACCGCGCGCCTTGGCCCGAGAGACCAATTGAATAGAGACGATGCTGTCACCGCCCAATGCGAAGAACGAGTCGTCCACTCCGACCCGCTCGATGCCGAGAACCTCGGCGAATACTTCAGCGAGGGCCTGCTCGACTGGGGTGCGCGGCGCACGGAACACGACCTCGGTCGCGAATACCGGTTCCGGCAACGCCTTACGGTCCAGCTTGCCGACGGGGGTGAGCGGAACGTGGTCGATCACCATGATCGCGGAGGGCACCATGTAGGCGGGCAGCAGAGCCTCGACATGCGAGGTCAGCATCGACACGTCGATCGAGTGTCCACGCGCGGCGACTACATAGGAAACCAGCGATGTCGCGGCTGTGGCGCCGGTGTGGCCCACGGTGACAGCGAAGTCGACAGTCGCGTGCGAGGTGAGCGCAACGTCGATCTCGCCGAGTTCGATGCGGAAACCACGCACCTTCACCTGGAAGTCGGAGCGGCCCACGTAGTCGACCGCACCAGTGTTGGTCCAACGCACCACATCACCAGTGCGGTACATCCGCACTCCGGGGACGTATGGGTTGGCGACGAACCGTTCAGCCGACAGCACCGGCCGCGCGTGGTAGCCACGGGCCAGCTGGATGCCCGACAGGTACAACTCACCTGCGACACCCACAGGAACAGGCCGCAGCTGGGCGTCCAGGATCAACGACTGCATGCCACGGATCGGACCGCCGATGGTGACCCGATCACCTGGCGCGAGCGCATCGCTGATATTGGTCATGATCGTGGTCTCGGTCGGGCCGTAGCCGTTGTGGAAGCGGCGACCCGAACCCTCCGGCGCACCGCCCCACTTCGCGACCAGATCAGCGGGCACAGCCTCGCCTCCCGCCACGATCACCCGCATGTCTTCCAGCGCCGCCGAATCCAGCGAGGCGAGCACAGATGGGGTGAGGAAGGCATGGCTGACTCGCTCGGCGCGGATCAGCTCGGCCAGTTCCTCCCCGCCGTACACTCCGGGCGGGCAAACCACCAGCGCGCCGCCGTTGCCGATTGCGAGTAAGAACTCCAAGATCGACGCATCGAAGCTGGGCGAGGCGAAATGTAGTGCGCGCGTGTCGGAATCGACGTTGTAGCGGGCGTTCTGCTCGTCGCGGAAGTTAGCGAGGCCTGCATGGGTGACTACGACGCCCTTGGGCACACCGGTAGAACCGGAGGTGTAGATCACGTAGGCCGGATGTTCCGGTCGCAGCGGCCGCACCCGATCAGCATCGGTGACCGGGACACTGTCGAACGCAGCGAGCTCCAACTCATCGAGCACCAGCCATTCGACCGTATCCGGCAGTTCGGCGCGCACCGATGCCGCGGTGATACCGATCGGGGAGCCCGAATCGGTGACCATGTGTGCGATACGGTCGGCTGGATAGGTCGGGTCGATCGGTACGAACGCGCCACCGGTCTTGGTCACTGCCCACTCGGCGAAGTACGACATATCCGACCGCGGCACAGCGACCGCCACCAGATCCTCGGTGCCGATGCCATGCGCGACCAGTAGACGGGCCAGGCGATTCGATCGCGCATCCAACTCGCCATAGGACAGACTTCTTCCCTGGAACACCACTGCGGGCGCCTGCGGATCGATCACCGCGGCCTCGGCGATCAGATCGGGCAGCGTCCGTGCTCGCGTTTCCGCCGCACCAGTGCGCGCGACCAGCTCCGCCCGCTCGGTCATATCGAGTACATCGATAGCACCAATAGCGATCTCGGGATCGGCCGCGATGGACGCCAGCACGCGCTCCCAACGCCGTGCGATCTGTGTCACGGTGAACTCGTCGAACAGCTCAGTGGCGTAGGTGAGCGCCAAAGCCATCGCGCCGGAATCTGATTCGTCACGCTCAGCGAGGGTGAACTGCAGATCGAAACGCGCCACGTTCTCTTCGATATCCAGCGCGGACACCGCAAGACCTGGTAGCTCGAGGACGGAGCGCTCTGTGTTCTGGAACGCCAGCATCACCTGGAAAAGCGGGTTGCGCGCCTGCGAGCGCTCCGGCGCGAGCAATTCCACCAACCGCTCGAACGGCACGTCGGCGTTGCCGTAGGCGTCCAGGTCGGTGCGACGTACCCGCTCGAGCAGATCTGCGAACGATTCGCCCGGCTCGATCCCGGTACGCAGCACCAGTGTGTTGACGAACATGCCGACCAGGTCGTCGAGCGCAGCTTCACCACGACCAGCGACCGGGGTGCCGACCGTCACGTCGTCACTGCCGGACAGTCGCGCCAGCAGCACGGCCAGCGCGCTGTGCAGCACCATGAACAAGGAGGCACCGCGCCGTCGCGCGATCTCCTCCAAGTCGTCGATCAGTTCACCGGATAGCTCGTGATGCAGCGTCGCGCCCTGGTACGAGGCGATGGCCGGACGGGGGCGATCGGTGGGCAGGGCCAGCTCATCAGGAATACCGGCGAGCGCACGCTGCCAGTACGCGACCTGCCCGGCCAGCAACGAGCCAGGATCGTCTTCGGCGCCGAGAACTTCGCGCTGCCATATCGCGAAGTCGGCGTACTGCACCGCCAGCGGCATCCAACCGGGAACACTGCCGGTAGCGCGCGCGGTATAGGCGATTATCACGTCGCGGGTCAGCGGCCTCATCGAGAAGCCGTCAGCCGCGATATGGTGCACCACGACCACGAGCACGTGCTCGTCGGATCCGGTCGCATACAACCTGACGCGCAACGGAACCTGTCCGGCCACATCGAATCCGGCGGTAACGAACTCGGCCACTGCCGCAGTCAACTCCGCCCTATCCACCGCGACCGGACGCAGATCCAGAGCGATGTCCTCGGCAGGCACGATGACCTGGACCGGGATGCCGCCGTGCTCGGGGTATCTGGTACGCAACGACTCGTGCCTGCGCACCACGTCGGCAACCGCCAGCCACAATGCCTCGATGTCCAAATCACCGGTCAGCCGGATGGCTATCGGCAGGTTGTAGGCCGCCGAAGCGGTGTCGTACTGGTTCAGGAACCACATGCGCTGCTGCGCGAACGACAACGGCACCAATTCCTCTGCGGCACGCTCACGGGCGACGAGACGAGCCCGTGCGGCACCGTCGGCGTGCGATTCGGTCCGCGCGGCAAGAGCTTCCACGGTGGTGGCCTCGAACAGCGTGCGCACCGCGACAGTTGTGCCGAGCGCGGCGCCGATGCGAGCCACCACTCTAGTCGCGATCAGCGAGTTTCCGCCGAGGTCGAAAAAGTCGTCGTCCAGGCCGACTCGCTCCACGCCGAGTACATCGGCGAACACCGCGGCCACGGTCTCCTGTACCGGCGTAATCGGTGCGCGGAAGGCACGCGCCCGCGCCATCGGAGCAGGCAATGCCCGGCGGTCCAGCTTTCCGTTGACGGTCAGCGGAATCCATTCCAGCCGCACCATAGCCGAGGGCACCATGTAGGACGGCAACTGCGAGGCGGCGCCGTCACGCACCGCATCGAGCGCCGGTTGAGCGTCCGGTTCGGCAACCACATAAGCGACGATCCGCTGATCGCCTGGCTGGTCCTCACGCACGATAACCGCGGCCTGGGCGATGCCGGGCTGGGCGAGAATCGCCGATTCGATCTCGCCGAGTTCGATCCGGAAGCCACGCACCTTCACCTGGTCGTCGGCACGGCCCAGGTATTCCAGCTCACCGAAACGATTCCAGCGCGCGAGATCGCCAGAACGGTACAACCGCCCGCCTGGCACCTCGCCCGTCAGGTCCGCGACGAAGCGGGTGGCGGTCAGATCGGTACGGCCGAGATAACCGCGGGCCAATTGCGTCCCGGCCACATATATCTCGCCCGCGACCCCGATCGGAACCGGACGCATCCTGTTGTCGAGTACATACACCCGCAAGCCCGCGACCGCCCGCCCGACCACGCTTCCGGACGCCGCGGCAATAGTCGCGGCGTCCAATGCACGATAGGACACATGCACCGTGGTCTCGGTAATACCGTACATATTGACCAGCAGCGGACCCGAGGCAGCAGCCCGCGCCTCCGCTGAAGTCGGATCGGTGACACCAGCACCGTGCCGGGCCACCCAATCGGCGAGTCTGCGCAATTCCAACGCCTCGCCGCCGAACACCACATAGCGCAGCGCCAGCGGTGCGGCGTCGAGTGCGGCATTCCGGTCGGCCTCCGCCAGCTGATAGAACGCGGACGGAGTCTGGTTGAGCACCGTGACACCCTCGGCGCGTAGCAGTTCCAGGAACTGCTCCGGCGAGCGCGAGGTGTAGTAGTCGACCACCACGAGGGCGCCGCCGAACAGCAACGGTCCCCACAGCTCCCATACCGAGAAGTCGAAGGCGTAGCTGTGGAACAGCGTCCACACGTCATCGGGCTCGAAACCGAAGTCACGGTCGGTGTTAGCGAATAATCGCACCACATTCCGGTGCGTCACCACGACGCCTTTCGGGCGGCCGGTCGAGCCAGAAGTGTAGATCACGTACGCGGCATTGTCCGGGGTCAACGCGGCATTCCGATCGGCGTCGGTGATCGGAGCGTCGTCGGCGTCCTCGACGTTGCCGGTCTCCACTGCGAACCCATCCAGCACCACAGCGGGCAGCTCATGCGGAACCGATACCCGCACAGTGGAATCGAGCACCACGCTGGTCGGCTGAGAGTCAGCGAGCACATAGGCGATCCGGTCGGCCGGGTAGGTCGGATCGACCGGCACATAGCCCGCACCGGTCTTCACTACAGCCAACAGCGCGACCACCAAGTCCAGTGACCGTGGCAGGATCACCGCGACCAGAGACTCCGGCCCGGCGCCTTCGGCGATCAACCTGCGCGCCAACACATTCGCTCGCCGGTCCAGCTCGGCGTAGGTCAGCGTCTCCACCCCGAAGCGAGCCGCGATCCGGTCCGGGTGCGCGGCGACGCTCTCATCGAACAACCCGGCCAGCGTGCTATCCGGATCAGCGAACCCACCCACTCGGGCAACACTCCCGGTACTGTCGGCGCCGGAAGACACCCAGCGCTGCGACACGTCGAGCCGTTCACTCTCCCCGAGCAGATCGATATCCCCGACTGGGATCTCCGGTTCCTCGACGATACCGCGCAGGATGCGCACGAAACGGTCGGCGAAGGCGGCCACTGTCTCCGGATCGAACAGTTCGATGGCGTAGTTCCACGACAGTCCGAGCCCGCCATCTGCAGACTCGCCAACCGTAAGCTGCACATCGAATCTGGCTGTTCCTGGGTGGATGTCGACCACCTCGACGTCCAGACCCGGTACCGCAACGGCGCCGATATGAGCGGCTGAGGCGGCTTCGAAGGTCAGCGCGATCTGGAACAGCGGATGATGCGCCTGCGACCGCGCTGGGCTGAGCACATCCACCAGTCGCTCGAACGGCACGTCGGTGTGCGCGAAAGCAGCCAGGTCGGTGCGACGCACCTGGTCGAGCAATTCCTCGAAACGTACACCAGGATCGACCTCGTTGCGTAGTACCAGTGTGTTGACGAACATGCCGACGACATCGTCGAGTGCGCGTTCACCACGGCCCGCGATCGGAGTACCGATCGCTATGTCAGTGCTGCCCGACAGGCGGCTCGCCCATGCGGCGAGCGCGGCGTGCACGAGCATGAACAGCGTCACACCGCGAGCCCGCGCCAACTCTGCCAACGCGGCGTGCAATTCGGCACCGACCGTGAAGTTATGAGTGCCACCGGCGTTGGAAGCGATCTCCGGCCGGGGACGGTCGGCGGGTAATTCGATCTGATCGGGCAGATCGCGCAGCTGCTCGGTCCAGTACGCGAGCTGCTCGGCCGCGACGGAATCCGGGTCGTCTTCGACGCCGAGCACGTCGCGCTGCCACAGCGCGTAGTCGGCGTATTGCACATCGAGCGGGGTCCAACCGGGCGCCGCATCACGAGCGCGCTCTGTATAGGCAAGCACTATGTCACGTAGCAGTGGACGCAGCGAGAAACCGTCCACACTGATGTGATGCATGACCAGCACCACTATGTGGTCGGTCGCCGACAACTCGAGCAAGCGGGCCCGGAACGGGATCTCACTGGTCACATCGAAACCGACGTTCGCCAGCTCGACGAACCGCATAGACAGCTCATCCACAGCGACCGATTCGGCAACCAAGTCAAAACCGACTTCGGCCATCGGCAGGACACGCTGATAGCCAGTCCCCTCTACCTCGGGGTAGACGGTGCGCAGCGCCTCGTGCCGTGCGAGCACGTCGCCGATGGCCGCGTTGAGCGCGGCCACATCGAGCGCGCCGGCCAGCCGCAAGGCAACCGGAATGTTGTTCACCGCAGCCCGGTTGTCGAACCGGTTCAGGAACCACATGCGCTGCTGCGCAGGCGACAACGGCACCAGATCTGGCCGCGGACGGGCGACCAGTGGTGCCCGGCCACCCTGCCCTGCGTTTTCCGCCACCGTCGCGGCCAGCGCCAACACGGTGGGTGACTCGAACAGCGCACGCACCGGAACCTGGGTGTCCAGCACCTCACCGAGCCGCGCCGCCACCTGTGTCGCCAGCAGTGAGTTGCCGCCCAGGTCGAAGAAGTCGTCGTCCAGACCGACCCGCTCCACACCGAGTACCTCGGCGACAGTGCCTGCCACCAGCTGCTGCGTCGGCGTCACAGGCGCGCGGAACACCGCGGCCTCGAACACCGGCGCGGGCAACGCCCTACGATCCAACTTGCCCGAGGCGTTCAACGGGAACTCCTCGAGCACAACGAACGCCGCGGGCACCATATACCCAGGCAACCGCGCACCGACCCCGGCCCGCACCGACTCGGTATCCACCACCCGATCCGGATCAGCCACCAGATAGGCGACCAGCTGGTCACCCAGCCGAT
>NZ_JBWSOR010000055.1:0-10300 GCF_056629435.1 Nocardia sp. TBRC8007 | reverse complement strand
GCCACCAATGCCCTGCCGCACAAGGCAACCCGGTAGACCCGGAACGATCTGGCCACAATCACCCCGTACATCACGCGCACAATCGGCCGCTTCGGCAACTAGGCACTCAACCTCACCCCGCCCGAGACGGGT
The DNA here is from genome assembly GCF_056629435.1 of Nocardia sp. TBRC8007. Taxonomy (NCBI): domain Bacteria; kingdom Bacillati; phylum Actinomycetota; class Actinomycetes; order Mycobacteriales; family Nocardiaceae; genus Nocardia; species Nocardia sp. TBRC8007. Next base: position 10,168 of record NZ_JBWSOR010000055.1, on the reverse strand, counting down.
CCGGTCACCCGACTGGACCTTGAGCCGCAGGCACTGTTTCCCTCCGGACCGGCGTGAGGATCGAGCACCCATCCGCATCGCATCGCATCGCATCGCATCGACCATCCGGTATCTGCCGAACGGTGGTTTGACCCGGCGTGATCCATGCCATAGGTCAGCATTTGCTGATTCGTACGTTCTTCGTCGTCGAGATTGCCAAAATTGGTCACGATCTAGCCATGACCATAGATATTTCGAGATTCGACAAGATGCTCACAGATTAGCTGCCTGCACCATGTGCAGTTATTGGCATGGCGTCAATTTGCGGCCGTTCGCACCTTATGGTTTATTACAGCGGAGGCGCCGATTAGGTGGGGAGGGGAAGGGGGATTACCGCACGTGATCGGCACGTGCGATGCGCCTGCATCCTGCGCCTTTGTACTGGGCTTCCAGCAAGCAGAATGAAATCTAATGCTGTGCACGGAACTTATTATACCTAGGGGAGTTATGAGTATTATTGATCAGACGCTGTCCTCAGCGCACCACTTGAGGCGCCCACATTCAGGCGATCATTCTGATGTTCAGGTCGAGATTTCAAATTGGTTTGCCGGAAAAGGCGCCGAGGTACTCACGGCAGAAGACATATCACGGGATTTCCCCGACGACTATTTGAGCTTTCTCCGTGATCGGTCGATCCTGTCGAGGACACTGTGCCCGGCGGGGATTGGCGGACCAGACGCACAGTGGCGCCCTCGGACGATCTTCGCCACCAGCGAGAATCTCGCATTCGGCAGTTTCACCCACTGGTTAATGTGGCATGTCACCTCGCTCTCGGTGCTGCCGGTGTGGATGTCTGGCTCTGTAGAGTTGCAGGGCATCTATGCCGAGGCGTTACGGAGCGGTCACCTCGGATCGTTCGGGATGTCTGAGAAGGGCGCCGGTGCGGACTGGCGGACAACAGCGACGACGTTGACGAAGTCCGAGCATGGACTGGTTCTCAACGGCGCGAAGCACTACGTGGGCAACGCACAGGTTTCGCCTATCATCACTACATTCGCCGCCGGTGGGGACGATAGCAAGTCGTTCTCCTTCGTTCGGGTCGACCATGCGAACCCCGGCTTCCGGCTGGTCCGGAATGCGGTGCCGGAGCAGATGTTTGTGGCCGAGTTCGAACTTGAGGATTATGTGGTCGGCGAGTCCGATGTCATCGTCTCGGGCCGAGGCGCCTTCTTCGACGCCGTCAATACGATCAATATCGGCAAGGTGAACCTTGCCACTGCGGCTGTGGGATTGGCCTCTCGTGCACTGCTGGAAACGTATCGCCACACTAGCAGTCGCGCGATCTTCGGTGTTCGAACGAGCGACTTCGGGCAGAACAAGGAAATTCTGTGCGAATCGGCTGTCTGGGTCCTCGCAATGCGGGCCTTCTTGGCGCAATGCGCTGAGCACATGGAGAACGCTTCGCGCAGCGATAATTCCTACATCGTTTTCAACAGCGCAGCCAAGACATTTGTCACTGAAATGTCCGAATCCGTTATCCGATCGCTAATGGATGCTGCTTCGGCGTATTCGTTCGAGAGTCAGTCGCCGCTCAATGCAATTCGGAGGTTCTGTGCGTATCTGCCTCGCTTGGAAGGCACCAAATACGTCAACCTTATGCAGATGATCAAGTCTTCGAAAGCTTTCATCGCTTCATCCGGCAGGTCTCCTGCCCATGAATCTGGTGAGCACTGGCCTGTGGGAGCCGAATATCTGCTGTCCCATCGCGGGCTCGGGGGATTTGGGTCCATCGATTTCGGTGATTGGCGGTCGAGTCTCGAGTCCGTGTCCGGGCTGTCGAACGGCGCGGTATTCCGAGAATTCTGCCTGGGTTTCTCGCGATGGGTCATGGAAAACGATACGCTGAAAGGCGAGCGGGCCATCGAGGCCATCGGCGACTTGTACTGCATCGTTATCTTCGGCACGGAAATCGCGCATGCCGCTTCCCAGCTCGACTCGGCACAGTTGTGGGACGCGACGTACGGCCTCGTCTGCGGAGAGGCGATGCGAGTCCTGCTCCGGCATCGCACTGTGCTGGACGAACTCGGCTTCGCGACCCAGAACCTGCTGGTCACGCTCGCTGGATCGCGAGTTCATTACCCTCACAACGAGATCGAGAACATCCTCGCCGAAGCGGTGACGGACAGCGCTTTGGTCGCACGGCGGCGGTGGTGACGATGCGTATCGGGGTCATCGGGGCCGGCATCGCCGGCCTCGTATTCGCCAAGAGTATGGAGACCTCCGGCCATGAGGTCTGCCTTTTCGACGCGGCCACCCAATTGCGGCCGATCGGGGCCGGAGTGACGCTCGGCCCGAGGTCTCTCGGCCTGCTCGCTGAATGTGGGTTGGAGCAGATCATCCGGGAAATCGGGTGTGCCATCGGGTTTGCCACCGTCACGGATTCCCAGGACAACGTCCTGTACCGTGGCGAGTGGCCGCAGCCGCGCATGGGCGGATTGGGCGGTATTTCGATCTTGCGGGCTGATCTTCAGGATGTCCTGGTGAAGTCCTGCGGGAATCTGTGCCTGCACCTCGGTAAGAAGGCTCTCGGTTGCGATGTGTCCGAGGACGGGGTTGTCGTGCGTTTCAGCGACGGTTCCCGTGGATCGTTCGACCTCGTGGTGGCGGCGGACGGCGTGAACTCCGCGATCTCCGCGCGGATCAACCCGGACCAAGACATTGTGCGACACGGCACGATGGTCTATCGGGCACTCATTCCACTGGAGCGTGTGATCAATGAACTTGGCGCCGACCCTGCGGTGCGGCTCTGGGTCGGTGAGCGGAAGAATTTCCTCTGCTACCCAGTGGTGGGCGGAAAAACCGTCTACGCGACAGGATATGTCGAACACGCGGAGCTCGACGTGACCGCTGCCGACGAGGTGCGAGCGCGAATCGTCGGGGAGTTCGACGGCTGGGCGCGTCCGGTTGAAGCGATGATCGCGGGTATGAACGAGATTTCGTTGCGGCCGAGCACATTCCGGTCACGGCCCGAACGGTTGTACCGGCAGCGGACTGTGGGCATCGGCGATGCCGTCCACGCAATCTGTTCGCACAGCGCTCAGGGAGCGAATCTCGCGGTCGAGAGCGCTGTCGCGTTGGCGAAGGTGTTGTCGGGGTCGGACCGAGATACCGTCGATGAAGCGTTGCACGGGTACGAGTCTGCCCATCTCGACCGTGTCCGCTATATCCACGGGTACGCGCTCGGTATCGCAGAACTCTACCACGACCCGTTCGGCTCAGATATCGCGGCGAAGGTTGCCGCGCTTCGGGCGAAGATCAGCTCGAGCCAGGTGACTCGTCATAATGCGGTGAGCGCCGTATGAGTGCGGCATTCTTCTACCGCCAGAAGTCAGCGGAGGAATTCGAGTCACAGCCAACGACTTCCGGGCCGTGGTCACCCGCTTTTCAGCACGGCGGTCCGCCGTTCGGGCTCGCGTACCGGGTGGCCCAGCGAAGCACCCCAGGGCTCGTCCCCACAAGTGGTCGTTTCGATATACTCGCGCCGATCAAGGTGAGCGACGTAGTTGTGCGGGCGGAGGTGCTCCACGAGACCCGTTCGACCAAACAGCTCGGTGTGTTCCTCATTCAGGACAGCGAGGTTGTCGCTGTAGCGACGTTCTGGTTCATTCGTCCGGTCTCGGATGCGCTGGTTACGTCCCATGCCGCACTCCCTGCGGACCTGGCGGACCTCGATGCACGGGAGCTGTCGCAGCACCCGATCCACCTCGGCTTCGACAGCCAGGGCATGCCGTTCTCCTGGCTGCATCATGCGAGCGGGTACATGTCCTCCTGTCTGTGGAAGTTTCCCGGAGACATCCCATTTCTCCGGGAAGGCGCCCACACCGCGGCGTGCAAGATGCCGCCGTCGCTGGTGAGCGGATCCTCGATGACGGGTTTCGAGCTCGTCTACACGCTCGCGGACGCGGTGTGGTCGATCGGGCGAGGGTTCTCGCTGGAGGAGATGAGCGCCGTCAACGTGGACGTCACGGTGCATTGCGTGCGCCCTGTCGAGTCTGAATGGGCTTATGTACGAGCCGCGACCACCCATGTCGCCGAGGGCGGACTCTTCGCTTTCGGGGAGATTTTCGACACAAAAGGCTTGTGCGCCAAGGTGCACCAGGTGCTCGTTCCCGCGCCGCCCCGTCTGGCCCAGGTGTCGTAGGACGACACCGGGCCTGAAAACAAGATCAGGAATTAGTAGAGCAGGGGATCTCATGTCGAAAATGCTGTCGGGCGAACCTGACGGATCGCCTCAAACCGTCACTTTCACACGCGAATTCATCGCCGATCCGTGGCCGGTGTACGACAAACTCCGCGTCGAGGGCCCCGTGCATAAGGTGGTGCTGCCCAGTGGATTGCCCGCATGGCTCATCGTCGATTACGACCTGAGCAAACAGGTGCTCACGGACTCCCGGTTCAGCAAGGATGTCACGGCGCGCAGCGTGATCATCGCCCGGCTCGGGGCCGGTCATGTCAATGGTGCTTCGGCCATACCGAGCATGCTGCAACTCGACCCGCCGGACCACACTCGGCTACGCAAACTCGTGAGCAAGGCATTTACCGCCGGGGCGAGCGCCCGGATGCGCCCGCGAATCCAGGCAATTGCCGACGAACTCGTCGCGGTCCTAGCGGATAAGGACTCTGTGGATTTGGTGGAGGATTTCGCTCTCCCGTTGCCGCTGTCCGTTATCTCCGAGATGCTGGGGTTCCCCGACGAAGACCGTGACCGCCTCGGTTCGTGGAGCAGGCAGCTCATGGAGTACTTCACTCCGGGGACTAGTGATGCGGTGAATAGTGCCGCGACGGAGTGCTGCGATTACATTCGCGGTCTGATCGCGGCCAAGCGCGCGAACCCGGGGCCTGGGGACCTGCTCGACGAACTGATCGCCGTCTCTGCAGACGGCGATCGGCTCAGCGAGGACGAATTGGTGTACACCGTCTTCATTCTCATGATCGGCGGGCACGAAACAACTGTGAACCTAATTGCCACGACCGCGGAAATGCTGGCTCGGAACGACGCGCTCCGCACGCGAGTGCTCACAGAACCCGATCGGACTTCAGATCTGATCGAAGAGACACTCAGATTCGACGGGCCGGCGCACACCGCCACCATGCGGCACACCACGGAGCCGGTCATGTTGGGCGGGGTAGCGATTGACGCGGGAGAGTTCGTCATCGTGGGACTGGCGGCTGCCAGCCGGGACCCGGCGAAATTCCCCGAGCCGGACCGGTTCGACCCCGATCGGGGCTCCTCGGCGCACCTGGCCTTCGGGCACGGGATCCATTTCTGCGTGGGGGCGGCGCTCGCGCGGCTTGAGGGCGCGATCGCGATCAATACGCTGTTCCACAGCTTTCCGGCCCTGCGCCTCACAGCGGGAGAAGATCCACCGTGGCGGTTCAGCTTCATGCGCGGGCGAATGTCGCTACCGGTTGCGCTGCACGAGTACGAGAATTGAGGAATTCGAATGACTGAAACGCTCGCGGCTCACGGCCTCGGCCGCCCTTTGTCGCCGTTCGAATCGTATTTCGCCGCAACCTCGGCGACGATCTGGGTCACCGATCATGTGGTCGGTGCTCTCGACCTCGACACGTTGCAGGAGGCATGGGATCTGTTGCGCCAAGCCCATCCTGTGCTCACTGCGCGGCTTGCGTCCAATGAGGATGTTGGGTCCGTCTCCGGGATTCGTGGGCTCGGGATCGTCGTGCCCGCCGTACCCGATGCCTCGCCGATCGGGCGGATCGACGAGGGAACTCTGACGCTCGGCGCGGGCGGTCCAGTCGCAGTGCTGAAAGTTTCGGGCGACGACGGTCATACTCGGGTCGCGCTCGTATTCCATCATGCGATCAGCGATGGCAGGCTTGTCCAGCACTGGCATCACGAAATGTGGTCGTACTACACCGAACTCGCTGAAGGTCGGACTCCGGTAGTTCGACCGCATCCGGTTCCGCAGTCGCCCGAGGCGCTACTCGGGGAGCGCGGCGTTGTAAAGACCGCCCTCCCACCGAGCCGTCTTGAGCAAGCGGCGCCCACGAATTTGCCGAGTGGGCAGGCGGTGAATCCTATTCTGTGGCGGCAGGTGCGGCTGCGCGCGCAGGACACTATGGCATTGCTCGGTTTTGCTAAGCGTCGGGGCCAGACTATGCACAGCCTCGTTGCGGGCGTGGCCGCTGTCGCTACTCGACGATTCCTGCCGATCGGTGACACCGAAGCAATCGACATCAACGTCGTTTCGCCCGTGGACATCCGAGCCAGATTGGAACCGCCGGTGCCAGTCTGGGCGGGCACAAACATTCTCGGAATGGCGAATTCTGTTGTGGCGGTTCACCCCAAATCTGATCCGGTCGAGGTGGGCTCCGCCGCGATGCAGCAGTTGGTCAACGACTTGGAATCAGGGGTGATCCACCAATCGTTCCTCCACATGGCAGGCACTGTCGACAGGCCACGGCCCCTGGTACCGCGGACGCTCACCACGAACTTGGGCGTCATTGAGACGGTTCCCACACCCCCGGGACTGACGATCCTTGAGCTGCGCAACGCTATGAGGTTCGACTGGACTTCGGTCATCGCGATGATGAAGGCAGCCGGGCAAACCGACCACCCGCTGCTGCGGACCTCGGTGCACATCATCCACACCTACGAAGGCCGACTCAGCGTTGACTTCTCCACCTACCTGTCCGAGGACCGAGCCGATCAGTATGCCGCCGAGTTCGAGGCGTTGCTCCTCAAGATGGCAGCTCAAGACTAGTGAGCCGCGTTGACAGCAACTGCGACGGTGTAGCTGCGCGCCTTAACGGTGTTTCGGTGACAGCGTGACCCACGGCCGATCGGAAACATCGCACACTGTATCAAGGTTTCGAAGAGTGCACGTCACCCGCATACCGAAACATCCTTAATACTGCATGAGCGTTACGTAAGTCTGCTCGAAATCTTGGTGCAATGCACTACGTTTCCGATCGGCCGCGGGTCACGTTGTCACCGAAACCTCGTTAATACCGGTGAGCGCACCACCAGCTCCGATGGCCGCTCGGACACGATTGGGCTGCGGCGCACTCCGACGACGATATCGCCATGGTCCATGGACAGCAGTGCCCTGTAGCGACCACATCAGCAGTCCCGGCATCCCACTTTCCGACTTCAAGTAGCCGTCACACACATCGGCCACCTCCTAGGGCAGGACCCGTAATCCATGTCAACCCAACGTAATCCTCGGCTGGCGCTGTACGCGCAAGTCGTGGGGAGCTTCATGATCATGCTGGACATGACCATCGTCGCAGTGGCTAATCCGGCGATCATGAGCAGCCTGCATGCTGATATCAACAAGGTCATTTGGGTCACAAGCGCCTATCTCCTCACCTACGCGGTGCCACTGTTGGTGACCGGTCGGCTCGGAGATCGGCTCGGTCCTAAGAACATCTACCTGCTTGGCCTAGCCGTTTTCACTGCCGCCTCACTGTGGTGCGCGACGTCCAGCAGCATCGAGATGTTGATCGCTGCGCGCGCCGTGCAAGGTCTCGGAGCGGCGCTTATGACACCGCAGACGATGGCCGTCATCACCCGCACCTTCTCGCCAGACAAGCGCGGCGCAGCCATGGGTCTTTGGAGCGGCGTCGCAGGTTTGGCCACACTGGTCGGCCCGATCCTGGGCGGGTTCCTGGTCGAGTCACAGGGGTGGGAGTGGATCTTCTACATCAATGTGCCGATCGGCATCATCGCCTTTGTGCTGGCCGTATGGCTGGTGCCGTCGTTAGAAACCCATAAGAAAAAGTTCGATCTGGTCGGCGTGGCGCTCTCCGCAGCCGGAATGTTCTTATTGGTGTTCGCTATCCAGGAGGGCAATACCCGCGAGTGGGATAGCGTCATCTGGGCACTGATCATCGCCGGTGTCGTCGTGATGGGTCTGTTCGTGGTCAACCAGTCCCGCAATACCAACGAACCACTGGTGCCGTTGAGCCTGTTCAAAGACCGCAACTTCGCGATGTCCAGCCTCGCGATCGGAGCCGTGAATGCCTCGTTGACAGCTATGTTCGTGCCGTTCTACTTCTATCTCCAACAGGTACTAGACATGTCGCCGACCCGATCGGCACTCACCCTGGCTCCTATAGCTATTGGGACAGGTGTTTTCGCCCCGATTGTCGGCAAACTGTCGGACAAGTTGGCGCCGCGGATCCTGCCCACGTTCGGCTTCGCGGTCTTCGCTGCGACAACCTTCGTGTTCGCGATACTGATGAAGCCGGATACCCCAGTTGCCCTGTTTCTGGTGATCGGCGGTGTCGCTGGTGTCGCCAATGCTTGTATCTGGGCTCCGCTGGCCACCACCGCCACCCGGAACCTGCCGGTGGAGCTGGCCGGTGCCGGTTCTGGTGTCTTCACGACCACCCGCCAGGCAGGTTCGGTACTCGGTTCTGCCGCCGTTGGCGCGCTGCTGTCGATGCAGATCGCGGCCCAGCATCTGACCACCGATGGTCCGATCGGTGAGGGCGGGGCAGGTATGCCGAAGATGCCAGAGCAGATCCTCGAAAGGCTCGCCACGGCACTCGGCGAAGCCATGTACTTGCCCGCCTGCATCCTCCTGGCCGGTCTAGTAGCTTCCGCCGCGCTGATGGGACACCGAATGCCCACAGGAGCTAGCACTCCGCCGGAGAAGGCAGACATCGCAGCCTGATCCAAGTGATGTCATGCCTCGACGGCGAGATAGGTGGTGTTCCGTAAGCCGACTGGTTACCGGAACGCCCTGAACGGCGAATCGCCGCCCAGCTCAACCCTGTTCCGTTCGGCTTGGACAACGCACTGGCGGCAGCCACAGCGGCAGCGGCCAAGAGCCGCCAAACGGTTCTGACCGTGACGAAATTCGATCGGTTCGCCCGCAACCTCGCCGAGGCCGTCGACATTCTGACCGGCCTGCGCGGGCAAGGTGTACTGTTCGGACTCGGCAGCCAGATCTACGATTGGGACGACCCATTCGGCAAGCTGTTCTTGCAGACATTGGGCATGATGTTCCCCGGGTTTCTCGGAGTCGGTGATGTTCCCCGGGTTTCTCGGAGTCGGTTTGGTTGACTTCTTGGTCACGACACCGTCGAAGGAGACTCGTTCGTGCCAAGGCGCTATCCCGAAGAGTTCCGCCGCAAGGTCCTGGATCTGGTCGCTGTCGGTCGTCCTGTCGCGCAGGTGGCAGCCGATTTGGGCATCAGTGATCAGACGATTTACCTCTGGCGCAAGCAGGAACTGATCGACACCGGCCGGCTACCCGGCGCAACCCGCGCCGAGCAGGCCGAACTGTCGGCGGCCACACGGCGGATCCGGGAACTCGAGCAGGAGGTGGCGATCCTGAAACGGGCTCGTGAACTGCTGAAAGAACAGGGAGGCGACCCAAAAGGCGATACGCGGCCATAGCTACGATGGCGTCCGAGGGCTTGCCGGTGCAGGCCGCGTGCCGGCTCCTCGACGTCGCTGAATCGGGCTACTACCACTGGCGGTCACGACCGCCGTCACAAAGATCGATCCGGCATGCCTGGCTACTCGATCAGATCCGTACCGTGCATGCCGCATCCCGGGGTACCTACGGCGTTCATCGCGTCCATGCCGAACTCACCCTGGGGCTCGGGATCAGCGTGGGCCACAACCAGGTTGAGCTGCTGATGGCCCGCGCTGGGATCAAGGGGCTGCCCGGCAACCGCCGCTCCAGGCCGAAGCATCAGACCCCGACCGCGGGTGATCTGGTCAACCGGTCGTTCGCACGATCGCAGCCAAATCAGTTGTGGGTCACCGACATTACTGAGTATCACACCCGGGAAGGTAAGGTGTACTGCGCAGTCGTGCTCGACACGTTCTCCCGCCGGGTCGTCGGCTGGTCGATCGACTCGACCCAGACCGCCGCGCTGGTGACCAACGCGCTGGGAATGGCCATCGCAAACCGTTCACCGCGGGCCGGGACGATCATTCATTCCGACCACGGAGTGCAAGGCGGATTCAACTGGTCGACGCAACGTTTCGTTGTTGGAGCGATTGTAGATGCTGCTCCATCGCCTCAGCCGGCGTGCGCCACCCCAGGACCTTCCGCGGTCGTGTGTTGAGCGCGTCAGCGACCGCCGCCAGGTCCCGCTTGCTCCACCGCGACAGATCGGTGCCCTTCGGAAAGTATTGGCGTAGAAG
>NZ_JBWSOR010000054.1:0-11622 GCF_056629435.1 Nocardia sp. TBRC8007 | reverse complement strand
TTCAACTCGAACGGCGCTTCTTCGGACCGATCGAATCTACTTCACTAATCCTGAAGTTCGGTCAAGACACTCCACAAAGCACCGCACGAGCAAATCCGACCAGGTCCAGGGGCTTGGCAGACTACAACACCCTCAAGGAACTCGCGGGTTATCTCTTATGAAAAAGGCTCACTGAACGAGCTTGCTCGAAGCCAGGGTTGTGATCGGCGATTTCAAGGCCGATCACAACCGTCTGCATCGGCATTCAGCGCTGGGCTGTACATCCGGACGAATACACCCACATTCACTACCCGGTGGCCTGCGGGACCGATCGAATATCGAATGACATCACCTGACTCTATTCCCAGGTGGTCACGTTATCGGGGACTGCTCAGCCGGAAACAAATCCGAAACCGATCACACCGGACCGTAGGACCGGAAAAAAGTTTAGGCTAGCTCACACCTTGCTTTTCCAGCCATCTCAGAATCGTTTGGTTTGTTTCTTCCGGCTTTTCTTGTTGAATCCAATGACCGCAATCCAGGTTGACCACTTCTATATTGGGAACGAACTCTGTCAGTTTTTCCGACCTCCGGACCGGATCCCGATCGCCATAGATCATAAGTGCAGGCTGCTGGATGATCGGGTCCACATCCGCTAACAAGTACCAGTTACGATCGAGATTTCTGTACCAATTTATGCTGCCCGTGAACCCTGATGCTTCGAAGGCGGAGACAAAAACGGACAGTTCGCTGTCGTTCATCACGGGCTCACCTAGTGGTTTTTCCGCTCTGGCGAGATCGATCATCACCATACCCGGTTGAGGATCCCTGGGAGGCTCGTTCTTCCGGTACAAGTTGCGAAGGAACTGGAATGTGTTTTCTTCGAGCACTGCGTCCGCGACGCCTGGCTGTCGATTGAAGTGGACAAAATAGAAATCACTGCCGAACGTATATTCCATGAACTCGATCCAGGGTTTTTTTCCGCGCTCGAGATAGGGCAAGCTCAGGTTTATCACTTTGTTTACACGGTTCGGATGCAATAGGGTCAGCCCCCAGACGACGAATGCACCCCAATCATGACCAACAAAGGTGGCATCTTCGTATCCGTAATGATCGAGAAGCGCAATGAGATCTCCCGACAAGTGTTCGATATCGTACTCCGTTACTTCGGTAGGACGGGATGAGTTGCCATAGCCTCGCTGGTTCGGGACGATGACATGATAACCCGCTGCGGTAAGAGCAGAAATCTGATGGCGCCACGAAAAAGCATGCTCTGGCCAGCCGTGACAGAGCATGATGGGTTTTCCTGCATTTTCCCGGCCTGCTTCGAAGACTTCGAGTTCCACACCGTTGACTGAAATGAAGGTTGGCTCGGGGAAATCGATTGGATCAAACATTGCATTTCCTCTCTATCTTTCGGGGTGAGACAGCGAAGATGTCCAAAGATAGTTTCGGCGCACCCTGATAGGTCGAGAGTCGACACAGTCGTGGGTAGCGGGACTCGTCAGTGAAGTCATGTCGCCATCTTGCCGACAGAAACCGGTCACCCCATGACCGGTTTTATATGAAAGTGTTGTTAGGGTGCGAACCGACCGGCTGGTGGCCGTCCTCCTCTTACTGCAACGGCGCGGACAAGTGACAGCAGCAGAGGTCGCCCGAGAACTGGAGGTCTCCGAGCGCACTGCCCGTCGCGATCTCGACGCCCTGGCCATGGCCGGGGTGCCCCTGTACTCCATGCAGGGCAGAGGCGGCGGCTGGCGCCTCCTGGGCGGCGCCCGCACCGACCTGTCCGGGTTGACCGCAAGTGAAGCCCGCGCCTTGTTCCTGGTCGCCGGCCCGGCCGCGGCTGCGGCACCGGCCGTGAAAGCAGCCCTACGTAAGCTCGTCCATGCCCTGCCAGAGCCCTTCCGGGTTCAGGCCGAGGCAGCAGCGTCGTCGTTGGTCATGGACTCACAACGATGGGGTGCGAGCCGGATCGAGCGCCGATCACCTCGCTTTCTCGACGAACTCCAAGACGCGGTGATCCGCGGTGTCCAGGTGCGGCTCAGCTACGTCGACCGCAAAGGCGTCGAAACCGAGAGGACCGTCCACCCGCTGGGCATCGTTGCCAAAGGTCCGTCTTGGTACCTTGTCTCCAACACTGAGGTCGGCCGGCGGACCTTCCGGATCGATCGTGTGTCGTCCGCCGACCCGACCGACGATCCCGTGCACCGACCCGAGGACTTCGACCTTGCCAAGAGCTGGCGCGAGATCGCTGACGAGATCGACCGCAAGCGAACGCCTCTCGAAATCCAAGGGGTGTGCGCGCCCCGTGGAATAGGCCTGCTCCGGATAGCACTCGGCGGTCGGCTCGAGGTGGGACGTTCCATGACCGACGGCCGCATCGAGGTCGTGATCCGCGGCCGCAACGAGTACGCGATCGCCGGCGAGCTCGCCTGGCTGGTCGAATGGCTCGAGGTGACTGGCCCCCCTGGCGTGCGAGACCACCTGGCCTCGATCGGCAACGCGCTCGTCGAGCGATACGGCTGAGGCCTTCTCATACCCCTGGGTTACACGGTACTGCTGTCGAAAGACAGTGTCCGATACTCCGGCACCGAAACCTACCAGAGGAGAACAGGGCACACTACCATCAAGATTGGGATAGATCCGTTGAATCGACAGGCCCTGTCCCCGCCCCACAGCGACAGGCGCACCAGAACCCTGTTCCCACGCGGAGCCGCAAACGGACGGCCGGATAGCACCGGAAAACGCTCTGGCGGCACTCCTGGCCAGTCGGCACAGACAGCTGGGTGGCGTCCGCGAGCTTTCGTCACCACACCAAGAAGACGTCGCTCACTTATGGCACTCTGAGGAAGACACACATCCCGGCCGGAGGAGAGATCGCGCATGGTCGCGACCGAGACCGATGAACAGCCGACAGTACGGCTCGTAGTACACTGCCGCCGCTGTCATGGGTGGCTGTTATCAGCGGCCTCGGTAAGCGCGGGTATCGGCCCGACCTGCGCCGTGAAGGAACAGACCGAACAGCGCGCAGGCAGCGCAGCGCTGACACTGTTCAATATCGCTGCCTGATCGACCGCCGTCGACGCAGGACTCTGATCCTGGGCACTACCTGGTGATATTAGAGCATTTGTACACCGTCCGGGTACGTGCCCATCGGGAGGAAACCTGTTCACACGCGGTCCAGGCCCGCCGCCCAGCCTGCTCGAGACCGGGGACAGCGCTCTTTCTCCCCACCTCTCCACCGGGGATTTCGCACGTCGCCCTCATTTGAGGGTATCTCACCGTAGTATTTTTTGGTGTCGCTCCAGATAAGGGCAGTTATCCGGAGTCAGCACAACAAACGCTCAGGTCAAAGCCACTAAATCGAAAATACACGCGTCCAGCCAGGGTGACCGAAGGTTTTCTTACCATGCCGCGCCTGACCTGCCGACGGGGCTGCACGCAATCGCTGATCTCGGTTCGTGGGCGAGCCCCCATACTGCTTTATTTTATGGCGCTCAGCAGTTGTCATGGTGTGACGACTGCCCTCGACGCGGGATACCGGCTCCGAAACACCCTGCACCCAACGAACACTCAGGCCGAACGACGCTGGCGCTGAGCGAGCATATGCAAAATGGCGTCACGCGGTACCGAGTCCTCAGCCGAAGCCTCCACCATCACCCACTCGGAAACAAGCTCGTCGACACTAGAGCCGGCCTGCGCGGCGCGAGCCTGCAGCCGCTGAAGCATCGGCCACGGCAAGCGCAACGTCAGATCCAGTGGCAGCACCAAGTCGTTCGGACTCTCCAACCGAGGAATGTCGACCGGCGCAGCATCAGGATCCGGAGTGAAACTGTCGATATCGAAATCGGACCCATGGGCCTGGACCAGCGCGTCGTACAACGCAGCCGTGTCATCCTTCATACGGCTCATCATCGAGGTCATCGAGGTTGCGTCCAATAGCGTGGTGTACCGCTTGAGCATCGGACCTGGTCCGAGCGTGTCGTAGCCGGAGATGGGGAGGTCACCGCGTGATCCTTGAAGAGACCGTCCAAAGTCGCTTGAAGGAGAACTACGCGATGACCTCTGTCCAGCGTATCGACCCCAACTCCGGGTTCGATGCTCAACTCGCCGCTGCGAGTCCCGACCTGTTGCGGGAGATGTTGTCGAGCTTCATGCACACGATCATGAACGCCGAGGCCGATGCCATGTGCGGTGCCGGCTACGGCGAGCGATCCGAGGAACGGGTCAACCACCGCAACGGCTACCGGCACCGAGACTTCGATACTCGCCTCGGCACGATCGATGTCGCGGTGCCGAAACTGCGTCAGGGCAGCTACTTTCCCGATTGGCTGTTGGAGCGCCGCAAACGCGCCGAACGAGCCCTCACATCGGTGGTGGCGACCTGCTATCTGCTCGGCGTTTCGACCAGGCGCATGGAGAAACTCGTCGAAACGTTGGGAGTGACCAGACTGTCCAAGTCGCAGGTGTCGATCATGGCCGCCGACCTCGACGCCCAGGTCGAAGCGTTCAGCACCCGCCCGCTCGACCAAGGCCCCTACACGTTCATCGCCGCTGATGCTCTCGTGCTGAAGGTGCGGGAGAACGGGCGGGTGGTCAACGTCCACGCCCTGATCGCCACCGGTATCAACGCCGAGAGGGCTACCGAGAGATCCTTGGCCTGCAGGTCACCAGTGGTGAAGACGGCGCCGGTTGGCTGGCGTTCTTCCGCGATCTGGTCGCCCGCGGTCTGACCGGAGTCGAGCTGGTCACCTCCGATGCTCACGGCGGGTTGGTCGCCGCGATCGGTGCCACCTTGCCGGACGTGTCCTGGCAGCGGTGCCGCACTCATTACACGGTGAATTTGATGAGTATCTGCCCGAAGACCTCCTGGCCTTGGGTTCGTACCCTTCTGCATTCGGTGTTCGACCAGGCCGACACCGAATCGGTTGAAGCGCAATATGAGGCGATCACCCTGATACACCACACATTTGGACTTGACCGAAATGGGCAATACATCAATGGATCGACGACAAAACACCGGTCGTGAAGTAGCCTGGCCGAGCCCAAGCTTCTGGTCCTCTCCTGACTGTCCGCAAACGCTCCTCGGTGCGGGGCAAACGCCGCGACTTCGACCATAAATCTCCATGGTGACCTGATCGGACCTCCAGCACGACGAGGAAGCCAACCTCAGCAGGACCCTGATGGGCGGGATCCCGATGTATCTGCGTGGCGTGATCGAATGCGAAGGCCGGGTCCGCACCGAAGTCGTACCGGGACTCTGGTCACCGTCACCGCTGGTGGCAACCACCACAGCCTGGTCACCCCACCCACCACCGAGAGGTGCTGAAAGAGCGGCGCGGCATGGGCATGACCCACACGCACCTGCGGGGCTCCTGGAGCACCACAATGACAGCGAAACTAAAACGAGCGTTTCGACAGCTCGGTGCGAACTTCCGCTTCGGCGACTTGTTCGCATACCGCATCCGCGCGGTATCGGCTCAGTCCATGGTCATAATTTATGTTTAAATTGCAATATTATTATATTATGATTATTTGTTCTACTCACTGGCAAGGCTGCCTGAGCAAAAGAGAATTGCGGATCCTCTCTTCAAAGACTGGGCCCCGATCATGCCAGCGGTCATCAGAGAATTGGATCGGCTGATCGCACACAACCCGCCCCGTGCCCACAGCCTGGTCGGATAAGTTGTCAGTGAAACCGATCACTCTTCCGAATCGAAACAGCCGGTCGTACGCGAGCATTGTCGACGCAGAATCGCTCTGTGCCGGTGGGGTTGTCGGTTTGCACCGCTAAGCTCCGTACGTGACCGGTAAGGAGATCGAACTCTACCGCCCAACGACGCCGCCAGCGCTAGCGGATACCGAGATCGAGCGAGTCCGTATGGCACTGACGCCGCTCGGAATCATCGATGTGGACTCCGACAAGGAGTTGACAGCAGCACCGCTTCCCGCGTTGTCCGATGAGGATATCCGGCTGATCGGAAGATCCACTGCAACAGCGCAGGCACGCAACACGATCCGCTCTTATGCGACCGACTGGCGACGCTTCGGACGCTGGTGCGCAGATAACGCTACGCGGGGACACCAGGCACTACCTGCCCACCCGCTCACCGTCGCACTCTACATCAGCGAAGCCGCCGTACTGCGTGACAAGGAGGGTCGGCGACGCTACGCGCCACCGACCCTCACCCGGTGGGTAGCAGCAATCGGGGACCGCCACCGCGCGGCCGGTTTCCCGCATCCGGGCTCGGCGCGGATCGTCACCGAGGTCTTGAACGGCATCCGCAGAGCCTGCCGAGACAAGGGCGAACGTAGACCCAAACGCGCCGAACCCGTCCTTGTCGACGACATCCGCGAACTGATCGACGAAGCCCGGCGCCAGGCCGACACCGACGCTCAACGCATCGCAGCTCGCCGCGACACCGCACTACTGTTGATGGGCTTCACCGGGGCGTTCCGCGCATCGGAGATGACCGACCGGTGGATCGAAGACATTACCCCGCACAGGCATGACGGGCTCCATGTCCGGCTGCGAATCTCGAAGGGATCACAGGAGGAGGAAGTAGTAGTCGCGCTCCCACGCGGTACCGACCCCTCCACGTGCCCGCCCTGTGCCTGGCGACGCTGGTTCGACCTGGTGACCGCCCACGATGCCGGCGGTCGCAGCCACGTGCAGCGCCTGTTGAGCAAGACCGACGACAGCTACGAGCGGCATGTGTGTCGCAGGCGCCAGCCCGAGCTCCTGAACCCGAAGAACCCCGCCTTCCGTGCGGTCGACCGGCACGGCAATATCGCCTCCACCGCTCTAACAGCAGAGGCTGTCGGCGATATGCTTCGCCGCCGGTTGACGAAAGCCGGGTATGAGGAGGACGAAACCACCGCTTATGCGGGGCATTCACTGCGCAGCGGCTTCGTCACCCAAAGCCATCGACTCGGTGCCAGTGACTACGAGATCCAACGCCAAACGCGACACAAGTCAGTAGCTATGCTGCGCGTCTACGCCCGCGAACACGCACCTCTCGTCGGCAACGCCGTCATCCGCCTACCATGGTGAATCCCGACCAGGCGATGCGCTACCGATACGACTGGGAACGCTTCACAGACTGGTGTACCGCCCACAGTCACATACCACTACCCGCCGACCCAGCCGTGATCAGTACATATCTCACCACCGCACCGGCCGCACCTGCCACACAACGAAGTCGCCTCAGCGCTATTAACTGGGCCCACCGCACCGCAGGACTGCCCATACCCGGCCGGGCACCCGCCCTCAGAGAAACTCTGAACGCTGCCCGTGCCGCTCGGACAGCACGGCTGCAAGTTCTTATCGACAACCTCCTGCCGAACTTGCCGGTATGGGGATGGCCCGCAGGGCTATTCGGCCGCCGCGACGCGGCAATTCTGCATCTGACCCGCTCAGGGCTTTCATTCGCTCAGATCGCCTCTCTCACGCGGCATGAAATCACTGTCGCGTCCGAACAAGTCACAGTCGGATCCGGACCTCTTGCAACCCTTGACGCCACCGAAGACTCGGCCCGCTGTCCTGTCAGAGCCTTCCGCCGGTGGTCAGCAGTTCTCGATGTCATCCCACGACCGGCAGGAGTCTACCTTCTCGAACACCACCTCGAACGGCAGAGTCTCCCAGAGAACAACTCCGATCAGCAGGCCTTCGCTCCCGGCCCACTACTCTTCTCACTCGACCGCGATGGCCGCCCCGCCTTCAAGCCCATACCACTCACCCCCGGCTCGATCGGAATGATCACCGCATCCCACCTCCTCGGCCGGGCCTCCACCCATCGCCCGCGAAAACGGCGACAAGTCGAAAATTCCCCCGCAGAAACGACACTGACACTCGAAGACCACAGCCCTCCACTCGGTGAATACTTCGAGCGAGGTGTTACCGCCCGGAAGCGCGGACTCGACTCACTAGCAGAGATCGAAGCCCTGCTCGATGCCGCCGAAGCTCGAGCGGACCGTGTGCTGCGAATGTGGGGGTAAACCGCGGTTTACCCCTTGAACTGTCGAATCTGGGCTAGTTTGGACACCGGAGGAGGTTAGAAGGGGTAGAGGCACCGCATGTCATCGGTGATGGTGTAGCACCAGCAAACCAAGACATCAGTGGTCACGATGCCGATGTAGTCGGCAAACGTATCCACAAACTCGGCGGCGTTGACATCAGCTTGGCAGATGGGCGCAAATTCGAAGATCAGTTCCCTATCTCGGTGGCCAGCGCTCATAGTTGCTCTATGGCTGTGCGGCCTCCCGTATGTTCCGGTCCCCCGTAACGGTGCATTCAAATAAACGACTACGGATTTCGCACACGATGCCGCGCGCAGCAGCGGGAATATCGTCAGTGATACTTGGACTGTTGATAGCGATGCGATGAACGAATGCGACAGCAAACTCGTCAACGCGATCATGCAGACCCTACAAAGCCTGGTCAGATTAGCCCAAGACCTCTCACAAGAGACGGTCCAAACGTGTCGCCGACCTCGGGCAAGCACTAAGTAGTCCCAACGATATCGATCAATCGACACACCTGAGTGTGGCTGATGTCGAGTTCAGCAGGGCATAGTCAGCCCACGATGCGTAATCGAGCGCCAGCCATACCTGAGTACGATATACCCGGCACATGCACTGCTCGCCTGCCATGCATCCGCAATCGTGGTTTTCAGATCACTGGTCAGGATTCGGACCTGCGACATATCGATCAAAGGTAGAAGATCGGATAGGCCGTCGACCATTCCTCGATCGTCCCATATCGACCCGCGCGATGGAGCTGACTGTGCGGGCGAAACCGGTTGCGGCCGCTCGGTTGACGAGACCCTGCTCGGTCCGCGGGACCGAACACGACTTGAGCTCTAGGGTAAACCGCGGTTTACCCTCCGACCTTCCGATGGAGCGCACACAGGCCGTGATGGGTGGTAAACCGCGGTTTACCACCCATCACGAACTTCCCACACAGTCGACCATCAGGACCGTGTACTTCTTAGGATCAGAGAGTTCTCGGCGCCAGGGATCTACTGATCACTCGAGGCAGAGATCTGATTCAGTTGCTCGATCAGACCGACAACACCTTCCCCGCCGAGATAGGTATAGAGTGCCGACGCAAGGATACTGGTGCCAACGTCCCATTTCCTGAACGTCTTAGTGATTTTCGCAGCATCAACACTTCGCGACTCTGGCTTCGAACCGGCGGCGCCTTCATCTCTGCTGAGTTTCTTCTCGAGCAGGGCCGCCCATCGAGCTACCTGTTCCGGCTCCGGAACACGGCCGAGTTCACGTGCATCCCTGACCGCCAACTCACCCGCCCGCAGCTTCGCTTGGAGTTCCGGGGCAAGCTTCAGCAATGTAAGCCTCTGCGAGACCCACATTTTCGATTTCCCGAGCTGCCGTCCGGCTGCAGCGCCATTACCATCGCAGTCATCCACAAGCGCCTTAACCCCCCGTGCTTCGTCGATCACGTCGAGGTTCTCCCGTTCGACATTCTCGCGAAGCGATGCCGCACGAAGCGTCGCTCGTGTCACTGCGACTTCATTCTTGATTACGACTTCAAGGGTGGTACGTCCGTACTCGCGGGCCGCCCGCAAGCGCCGGTTCCCGTTGACAACAACATATTTGGCTGTCCCGAGTTGTGGCTCGAGATCCGACCACAGTTTCAGAAATATGTCACGATCCACGATGAGTGCAGGTTGGAGCTGGATCTCTGCGATAGATGCGAGATCATCGACATTCACCTTCTCCCGCGGATTGAGTGGATTGCCGATGAGGTCTTCGAGACTGATCTCTAGCGGCTTCCCGTCAAGCACGTGTGCCCGAGGTACCTGCTCACGAGCCGGCGGCGCGTTGCGGCCATCAATCGTTGAGTTCGCGCCAGTCGAATCCAAGAGATCAGCAAAGTCGGCACGTCCTCCCTTTGCCATCAGCGGGCTCCAGCCTTCAGCTCGAGAGCCAGTTTGCTGAAATCCGCCTGTGCCAGCAGCGAGACACGGCTACGGGGATACTCTGTGACGACAAGCCCGTCAGCTGCGGCCCGAGTGTGGACTTTGTAATGTCGAATCACGGTGTTGGCCAAAGGCCATCCGGCGAGGTTGATGTATTTCATGGTCTGCTTGAGATCTGAGTCACCATCGCGTGGATCCCAGTTGTTGATGACTACGGTGAAGTCCAAACCGCGTGGCTTGACGACCTTCTCGATCGTGCGGGCAGTTGGATCGAAGCTCAGTGGCTCCGGCTCGACAGGAACGAGGACGTGGTCTGCGAGATCAAGCACTGCACGAAGAGCATCGGCTGATGTACCACTGCCGAGTTCATCGCTGCCGCCCTCGCCGTTCTCCTGACCTATCCAGCCGGGGGTATCGACGTATACGTGCTTGATGCGGTTACCTTCTTTAAGTTTTCGCAGGCCACCGACGTCGTTGTGCGCCTGAACGATATGAAACGGTAAAGCCTTCACCCTGTCAGCCCACCAAACCGCCGACCCTTGCGGGTCGATGCTGACAGCCGCAACCGGCGAAAACGCGTCAGGGTCGGATCCAGTAAGGGCATCAGCGGTCGTAGCCGCCAGGTTAACGGTCAGGGTGCTCTTGCCGACGCCACCCTTCTGGTTCAGAACGACCTCGACATACACCATGGTTCTGCCTCCGTGTACTTCACCCAGTTGTAGTGGGCTACTTCGGATTTGATTGAGAATCGCCGCAATAGAACTACGACCATAAGAGAGAATATAAGATATATTTCTAGTGTCAACATTCATAGCGGCGATTCGTCGAACGGACCACACAGCCCCATGTCCAAGGAGCCATCTGTGAAGGCTGTTTCAAGTGCACCCACCAATGGCGAAACAACAGTGTCTTCGGAGCCATCTGTGGAACTACCGGTGCGCAAGGGTATCAGCAAGAAGCAGTTCGGTACGCAGTTACATGCTTCAACGATTGCGCGCCTCGAGTGGATCAAGAAGCGCGGCTACGTCATTTCGAAGACTGTGGATGATGCTGTCAATGCATGGCTGGACTCTGCCGGAGTGCCCCGACCCGATCAGGACGGGCGGATGCCGGAGAGCTGACGCCTACAAGGGATCGTTCCACTCCCTATCTAATGTCAGCTCTTCCTTGAACCCCAGGTGATTTCGTCACAGTGACGATTTGGCAATCAGTGAGGTTCGTGTAATGAAATCCGCAGTCAGACCGGCCTCAGGCATTCGAGAACGAGTGTTTCAAACTAGTAGATTGCACGGTGTGGGAAGTTTGTTGGAACAACGCCATGGGTTCGCCAGGCAGCTTCTCCCACTGCGAAGGGTAAACCATGGTTTACCCTTCGCAGTGGGAGAAGCTGCGCATGAAGTGACTGTACTGTAGGAGGTTTCGACTGCCCGCCCAAAAGTCATCATGATGCCTCGAACGTTGCAACGGCAGTCACCAACCGTCCGAGGGAATTCGTTGCAGTTCACACACAGCCGCACGTGAAGATGTAGACAGTGCGGAGTCAGACAACTGTCCGCGCCGCATAAGGGCTCGCATTTCAGGCGAAAGCGCTGATCGATGTTGTCAGCTAGCAGAACTGTTCTAGGTTGTGAAAGATCGGCCGGTGGTGGTTGCACCTGGGGCTTGCGACTGGTTGCATCCGAACTGCTGCAGGTGA
>NZ_JBWSOR010000053.1:0-14497 GCF_056629435.1 Nocardia sp. TBRC8007 | reverse complement strand
CATGGATCCGACTACTCACCAGCGAGAAACCCGGTTACGGCTATATCGATGACAGCACCCCGGAACTCGCGATCGCCGTGACACCAGACGCCCGCAACACCGGGCTGGGCACTGCCTTGCTGACCCGCCTCATCGCCGACGTCCGATCCCGATACTCCGCCATCAGCCTCAGCGTCCGCCTCGGAAACCCCGCCCGCCACCTCTACGCCCGCCTCGGCTTCACCGACGTCGTCGGCTCCGAAATCATCACCAATAATGCCAAAACCACCAGTTTGACAATGATTTTGCGGTTCTAGAAATAGTGGTGACAGGCGCTGGAGTTACAACAGCCAAGAGCAGGGGAACCGAAATCCAAAAGAATGGAACAGTCGATGAACTGGCATCGAGGGAGTGGGCCTAGGAGGACTTGAACCTCCGACCTCTTCGTTATCAGCGAAGCGCTCTAACCGCCTGAGCTATAGGCCCGTGTGACTCATGGCTCATATGTTACTGCTGCACGAGCCGTGGAAGAGACTAGCAAAGTTAAGCTGGAACCAACAAAACCGCTGGTAGCGACACTGAAATTCCGCGCATCCGCGTCACCGATCACGCTTCATACCTTATCGCATAGCAGTACCGAGCCCCTGAAAGGGCAATCGTAGGATCGCGTATCGCACGGCGCAGCAACTGAACGCTCTGACATCCGCCATCGATACGGACCAAGACACCGAGAGCGTTCGTCGACAATACTGGGTCAGCCAGCCAAGACGGTCGGGTATCCGCGGACAGAGCGGATACCCGACCGTTCGGCACAATCCTGGATCAATCGGGGTCCGCCAGGGTGACCTGGATGCCTCCAACGAGATCGCAGCACTGGTTGTAGATGAAGGTGCCGACAGTACCGAGCGCGGTGAACAGCACGACATTGATCAGGCCGATAACTCCCGCATAGCTGAACACGGTGCCAGCATCGATCAACCCTACCGAGCCGGTGTCCTGGGACACCATGTCGGTGAACGTGTTGTTCAATCGTCCCCATACACCCATGCCCTCGAGCACGATGTACAGCAGCCCGACCGCCATC
Source organism: Nocardia sp. TBRC8007 (assembly GCF_056629435.1). Taxonomy (NCBI): domain Bacteria; kingdom Bacillati; phylum Actinomycetota; class Actinomycetes; order Mycobacteriales; family Nocardiaceae; genus Nocardia; species Nocardia sp. TBRC8007. Next base: position 13,434 of record NZ_JBWSOR010000053.1, on the reverse strand, counting down.
ATCCACACGAAGAACATCGCGATGCTGATCACCAACGAGATCTTCAGCGTCGACCATGGGTCGATGCGGCGAATTTGCACCGTGGCCCGTAGCGGATCACCGGCTACGGCCGCAGCAACCGCTACCGGCATGGCGGGCGAGACGGCCGACGCGGACTGCGTGGCTGTGGGCTCGGTTGACGGCAGCGGGTGGCGGATCTCGGACAAGTCGGGCAAGTCCTTGACCAGCTCTGGCCGTGCGATGCTGCGCGTAGGCCCGTCGATGCCGACGGACTTCGCCATCGCCGCTTCCTTACGCGCCGCTTTGGCCGCCAGATCGGCAGTGGTACGAGCATTGGAGACGCCACCACCGAGTCCAGACGAGTTCGGACGGCCGGTAACCGGAGCCTGGCCGGGACGGTACAGGTTGGACTGCGGCTCCCGCTGAGGAAGTTGCGACCACCCGTCCTGATACGGAGACTGCCGAACGCTGTCGGCAGTGTTCTTGGCCTGCTTGTCCGTATCCGGGGGCAGAACCTGCTCGGCCTGGGAGTTCACTCGCACCGTTTTCTCGTCGAATTCGTCCTGGCCGTTGTCACCGGATGGCTTGTCCGACAAGCTCTGCCGCGACGCCGAATCACCTTGTCGGTCACGGACCTCATGCGGCTGCCCAGGCTTTGGCTGACCTGGCCGGGGCATGTCCGAGTGCGCTTGGGGTGCAGTCGGACTGCCACTGGGTTGACCGGACTCGGCCGCGGCGGTCGGCCGTGGAATCGGCCGCGGCGGGATCGGTGACGGCGCGATCCGCTCGGTCACACCGTTCGTCTGGTGCCGCTCGTCGTTCGGCTGATTCGGAGTGGTCAATGGGAATCCTTAGATCCGTTCGTTACCGCCGCTGTCGGGTTATTGCTAGGAGGAGCCAGAATCGCCACCACCGGCGATTTGATCGAGATCAGGCTCGTCGGCATTACGTGCGATCGCAAGCAACGTATCGCCCGCCGCGAGGTTCATCAATCGCACGCCCTTGGTTTGCCGTCCGGCCTTACGAACTTGCTTCGCCGCCGTCCGGATAACACCACCTCCAGAGGTGATCGCATACAGTTCATCATCGTCGTCGACGATAAGTGCCCCAACCAGAGTGCCACGTTTCGCGTCGAACTGGATGGTCAATACCCCCTTACCGCCACGGCCCTGTGGTGTGTACTCTTCGATCGCGGTGCGTTTGGCATAGCCACCGGAAGTCGCGACCAGCAGGTACGTGCCAGCACGAACCACATTGAGCGACAACAGTTCATCACTGTCGTTGAACCGCATGCCCTGCACGCCCGAGGTGGCACGCCCCATCGGACGCAACGCCTCATCGGTAGCCGAGAAACGAATCGATTGACCGAGTGCCGATACCAGTAGCAGGTCGTCGTCGGACGAGCAGAGCACCGCACCGACCAGCTCGTCCTCATCACGCAAGTTCACCGCGACGATACCGCCACTACGGTTGGAGTCGAAGTCCGATAGCTTCGACTTCTTCACCAAACCGTTCTTGGTGGCGAGCACCAGGTACGAGGCATCCTCGTAGGACCTGATCCTGATGATCTGCGCGATCTTCTCATCAGGTTGGAAGGCAAGAAGATTGGCCACATGCTGTCCGCGTGCGGTGCGATTGGCCTCCGGCAGCTCATAGGCCTTGGCGCGGTAGACCCGCCCCTTGTTCGTGAAGAACAGCAACCAGTCGTGCGTGGACGTGACGAAGAAGTGTTTGACGATGTCGTCCTGTTTGAGGCCAGCGCCTTGCACACCCTTGCCGCCACGCTTCTGGCTGCGGTAGAGATCAGTTTTAGTGCGCTTGGCATAACCGGTCTCGGTAATCGTGACGACTACGTCCTCCCTGGCGATCAGGTCTTCGTCGGCCACGTCACCATCAGCTGCGATAATCTTGGTACGCCGCTCGTCTCCGTACTTGCCGACGATCTCGCGCAGCTCATCGCGGACGATCGCGCGCTGCCGCTCCGGCTTCGCCAAGATGTCCTTGAGATCAGCGATCTCGAGTTCGATCTTGGTCAGCTCGTCGATAATCTTTCGTCGCTCCAATGCCGAGAGACGCCGCAGCTGCATATCCAAGATCGCGGTCGCCTGAATCTCGTCGATGTCGAGCAGCCGCATAAGCCCAGTGCGTGCGGTCTCGGTGTCGGCCGCACGGCGAATCAACGCGATGACCTCGTCCAGCGCATCCAGTGCCTTGACCAAACCGCGCAGGACGTGGGCCCTTTCCTCGGCCTTGCGCAGCAAGTACTTGGTCCGGCGCACAATCACATCGAGCTGATGGTTGACGTAGTGGCGGATTATCTGGTCCAGCCGCAAGGTGCGCGGCACCCCGTCGACAATGGACAGCATGTTCGCCCCGAAGCTGGTCTGCAGCTGGGTGTGCTTGTAGAGATTATTCAGCACCACCTTGGCTACAGCATCGCGCTTGACAGTAACCACAATGCGCAGACCGGCGCGGTCGGAGGACTCGTCATGGATATCGGAGATCCCCGCGATCTTGCCGTCGCGCACCTGCTCTGCGATCGAGGAGATCAGGTTGTCCGGGTTGACCTGGTAGGGCAGCTCAGTGATGACGATCGTGGTGCGGCCCTTGTTGTCTTCCTCGACCTCGACCACACCACGCATACGGATGGCGCCACGGCCGGTGGCATAGGCGTCCTGGATGCCCTGGCTGCCCACAATCAGACCATTGGTCGGGAAGTCCGGGCCTTTGATCCGCTCTATGCACGCGGCGAGCGTGGCTTCCTCATCGGCATCGTGATTGTCCAGCGCCCAGTAGATCGCCTCGGCAACCTCATTGAGATTGTGCGGCGGCATATTGGTCGCCATACCGACCGCGATCCCACCCGAACCATTGATCAGCAAGTTCGGCACCCGAGACGGCAGGACCACCGGCTCCTGCGAGCGGCCATCGTAGTTCGGCGCGAAATCGACCGTCTCGTGATCGATCTCGCGCAGCATCTCCATCGCGATAGGAGTCAAACGGCACTCGGTGTAACGCATGGCGGCGGGGCCGTCGTTGCCGCGCGAGCCGAAATTGCCCTGCGGGTCGATCAGCGGGTAGCGCAACGACCACGGTTGCGCCATACGCACCAAGGTGTCGTAAATCGCCACGTCGCCATGCGGATGGTAGTTGCCCATGGTCTCGGCGACCGGGCGCGCGGATTTCACGTAACCACGGTCAGGCCGATATCCATTGTCGTACATCGCGTAAAGAATGCGCCGGTGCACCGGCTTCAGGCCGTCGCGCACGTCGGGCAACGCACGGCCGACGATCACGCTCATCGCGTAATCGATGTAGCTGTTCTGCATCTCCTGCTGGATGTCGACCGGTTCGATGCGCTCACCGTCGGTCGGAGGCAGGGTGGTGTCGGTCATGAAGTCTCCTGTGTCCTGCGGGAGTTCCCGCACCCCGTCGGCGTCATGAGCGCTTCGCGATGGTGACTCATGCCGCCTCCTGTGTCCTGCGGGAGTTCCCGCACCCCGTCGGCGTCATGAGCGCTTCGCGATGGTGACTCATGCCGCCTCCTCGGGGGAAAGTCCGTGCTGATCGTGGGTTCGGTAGTCATGCGCGCGACTCACAGATCGAGGAAACGAACGTCCTTCGCGTTGCGGGTGATGAAGCTACGTCGCGCCTCGACGTCCTCGCCCATCAAAACGCTGAACAGCTCGTCAGCCGCGGCTGCGTCGTCCAGTGTCACTTGGCGCAACAGCCGTACCGATGGGTCCATGGTGGTCTCCCACAGCTCCTTGGGGTTCATCTCGCCCAACCCCTTGTAGCGCTGCACACCATCGTCCTTGTTGATCTTCTTACCCGCGGCCAGGCCTGCCGCCAGCAGGCCGTCGCGCTCACGGTCGGAATAGGCGAATTCCGGATCACTGCGCTGCCACTTGAGCTTGTACAGCGGCGGTTGTGCCAGATATACGTGGCCGTGCTCGACCAGCGGACGCATGAACCGGAACAGCAGCGTGAGCAATAGCGTCGAGATGTGCTGGCCATCGACATCAGCGTCGGCCATCAGCACGATCTTGTGATACCGCAGCTTGTTGATGTCGAACTCGTCGTGGATACCGGTACCGAACGCGGTGATGATCGACTGGACCTCGTTGTTCTTGAGAACCTTGTCGATCCGCGCCTTCTCGACATTGATGATCTTGCCTCGGATGGGCAGGATCGCTTGGTACATCGAGTCGCGACCGGACTTGGCCGAGCCACCCGCAGAGTCACCTTCGACGATGTAGATCTCGGACTTGTGCGGGTCCTTGGACCGGCAATCGGCCAGCTTGCCGGGCAAACCGCCCAGGTCTGTGGCTGACTTACGGCGCACGAGTTCACGTGCCTTGCGCGCGGCGAGGCGAGCTTGCGCCGAGGACACCGCCTTGTTCACGATGGTCTTCGCGTCGGCAGGATTGGCCTCGAACCAGTGAGTGAGGTGCTCGTTGCAGGTGCGCTGCACGAATGATTTCACCTCGGTGTTGCCGAGCTTGGTCTTGGTCTGGCCCTCGAACTGCGGCTCACCGACCTTGACGCTCACAATAGCGGCCAACCCTTCGCGGATGTCGTCACCAGTGAGGTTGCCGTCTTTCTCCTTGAGAAGCTTTTTGTCCTTCGCGTATCTGTTGACCACCGTGGTCAACGCCGCGCGGAACCCCTCTTCGTGTGTGCCGCCCTCGTGGGTGTTGATGGTGTTGGCGAAGGTATGCACCGACTCGGAGTAGCCCGAGTTCCACTGCATCGCGACTTCGAGCTCGTGACCGGTGCCTTTGCCGGTGAACGCGACAACCGAGTTGTGGATCGACTGTTTGGTCCGGTTGATATGGCGGACGAAGTCCTCCAGACCACCTGGGTAGTGGTAGGTCCGGGTTTTCACCTTGTGTTCGGCGAGTGCGCCGTCGATCTCCGCATGCTTGGGCGCTTCCGCGGTTTCACTCACTACCTCGTCGGTGACATCGGAGTCGGTGACACGTTCGTCGGTGAGCTCGATGGTCAGTCCCTTGTTCAGAAACGCCATCTCCTGCAGTCTGCGAGCCACCGTCTCGAAGTTGTAGGTGGTGGTCTCGAAAATCTCGGGGTCCGCCCAGAAGCGGATAGCGGTGCCGGTCTTCTCGGTCGGTTCTCCCTGAACCAGTTTCCCTGGAGCGGCGTCCTTGTAGGTCTGACTCCAGCGGTAGCCGTCACGGTCGACCTCCGCCTCCAGGCGAGTGGACAACGCGTTGACCACAGAAATACCGACGCCGTGCAAACCACCGGATACCGCGTAGGAATCCGAGTCGAACTTGCCACCCGCGTGCAGTTGGGTCATGACGACTTCGATGGTGGGGACGCCCTGGGCGTGCATCGCGACCGGGATCCCACGGCCGTCGTCGACCACTTCGACACCATCATCGGCCAAGAGCGTGACCTCGACCTTGGTCGCGTACCCGGCCATCGCCTCGTCGACAGAGTTATCGACTACTTCCCAGATCAGGTGGTGCAGACCGCGCTCACCGGTGGAACCGATGTACATACCCGGACGCTTGCGGACCGCCTCGAGCCCCTCGAGAACCGTAATAGAGGAGGCACCGTAGTCCGGCTTTCCGGTTGCCCTGGTCGAACCCGGTGCGTTGGAGTCGTTGGCAGCCACTGGTGGGTAGCTCTCCTTACTTGCTGATCCCGGCATACGCGATCGGACAGCGCACGTGAGAGGCCCTTACCATGTCTGCTCGAGAATGAGGGTCCGCGCGGACTGTGCGAACGCGCCGAAGGTATCGCCGCTAGTTACATCACCATCCTACTGGCACCCCCAGCTTGCGATGTACCTATGACACCCCTGACGGCTCCGTGAATGCAAGAAATCAGACTCCTACGACTCGGTTCGCCTTCCGCTGTTTTTAATCCATCAGGCGTGGGATGAGCAAGGCATTGACAGTGGCCGCTTCCGGCTACCCATAGGTATCGCGCGGTCCACGACCCTTGATATGACGCTCACCCTTGCGCCAGCTCGGCGCGGTAGGCCCGGAAATCTTCAGGGATGTCACCACGCCGTGACCGACTGCGGCATGGATCTTCGCCAAGATCTGGCTCTGCAGCATCCGCAGCTGTGTGGCCCACGCGGTCGATTCAGCGGCGATACTCAACACACCATTGGTCAGTGTGACCGGTGTGGCGTGCGCGGCGATATCGTCGCCCACTACGCCTGCCCAGCGGCCGAACACCATGCCTTCGGCTACTTTGTTCGACCAGCCACGGCTTTTGGCGATGGAGCCGGCCAGTGTGGACAACAGCTGGGGATCGCGATCGTCCGGACGGGCACCGGACCATCCGGCGCGTCTACGAACGCCAGTTCGCGGCCTGCGCTGTGGCGAGGAACGGCCCTGGCCGACAGCCTTACCACTGGCGCGTGCCGCGGCACGCGCTTCCTCCAGCGCGCGGCGGGCCAGATCAATCCCGCGAAGTTCGACGTCCGGTCCTGCGGATTCGGCAGATGCCGGCCCCAGGGGCTGATCCTGCGCCACACTTCTCCTTTCGCGCACACTCGTTTTCTCCAGTCGAGCATGTTGTCCCAAGGTTTGCCAAATAATTGCCACAGCGAGTTCTTTCAGGTGCTTCCATGCCTGTCGATCGAGTTCTCCACGGGTTGTGGGAAATCTTCCTCAGCTGTTGAGAGCACCAACGGAGTTCCCGGCACAGCATTCGAGTCCGCATCGCCACGCCATTCGCTGTCGACGCTGTTACCGCTCCTGTCCTCGACGACAAGATGCGAGAGATGACCATCGGACCTGCTGATGGTTTCGACGCGAAGCGGTAGGGCGGCGAGTTCACTTGGCACGTCTTCCGGCACGGCTGCGGTAATCAGCACCTGCTCCGCACCGGCGGCAACAGTGGAAAGAGCGGCGCGACGTCTACTGTCGAGTTCAGCGAACACATCATCGAGAAGCAGTACCGGTTCGGTGCCGGTACCACGCAGTAGTTCGAACACAGCCAGCCGAAGGGCAAGCGCGAACGACCACGACTCGCCATGGCTGGCAAAACCCTTCGCCGGCGAGTTCCCGAGCATCAGCGTCAACTCGTCGCGGTGCGGACCAACCAGACACACTCCACGCTCCAGTTCCTTCGGCCGCGCCGTGGCAAGCTCGCGCAGCATAATCGCCTCCAATGCTTCGGTATCGTCAGGACGCGGTGATCTGGCCGGATTCAGCAATTCCGGCGGCAACGTGGCACTGTGATAGGCGATCGAAGCAGGGCGCGACTTCGGGGCGAGAGCAGCGTAAGACTGAGTGAGCCGCGGAGCTAGCTCATGCACCAAACTCAGCCGCTGTGCCAGCAGTACAGCGGCATGTGCGGCCAAATGCCCGTCCCATATGTCGAGGGTACTCAGGTCGGCCCTGGAACGAGCTTGCTTACCAGCGGTTTTCAACAATGCCGAACGCTGGCGCAGGACCCGATCGTAGTCGCTGCGGACCGCTGCCAACCTGGGTAACCTGGCTGTGCACATCTCGTCCATGAAACGACGGCGTTCCCCCGGATCACCACGCACCAGCGCGAGATCCTCCGGCGCGAACAGCACAGTTCGGACAATGCCAAGGATTTCCCTGGGTCGACGAACCGGTGAACGATTGATCTGTGCGCGGTTGACGTCGGCTTGGTTCAACTCGACATCGATGCGCAGTTCACGGCCGGTGTTGACTACTGTGGCGCCGATTCTGGCACGCTCGGTACCGGCCCGGATCAGCGGAGACTCCGTGGCGACACGATGTGAGCCGAGAGTGGCCAGATAACCGATGGCCTCCAGCAGATTGGTCTTGCCGTTTCCATTCGATCCCAAGAAGACCGTTCTTCCTGGGGATAGTTCGAGTTCCGCATACTCCCAGGAGCGGAAGTCACGCAACGACAGCGCCCGGATGAACATCCGCTATCGTGCCCCTACCTGGATCGAAGTGGCCTTTTCCACGAGTGGATTGGTGATCTGTACAGCCACCGAATATCGCGGCATCCACCGTACTTCTGTGGAACACCTGTGGATAAAACGTGCGGTCCGCTGCCACACGACCGTACTCCCCAACTGCACGACGGGCTCCCCACCGGCGCAATCGCTTTCCCTGACCGCATCGAACGGGATGGATCCACTCGGTATCCGGCCCCGCATGATAGGTCAGCCCGGAAGCCGAACCGGCATCAGCAGATAAATGTACGGGCTGGACAACGCCGCGAATGTCCCGGAATCAAACGCCTGTAGCTCTTCCTCGGCAGCGGGCAACAGCACTGCGGGCCGACTCGGCGTGGTGAAGCCGAAAGTGACTCTGTCGGAATGCAGGGCGGACAGACCATCGAGGAGGTAGCCGGGGTTGAACGCGATAGTGAGCGCCTCACCGCGGAAATCGGCCTCCAGCCACTCCTCGGCGCGTCCCGCGTCATCACCGCCCGCGGACAGCAGTAAGCCGTCGGAGGAAAACTCCAGTCGCACCTGAGCGCCGCGCTCGGCGACCAAAGCCACACGTTTGATGGCTTCGGTCAGTGCGACGACGGTTAGCGTGGCGATCGACGTATGTTCCTTGGGGAGCAACTGGCGAAACTTGGGGAATTCCGCATCGAGCAGACGAGTGGTGGTTCGACGACCCGCGTTCACGATGCCGAGCAGCCCGTCCGCACCCATGCCGGTTCCCAGCGACAACTGAACCGGAGCGTCGGAGGGACCAAGCGTCTTGGCGGCCTCCGACAATGTCCTGGCCGGGATGAGTACAGAAGTCTCGACGTCTGCCAAAGCGGGCCGCCACTCGATGTGCCGCACTGCGAGCCGGAACCGGTCGGTCGCCGCGAGCACCATCTGTGCGCCTTCGATCTCCACCCGGATACCTGTGAGCATCGGCAGGGTGTCGTCGCGGCCTGCCGCGACAGCGACCTGCCCCACGGCCTCCGCGAAGACATCCGAGCTCAGCTCACCGGTCTGCTGCGGTACCTCGGGCAGTTGGGGGTAGTCCTCGACCGGCATAGTGGGCAGAGAGAACTTCGCGCTACCGCAGGTGATCAGTACCCGGGTGCCGTCCACCGAGACATCGACAGGCTTATTGGACAGAGCTTTGGTGATATCGGCCAGCAGTCGACCGGAAACGAGTACCCGGCCAGGTCCCACGACTTCTGCCGCGACTCTGACTTGTGCAGAGACCTCGTAGTCGAAGCCGGAGACGGTGAGGCCGCTCTCGTCGACAACCAGGAGCACGCCGCCGAGCACTGGGACCGGGGGGCGAGACGGAAGACTGCGTGCGACCCAGGCGACGGATTCGGCGAAATCCTCTCGGGCGACCCGAAACTTCATGCTTTCAAGCTCCATCGCCCGATCTGTCCTCTCCCGTTCCGTGATCTGTTGTCGGCTTATCAGTGTCGGTTCTCGAAAGGGTCTTGCTGAATCGGTTGCCTCCGTAGTTTGGCATAGGCGACCGACATCAAACCGTACTCGCGACTGCGATGTGCGCCTAGCCCGACCCTCCGGAGGTACCCATGATCGCGGTGGGTCGCGTGTTGTAGTGCGCCATGCGGTGGCCTATCCGAGTAGCTCACGACAACTCTGCGCGATCGGCTTCCGATCAGAACAGTACTCGCACAGTCCTTGCTACTCGGAGATCTTGCTACTCGGAGACGTCTTGCTACTCGGAGACAGAGCCATGTCTACCTGCGGTACGCGATCGACTTTCCACACACCCTCTTTTGAAGAGAATCTTCAATGAGAAGAACTGAAGTAGTAGTAGGTGCTGTGGATTCTGTGGACTACGACTGAATCCACTGGTCAGTGGCCATGATGTGGTGGGGATGAGTACAGGATCTCTCGAGGATGGATGTATGGCACCTGTGGAGGTGTCGAGGTTGTCCCCGATTCATCCTCGAGCGCTCCTCGAGTTGTTCCACTGGATTCCTTCAGTTGTCCCCACTGTGCACGAAACCGTGGACAACTCGAGGAGTCCTCGAGGACTCCACAGGGACTCCTCGAGGACTCCACAAGTCCAAATCCGGACACCATGCTGGTCAACTGGTGTGCACAACTGTCGATGGGGAAGTTGTTGAATTCGACCTGTGCATGGGCAGGTGTGGATGCTTTTGCTCACCTGTGCATGAATCGGTGGACAATCCAGTGGATTCCTCGAGGAATCCCTGTGGAGTCCTCGAGGAATCCACAGGCTGAAAAAAGCATCGCCCCTGCTCAGGGGCGATGCTCATCGATGTATGGCGCTTAGCGTGAGCGCTGTTTGATTCGGGCTGTGAGTTCTTGTACCTGATCGTAGACGCGGCGGCGCTCGGTCATCTCCTTGCGCACCTTCTTCTCCGCGTACATCACTGTGGTGTGATCGCGACCGAACGCCTGGCCGATCTTCGGCAGCGATAGATCGGTCAACTCACGGCATAGATACATGGCAATTTGTCGAGCCTGGGCCAGCGGCCGCGCTTTGCCGGGGCCAGTGAGTTCTTCGAGGGTGGTGTTGAAGTACTCCGCAGTGACGGCCATGATGGTCGCCGCATTGATCTCCAGCGTCGCGGTGTCCGGCATCAGATCCCGCAGCACCACCTCGGCCAGCGACAGATCCAGCGGCTGACCGTTCAATGAAGCGAACGCGGTCACCCGGATCAACGCGCCCTCCAGTTCGCGGATGTTCCGTTCGACCCGGCTGGCAATCAACTCCAGCACGTCGTGCGGTACATCGAGCCGGTCCATCCGCGCTTTTTTACGCAGGATGGCGATCCGTGTCTCCAACTCGGGCGGTTGTACGTCGGTGATCAGACCCCACTCGAACCGCGTGCGCAGCCGCTCCTCGAGGGTGGCCAATTGTTTCGGCGGACGATCGGAGGAGACGACGATCTGCTTGTTCGCGTTGTGCAAGGTGTTGAAGGTGTGGAAGAACTCTTCTTGGATGCCTTCCTTGCCCTCGATGAACTGAATGTCGTCGACCAGCAGGATGTCTGTTTCGCGGTAGCGGCGTTTGAACGCGACCTTCCGGTCGTCACGCAGGCTGTTGATGAAATCGTTGGTGAACTCTTCGGTCGAGACGTACTTGACCCGCATTCCAGGGAAAAGGCGTTGTGCGTAGTGGCCTGCTGCGTGCAGCAGGTGGGTCTTTCCCAGGCCGGAAGCACCCCAGACGAACAGGGGATTATAGGCACGTGCAGGGGCTTCGGCGATAGCGACCGCTGCGGCGTGCGCGAAACGATTGGATGCGCCGATAACGAAGGTCTCGAACGTGTATTTCGCGTTCAGGCTGGCCGAGGAAGCAGTCGGCTGATCAGGAGAATTGGTGAAGTAGGTCGGCCAGGAGTTGCGAGCGTTCACTACGGCTTCGTCGGCGTGGTCTTCGCGTGGGCTGTCTCGGACCGGGTCTGGTGCCGGGCGCTGATCATCCTGAGTGGCTTCGCGCATCGTGGTATGAATCGAGCTACGCAGCGTATCGGTTTCCGGCTCAGGGGTGAACAAGGACTCCTGCCCCGGTGGGATCGCTGAGTCCCGGCGCGGTGGCAGTCCGTGCTCGCGCCGTGGCGCGGTGTCCGAAATGGGCGCCCCGGATGGTTCGGCGGCTGCGGCGTATTCTGCGTATTCCCCGCGCGTCGGATAGTCATGGCCGTATTCCGGTCGGCGATAATTCTCCAGTGGCGCGAACCCCTGCTCGGAGTAGTCTGGGTCGTCACCATACGACGAGGCAGATGTGAAGCCGGTGGGTTGTGCATAGCGGGGTGCCCGGTAGGCCTCGTGACCGGGTAAGTCGTCGCCCGGATATACGGCTGTGTCCCGGCCCCGTTCTCGTGTGCGCTCATGCCTACTGGTTATCCGGGCATGCTTGGGAGTGGTGTTCGACCGGTCGGTAGTCGGCGTGGTCGGCGCGGCGATACGGACGCCGAGCCCCTCTACCTGAGGACCGAGCCGACGCGAAAGCGAGCGGAGAATGGGTTCGCGCAGGTCACGTTCGATAGCCTCTTGAGCCAGTGACGAGGGTACTGAGAGCAGGGCGAATCCTTGCGCGACTGTCAGCGGCTTGACCAGCTTCAACCATGCTTGTTGTGCTCGGGTGACCGGGGGGATGGCGCCATCCGGTGACCCTGTGGTCAACTCGGTGACCACTTCAGGCCACACTGTGGCCAACACGTTCTGCTCGTCCTCCATGCAGTTCCTCCCCAGAAGTATGTCGATAGGAGCAGACGGCCGGGGCACGCGGAGGCGGTGATGCACGACCATGTCGGTCGGTCCCGTTATCTGCGTACGTCCGTAACCGGTTCGGACGCTACCCAGATCCCCCTCTGGGCGGCGACGTGGCACCGTCGGCCCTACGAATATGCCATTCCAGGGGTCTTTCCACACAATTATCCACAGATGTGGAGAACAGCTGAGAACGGCGAAGTGCACGTGCATGATGTGACGAACTGCTTCGACCTGCGATTCTACAGCAATCTGCTGGCTACATATCGCAGCGGCAGGGCGTGTCCTGTCAGGAATGTAGACGAACTCAATGGTTACGGCTATGGCATCTGTGGTTACAACATCCGGCTGCTCGGCAGGGGAATGTGCCCGGCCGAGTAGTTCGATGCAGAGGGCAGGGTGAGTTTGACCAGTCCTGAGCTGGTCAGTACCCTCGTACAGTCACCCCTTGGTGCGGTGGCGGTCTTGTGCTGACCGCATTTAGGTCGTGATTGACCGACTGTGCGCCAGGACCGACGCGCGTCGATGATGACCAGGCCTGGGATTCATCGCGCACTACACGTATCACCAACAAGCTTCGGGCACCATCTGGCGCCCAACCTATTAGAGGAGTGTTGACCGTGGCCAAGGGCAAGCGGACGTTCCAGCCGAACAACCGTCGTCGGGCGCGGGTTCATGGCTTCCGCCTTCGGATGCGGACTCGTGCGGGCCGCGCCATCGTTTCGGCGCGTCGCCGCAAGGGCCGCGCTTCCCTCACGGCATGATCTCCGTCTTCGGATGCTCGGGTGTTGCCTGAGCCGTATCGGTTGCATCATCGTGCCGACTTCTCCCGCACGGTGCGCCGTGGCCAGCGAATCGGGAGACGTGATCTGGTCGTGCACGCCCTCATGCGCGAGTATGACGGAGTCGTGGGTACGAACGGGCAACACGAACAGATCTCGGAGACCGCGCTGGTTCGCAGAGGTGGCCCGCGCTTCGGGTTGATTGTCAGCAAGGCGGTGGGCAACGCGGTGATCAGACATCACGTTGCCCGCCGCCTGCGTCATATGTGCGCCCAGATGATCGCCGAGCTGCCGCCGGAAACCGATATCGTGATCCGGGCACTGCCCGGCGCGGCAGCGGCGTCTTCGGATGATCTGACACGCCAGCTACGCGGCGCCATGAACAAGCTCGCAGGCACCGCAGCCCAACGAACGGGGGCTCCGGCATGAGTGGTCAGGCCTGGAGGCGGCAGCGCAGCGTAGCCACGCAAGGCCCCACTCATG
>NZ_JBWSOR010000052.1:0-16079 GCF_056629435.1 Nocardia sp. TBRC8007 | reverse complement strand
GGTCGGCGTTGCCCGGACAAATCCAGTTACGCAGGGTCTCATGATGGTCCCAACTGCTCAGCCGACTTCCGGACCACCGGTTTCGTGGTAAAATTCCCGATCCAACCGAGTCACCCGTGTCTTCAACGCGTTCGGATACTTCTTCAGTGTTGCCACAAATGACTTCTTCCAGCTCTGATCCGAATCCACCCGTCGCGGCGATCGCCGCACCCTGTTCCAACCCCGCCACATACTCCGTACCCGAGCCTGCGACGCGGAACCCACCCGAATGTCGTTGCGGTATAAGAAGCGCAAGTTCATCAGGAAATCTCGCACGCACTGGGCAACTCACCTAGGTACGCCATTCTCACGCAGACAGACGCGACGGAACCCGGAATATCAAGCAGCACAAAGAAATCCGCTCCGCCGTCATATTCGCCGTCATGGAGTTATATGTGCGGAGCCCCGAACTAATACCCGTTCGTGATCATGGCACGGTCGGGGACCGCTGTGAAGAAAAGGAACAAAAACGAACTTCGTTGACAATATCGCACGGAGCCATGTCTACTGTTCTCCGCTGGAGAGGTATTGAAGGGAAACGGTTCACGGGTACGAAGCATTACCGCATGACCCCTGATCACGTTCTCCAGCAAGGACGTCGGAAAAAGAACAGTGTGGTCGCGGCGGACTTCGCGCGCGTCGAGAACAGCTACCGCGCGTCTGAAGTACTCGAGAATTGAACAAAGATAGAAGGATCGAACCAATGAAGCGTGGCATCAGTGTTGTTGTCGGTATGGTATCCGCGGTATCTACCGCCTTCTTGGCGGGAATTCCCGCGCATGCGGCCCCCCTAAGCTCCCCAGCCTCCAAGACGTGTTCCGGGCACAGATCTTTGACTACGAGACTGCGGATACCAGTAAGGTGACGTTCACTAATAACTTTGTGGCGCTTACGGGAAGTCCCAAGGTCACTCTGGGTAAACAGTGGTTCGCGGGCACGTCGACCTTGCGGAATACCAGCAACCAAGAACAGGCCATGACCAGTCAGAGCTTCTCCAAGACCGTGGCCAACACGACGACGACGTCGGTCACGCGCGGGTTCTCTGTCTGGACCAAGGTATCGGCCTCGCTGGATATCAGTAAGGCGCTGAAGGTAGGCGCCGAACTGAATACGACCTGGAGCTTCGACCAGACGCACAGCAGCTCGACATCCAATTCGTCGACCTACACCGCTCCCGGACAGACCGTCAAGGTTCCTCCCCACTCCACAGCCACGGTCAACGTCATGCTGCAGCAGTCGGTAGCCACGGGAAACGTCGAACTGAACACCGATATCGGCGGCTTCATCAGCCATCTGCTGAGTCGCAATTCGGCGAGTCCCATAGTGTACTACTTCCCCCCATTCCCGATCTATAAGGCGATCAGGTTGACGCACGATAAGCATACGACCTTTGATCGCAGGGTGCCTCCGCCGCTGCGAGATGGATTCTCGCTGAACGACGCCAGGCAGGTGCTGAACTTCAAGGGTGCCGGAACCTACAGTGCTACTTACGGGGCGAATTTCCTGGTCAAGATTTCGATCAAGCCTGATGCTCCCAACGCTCCCAATGCGCCCGCGCCGAAGACCTTGACACGAACCTTCAAGGCGTTCTGATCTGTGCGCGTACCCGCCGCAGGTGCTTGTTCGGTATGAGGGCCTCGGCAGTCGGTAGGGTATTACGGTGAGACACGGCGGTTCTTTCGGTGGCGTGGTGGTTGTGTGAGTTGGCGCTGCACATTCTGCTGCCGGAAGAACCGCCCCTTTTCAGCTCACCCCACGCCCCGCATCGACTATCTCCAAGCGCGGCCGCTGGTCAGCATGAACACGGTCGCAGTGGGCACCGCGTGGTCATCCACCGTTGCGATGCTCCCCCTTTCAGAAGCCACATAATTCACGCTCTGGAGTCGAAAAACTCACTCCCGTAACTCGATACAGCTAAGCTTAGAGCTCCTATCGGGTTCGGTTGCTGAGTCGTCGCCAGCAGATGAGAGCGGCGGCGAGGTTGAGGAATCCGTGGTGGATGTCGGTGTGGCGTTCCCATCGGATGGCCAGCCGCCGGTACTGGTGTAGCAGGGCGAAGGTCTGCTCGACGATCCAGCGACCGGCGGTCACCGTGTCGCGGGTGCTACGGCGAGCGATGTAGCTGGTGATATGGCGTTGTCTCAGCTCGGAATACACGCTGGGGTAGTCGTATCCCTTGTCTGCGATCAGGTTGGTGAGTCGAGCAGCGTGGGCAACATCAGGTGATCGTTGACGTTGGCCGCGGACAGCGCGACCGCGAGCGGGAAGCCGTTCGCGCAGGTCAGGATATGATGCTTGGAACCAGTCTTGGCGCGGTCTACCGGGCTGGGACCTGTCGCGGCGCCCCCTTTTCGCTCGCACATGCGAGCCGTCGACCATGACCCGGTCGACATCGATCAACTGGGCGGTATGGGCACGAGCGAGCACGGCTTGATGGATCTGCTCGAAGGTCCCGGCGGCTTGCCAGTCCCGTAATCTGCGCCAGCAGGTCATCCCGGACCCGAACCCCAGTTCCTGTGGCAGGTCTTCCCACCCGATCCCGGTGATCAACACGAACAAGATCCCCTGCAGCACCAGGCGCGGGTCCATCTGCGGTGGTCCCGGTGTCCCGGCCGGCTTCACCGGCAGTAGCGGTTCGATTACCGCCCATAACTCGTCATCCACGATCCACGGTGCCGACACAGCGAAACATCCTTCACTGCAACACAACCCGACACCAACCGACCGAACCTGTCAGGAGCTCTTATTCATTTGGTGCTGAAGAAGTGCAGGCCGATAATGGCCTGTAACGTGGTGGGGAATGTTTCGATCGGCGGCCGGTAGCAGCCGCCTCGGCCGCTGGGCATGTGCCAGTTCTTCAGCTGTTTCCACTGGTCCCGCAGACTCGACAAGGTCTTGTTCAGCTGTTTGTCGATGTGCGATAGCGATCGTCGTGGCGATTTGCGGATCGGGGTCACATCGATGCCGTCAACGCCCAGGTATCTCAGGTCGGCGAGAGTGTGCGGGTCGTCGAGAAGTTTGGCCGGCCTCGGAGCAGAGAAATCGACGGCGGCGTGGCGGGCATCCGGTACCGAGACCGGGTCCACAGCCGACAGTTTCCCGGTGCCGTGCGCGGTAATCTGTACGTTGATCCCAGCGTGACCGACTTTGCCGGAGTGCAGGTTCGGATGCGCCTTCCAGTTCCAGGTAGGACAGATCGTGCCGTCGACCAGCACAGTAGTTTTGTCCGCGCTGCCCGGTTCAAGAACTGTCTCGTCCAGGACCTGCGCGATCGCTGGCCGCAGCAACTGCCGGCGGCGATGCGTGGTGGACTGCGACACCCCGAACACCGCACCGGCGAAGTCCTGGGCCGGGTTCCGCCGCGATATCGCCACCACCAACACGATCGACCGGAACATCCCCAGTTTCCACGGTCGACCCGCCGGTACCGGCAGCACCGAGTGGACCCGCGCAGTCAGATCGGTCAGTTGCTCCGCGGATCTCCTTGTCATAGCTCGCGTACTGTAGCGCTCGGCGATACACCGGATCGCTCTATCTTCTGATTCAGCGCATCCACCACTTGTTATCCGGCTGTCACTGTCGACGTGGGCACCTGTCCGAGGCTCGGATTCAGACAGAATCCGGGGGTGGCACACACTACGACCCGGCATCGCCCCCTCACCCCTCGCTTGCCCTGGATAACGGGGGTGCTTCGCGTTGACGAGGAGGGCTTTCTTATGCACAGCCTGCTCGGACACGCCTCACCCGAGGAATACGAGGCCGCCTACTACGCTCGACTACAGCCATCCCAGCCGGTGATGACTCAACCATGAAGCTGGGCCGTCCTCAGTCCTGGTCCGCTGGGGTATGAGAATCAGGAGATAGATTGTAGACGCCGGTTCGCCTTCTCGAACTCGGACGGTGTGAGCCAGCCGAGGCCGGAGTGCCGACGTTGACGGTTGTGGAAGATCTCGATGTAGTCGAAGATGGCGTTGGCAAGTTCAGCGCGAGTTTTCCATTGTTTTCGATTGAGAAGTTCGAGTTGCATTCGACTCCAGAAAGATTCGATCAACGCATTGTCGTACCCATCACCGATGGTGCCCATCGAACCAACGAGACCGGCCTCGGCGATACGGCGACTGAAGGCCCAAGAGGTGAATTGAGTGCTGTGATCGCTATGAATCACCGTCCGATCCGGCGAGCGGGCCGCGATGGCCATGTCGAGCGCATTGAGCACCAACGATGCGGTCTGCCGTGAGTCGATCGCCCAACCGACGATGCGCCGGGAGTAGACATCGATCACCGCGCAGCAATACACCTTTCCTTCTCGGGTGGGATGCTCGGTGACGTCGGTACACCAGAGCTGGTTCTCCCGCTCGGCGGTGAAGTCTCGTTTGACGAGATCCTCGTGCGTGACCCTGTCCTCCTTGCTGATGTAACGCTTCCGCGTTCCAGAAAGGCCGTTGATACCAATATTTTTCATGATCGAGTGCACCTGACCGGACCCGATTTCGATGCCCATCCCGATGGTCAACTCAGCATGGATGCGGCGGACGCCGTAGCAACTGCGCGAGGCCGCGTGGATCGTCTTGATGGTTTCGGCGATCATCGCGTGGCGAAGTCTGCGTTCACAGGGCGGACGGTTGCGGTGGTGACGATATCCGCGTTCGGACACCCCCCAACACTCGGCAGGCGGTGCGGATGCTGATTCCTTGCCCGGTCAAGGCCGCGACAACCGGGAACCGCCTTTTGGGCGGAGGTCGGCGTCGTCGAGGATCTCGGCCGCCAGCCGCGTCGCACGCAGCTCTTCTTCGAGGTCCTTGATGCGCTTCAACGCCTCCCGTAATTGCACCGACTCGACCGAGGACGTACCCGGCGCCTGACCGCGGTCGATGAGGGCTTGCTGCTTCCAGCGATACAACGTGGGTTCGGTAACTTCCAGATCGCGGGCAACCTCGGCCACGGACCGACCTTCATCGACGATCAACGCGACTGCGCGCTCACGGAACTGTGGCGAATACATCATGGGCACGGGCAGGGATCCTTCCATCAAGAGACGAGGAATCCTCATAACCCAGCGGACTCAAACTCGGGACGGCCCAAGCCGGCAGGAAAGCCGGGACGGTTCACTGTTGCGGATAACCCATCGGCGGCTGCTGGTGTTGCGGATAGCTCATGAAAAGGATCGTATCCAGACCAACCATGAAGTGTCCGGTCAGTCAAACAGCGCTAGCTGTACCGCGGCTAGGTCACCGGCCTCTAATCTTGAGAGTGCACCTCGAGCACGTCACCGGATCAAGGGTGGGAGCCGACGCAATCGGTATCCAGCCTGCAACACCGTTGTGAAACAACAACTCTGGCACTATCTCCTCACCGAACCAGCGGGTCATCGCCACCCCGTGCACTTCGCGGCCGTTACGCACCCGCGCATGAATCCCGGACCTGCCGAATCGCGACCGCGCGAAGGCGGCTAAATCGGCGATATCAGTCATGCCCTCATTGTGCGCGAACTTCTCGCCTCGCGCCGATCCCTACCCGACTTGCCGAGGAGACCGACCGTAGCCTCGGATTGAGCGGCTCGCCACAACCTACAGGAGCGAGCCGGCGCACCTCGTATGGATGTCAAGGCCAGCGTGCTGCTCGCCATGTGCCGCCCTCTGTTGGGAGTTCTTATGCGGCGGTGTGGCGGATGAACTCGGCGATCAGTGGCAGGTCTGCTGTGGTCAGTGGCCGGGCGGTGGTCTGCCCGTCCAGGTCGCGCTCGATCAGTGAGCGGATGTAGGCGGACATGGTCATACCCAGGTCAGTGGCGCGGGCCTTGCATCGACGGTCCAGCGCGGCGGGCAGTTTCACCGACCGGGGGACGACGTCGGCTCCGGTGTCCACACCAGGGATGACCGGCGGCGCCAGGGTTTCAGCCTGATCAGTGTGCACATTCAGGCGCTTGGTGAGGGCCGCGACCTCGGCGGGGGTCATGCTGTCGAACTGGTCAGTCATCGGTTGCCTCCCATTTCTCGAAGTTGGCGATCAGTTCCGGGGTCGGCTCGAACGCATTGATCACATACAGGTCCCGACCGTCGACGCGGGCCAGTACCACTAGGGCCCGGCCGTCGTCGGTGCGTCCCATCAGCACTGATGCC
This sequence comes from Nocardia sp. TBRC8007, assembly GCF_056629435.1. Taxonomy (NCBI): domain Bacteria; kingdom Bacillati; phylum Actinomycetota; class Actinomycetes; order Mycobacteriales; family Nocardiaceae; genus Nocardia; species Nocardia sp. TBRC8007. Next base: position 9,921 of record NZ_JBWSOR010000052.1, on the reverse strand, counting down.
TTGATTCCGGTCGCGTCATCGGTGGCGGGAATGAGCCACATCGGTCGTTCGCCAGCTAGCAGCGCACTGAGCATGTCGTATATGTCGTTGATGTCGATCCCGGACAGGGCAAGTAGATGCGCCAAGCCCCAGTAATACCTAATCGCCACATCTGAGACTACCACAGACTACGATTACACCGTCCTGGGGGCCGTGCTGGGAACCAGTCAGGCCACCACACTCAACGCCGACCCCGATATCGAGCGGACCAAGCGTTTGGTCGATTACGGCAACGACGTCGTGGTGCTGCTGGTTTCGATCACTCGACTCGGGCGTGCCTATAACAACGCATCGCCCGCCTCGGGGCTCATCCTCTCCGGCGGTGTCGACTCGACATCTCTGTACCCGCCGAAGCGGTTTCTCGGCGCGGCGCGCAACATCGAGGACGGCGGTTCGCTGACGACCATCGCGACGGCCCTGGTGGAGACCCGGTTCGACCGGTGACGAACGCGACTGAGCACTCAGTTCAGAATGAGTTTGCAGAGGCAGATGACTGAGCAGGCGATGTTGAGTAGGGCTTGGTGGATGTCGGCGCGGTGTTCGTAAGCACCACACGCAACCAGGCAGAAGGCCGCGGCGAGGCAACCATGCCGTGGCCTTCCTCGCGCTCCGGATCCGCCAGCGACCCCACCGGCCGCCTGCCGCCCCTATCGTGTGCTGCGCACCGCCACAATCTCGATCTGTCAGTGGTGACGCGTCACCACTGACATCTCACCGAGAGATGCGTAGCATACGTCGAGTCGTGCCCCGCCACACCGAAATAGGCCCGTGACCAGCCAGTTACCGACCTCCGATGACGAACGCCACCGACACTGAGGACGAAACTCCGGAGCGCCGACCGACATCGACATGACGCATCCCACCAAGGGGTGCCCAGTCCGCGACCGGGTGTCAGGCGGAGGTCCGATAAGGCGGATTATCGGACCTCGCCCCGCGACCCCCGGCTTGCGCCCGATTTCCCGGTCGACCCGGCCGGATCCCGCGCGATCCGGACCGAACGGTGCCGCCAGCGCCCTGCAGGGAAGGTGGCGAGCGCAGGACGGACTAGATTGGAGCAGAGCACGTTGAGCGCGACGAGCGGGCCGGGTAGGTCGCACCCGACAGAACAGCGCGACGGCGCCGAGTGCGCGTCGATTCCTTGGGCAGTGGCGTCGGTGACTCCCGCTACGCTGGTCGGAACCACCGCTCCGCCACCTATTCCCCGCAAAGGACCGCCCGTGCCCGACCACCCGCACCCGCCCGCCGTGCCCCTGTTCCGCCCGGCCGACCGTCACCGTGACGACACGACGCCGCCCCCGCCCGACGGCCGTCCCGTCCCGCAGCCGACCTTCCGGGCCGCGCGCCACCGCCCCGGGGCCGAGACCGACGCCTGAGCGCCCCGCCGCCGGGCCCCCGCGCGGCTGCGCTCGCTCGCCGACGCCGCGCACCCCGATCTGGTCGCCGCCGCATCCGCCCGCTACGCTGCGGACGCGACCCCGGCCACCCACCGTGACGCCGGCCACCCGGATCCGACCACCGCCCCGCCAGTGCGCGCGGTGCTGGCCGGAGTCCGCGCCGCCCACACCCGCGCCGCCCGCCGCGCCCCGGCCGGTCGTGGCCGCGATGGTCGCCACCGCCCACACCGGCGCCACGACCTGGGTGCAGCAGGTCGCCGCGCGCCGCGACATCGCGCTGCTCACCCTGACCTTTAGCATCCTCGGCCGACGCAGCGAAACCGCCGCTCTGACCACTGGTGATCCGTCGCTGACCCTCGACGCCGAACGGCTGTTACAGGTCCGGCTGCGGGGCACCAAGACCAACCGCCACGCGCTCAGCTACATCTACGTGTCCTGCGGGAAAGGCCCGGCGTTGAGCTGTCCGTGGTGCGCGCTGCACCGCTGGCTGGTCTTGCTCACCGTCCGCGACGACACCACCGCCGGGGTACTGCGCCGCCAGCACCGCCGCGGCCGCAGCACCGATTCACACGTTTGACGCGCTGTCTCCGCTGGATGTGGACGATGCCGTGGGACGCGAAGAATGCACGAGCGCGGTGCATGAATCCGGCTGCGGTGGAGGTCTTCTCGTTCGGTAGGAATTCGGTGCGAGCGTGGCGTGAGTACCCGTCGATTGCCGAGTGCAGGTAGATGTAGCCGCCCTTCTTGCCCGCGGTCTTGCCGTGCTCGACTGCTTTGGCCTGCGCTGACCCCTTGCCGCGGACGCGCCAGCCGCCACCGTCGGGGATCCGCCCGACTGATCTCCGATGGCGAGCGCGAGCCGGATAGGGTAGCCACCCCGCAGCGGCCCCATCTGGAAAGCGGACCAGGTGGGGCCACCGTATCCGGGATTGCCGAACCTACTTCTCCAGCTTCTCCAGCATCCAACTGCCGACCGCGTACATATCGTCGGCGGGGATAGTGCGTGTGTAGTGCAGTGGTGGGGTTATCCAGCGGAACCGCCGCCACCCACTGGCCGGGCGGATGGTCCAGCCACCGTACTCGCGGCGAGGGTTCCACTGGTGCGCGCCGGTGTAGCCAGGCTCGCGGGCGACGCGACGAGCCCGGTAGTACAGGTTTCGGCGCAGCCAGAACCACCGGGTCGACCACGTGGCCGGCCCGGTATTGATGTCGCCATGGAGCACCTTCATTCGGTCCAACCTAACACTGGATGAAGGTGGGTATCGTCTCCTTGCGGCCCTCGTCGGTCCCGGTGTCCCATGTGGCCCGCATGAGGATCGTGCCCTGCCATACGCCAGGCACACAGTCCAGCGCCATCGTGGCGACGTGGAGGTGCGGGCTGGGAATCTGTGTGACGACAGCTTCTTCCCCCTTCGGCCTCGGGTTGCTGGAGCCCGACCGGTGCCACAGCTGCAACTTGAGATAGAACTGGAAAGGGGCGGGGTTGCATTCCACCGTCCCGCCTACGACGACGGCCTCGTGCAGCAGGTAAGGCTCCCTGTTGAAGGCGAAGGCGCAGGCACCGCTGGTCGCCTGCGCGACCGGTGCGGTGGTGAGTGTCTGCCCTGTGAGCAATGCGGCGCTAACGGAGACGACCATGGTGGCTGTCCGAATAGCGTTGTTTCTCATAGATATCCTCCCACTATCTATTGCTTCCGCGCTTCGTGTGCGAAACACGTTGTATCCCATAGGTATCCTCTATTACCTACTGCTCCCACGTCTCGCGAGAGAGGCAAAACCGTCTCGGTCGCCTACGATCAGGACGGGGCGCTCGGGGTAGCGCCCCTCCAGCGTCGCGTGTGCCGGTGACGTGGTGGTCGTGCCGGATCGCGGTGAGCAGCTGAGCGCGCAGAGGTCCGAGGAGGGGCGTGGCGTGGAGTGTTGCCCACAGCAGCATGCGCTGGGTGCAGGGCTGGAGACCGCTGCGGGTGAGGCGGTAGCGCCGCTGTCTGTCGTCCCAGTCGCCGAACACCACGATCTGTCCGGACAGCGTGTGATACACCGTCGTGTCGGCCCACACGCTGGATGTGCGGCGGATACAGGTGTGGACACGGTCGCGGATGACGAACAGGAATGGCAGGTCGCTGAGCCGACCGGCCACCTCTGTCGGCAGCAGGCAGCTGAATGTCCGGTAGGACAGGTATTCCTTGATCACCGAGGAACCAGCGAGAAAGCCCCTTCAGTGTTCAACCGGCTCCAACCTGGCGGATATGGGCCGGGAAGCGGCAGAGTGCCCGCCGTTGAATCCATGTGGTGGTGGGCGACTTCCGAACGTGATGTATCCGCAGGTTCGGGAGGCCACGGGGAAGGTCTGCAGCGTACCCGTGGATGGCCGCAGGGGCATAGTTGGGCACCGGCCCTGCCGATCGATCATCAGTGAACACGGGAACCTGCCCGGTGTCGACCACATCCGCCGAACCAGAGCGGTCGCCGGTCAGGTGCATCGGACCACCGACGGGGACGGGCAGGGGCGGAGCCGCCGTAGCACTTGGAGTCGGGGAAAGCCCGGCACAGGGGTAAGGGCGGCAGCGAGTCATACAGGAGAGGACTGGAATGCCTGAAGACGCGATGGTGAATACCGTCGCTCCGGTCGAGCAGCCAAGGTTGGTCGGGCGGGTACGGGAGATCCAGACGAAACTGCACAGGTGGGCGGGCCACGACCCGGACCGCCGTTTCTGTGATTTGTTCAACCTGGTCGCCGACCCGGCGTTCCTCGCTGCGGCGTGGATACGGGTGCGGGACAATCGCGGCACGAAAACCTCTGGGGTGGATGGCCGTACGGTCTTCTATATCGAGCAGACAGTCGGGGTTCCGGAGTTCTTGGCCAGGGTACGCCGGGTTCTGCTGTCGGGGGTGTTCGCGCCGCTTCCGGTGCGGGAGCCGATGATCCCGAAAGCTGGCGGCAAGTTGCGCCGGCTGGGTGTCCCGACCGTCCGGGACCGCGTGGTGCAAGCCGCGCTCAAGCTGGTGTTCGGACCGATCTTCGAGGCCGATTTCCGCCCGTGTTCCTACGGGTTTCGGCCGCACAGACGGGCGTGGGACGCGATCGCCGAGATCCATCAGTTCACCTCTCGCGGTTACGAGCAGGTGCTGGAGGCCGACATCGAGGCGTGTTTCGATGCCATCGACTACACCGTCATGATGGATCGGGTGCGTCGAAGGATCGGAGACAAGAAAGTCCTCACGCTGGTGAAAGCTTTCCTCAAATCGGGCGTCATGACCGAGTTGGGGCGGCTGGCTGCCAACGACACCGGCGCCCCGCAAGGTGGGATCCTTACGCCCCCAACGCAGTTGGCAACTTCTGCTTCGATGTCACGCTGAGCTACCGCCGGTTGGAACGCCCTCGCCGGATTTCCGGGGCGGTGTGACATGTTTGGTATTACAGTTGTGACGTGGCTGGGAATCGTTGCAGCACTGCTGAATTTGCTCGGCGTGTCAATGCGGCAGTGGAGCTTGCCCGTGCTGGCGTGCCGGTTGCCGATGCAGCGGGAGTGCTGGTGGCCCGGTTCGGGTGTTCGCCGCGGCAGGCCCGCCGTTACCTGGCCCGCGCTGACGGTGGTGAGGTTGCGGTGCCGGAGCCGGTCGTCGTGGTCACGATCAAAGTGCCTGCTGCACTGGCAGATCGCGCCCGTGAACAGGCTCGGGCGTCGGGCGGGGCGGTCTCCGCTGTGGTGGCGTCGGCGTTGGCCGAGTATCTGGCGTCCGGTCGGCGGTCGGTCGGCCGGTGATCCGGCGGCAGGTCGAGACGGAGTTCGTTTTCGACCGGCACGCGGCCACGGATCTGTCGGTGGCCTATGAGATTTTGGTTCCGCAGCGACGGGCCCGCATCGGGCGAGCTCAGGAAGGATCCTCGTCACATGACGAGCGCGGTGATTTACGCCCGGGTGTCCTCGGCCCGGCAGAAGAAGAACGAGACGATCGCATCCCAGATCGCGGCACTGCAACGCGCACGCTGAAACTCTCGGGCTCGAGGTGCCTGAGCAGTGGGTATTCGCCGATGACGGGCATTCCGGCGCCACGCTGGTCCGGCCGGCGCTCGAGCGGCTGCGGGATCTGGTCGCCGGGGTCGGGGTGGATATGGTCTTGTGCTATTCGCCGGACCGGCTGGCCCGCAAGTTCGCCTTGCAGGCGCTGCTGTTCGAGGAATTCACCAGGGCGGGAACGAAAGTCGAGTTCGTCAACGGTCCGCATGGTGATTCACCGGAGGATCAGTTGCTGGTGCAGTTCCAGGGCATGTTCGCCGAGTACGAGAAGGCTCAGATCCTGGAGCGGTATCGGCGCGGCAAGACTCACCGAGCCCGCAGCGGGTCGGTGAACGTGCTCGGTGGTGCACCGTTCGGCTACCGCTACCTGCGCCGCACCGACCATTCCGGTGCGGTTTACGAGATCGTCGAGCACGAGGCCGTCCTGGTCGCGGAGATGTTTCGCCGCTACGCCGACGACGGCGCCTCGATCGCGGATCTGGCCCGCTGGCTCACCGGCTCGGGCACCCTGACGCGCACCGGAAAGACCCGCTGGGACCGGTCGGTGATCTGGGCGATGCTACGCAACCCCGCCTATGCCGGTCGCGCGGTGTTCGGCAAGACCATGGTCGTGCACGAATCGGCAGCGCTGAACCGCATCGCCCGGTTGCAGGGCCGATCGGTGCCCAAGCCGTCGAAAACGGTGGACCGCCCGCGTGAGGAGTGGATCGAGATCCCGGTCCCGGCGATCGTGACCGCCGAAACCTTCGACCGGGTAGCTGCGCGGCTGGCCGACAACAAGCGGTCCTTGGGCCGGGGAAGTGTCGATCCGTCTCTGCTGCAAGGGCTTTCGGTCTGCGCTGCGTGTGGTTACGGCTACTATCGCACGTCGACTCGCACCACGAACAAGAAGATCTACTACTACCGGTGCCTGGGATCGGACGACTACCGCTACGAAGGCGGGCGGGTCTGTGACAACAAGCCCGTGCGCGCGGACTACCTCGACACCGTCGTCTGGGATCACATCACCGCCCTGTTGGCCGACCCGCGGCTGATCCGCGACGAGATCGACAAACGCCTGCAGACCGCAAAAACATCTGATCCTGTTGTTGCACAACGTAAAAAGCTTGAGGCAGCGCTCACGAAAGCGCGCTCCGGGATCGCGGCGATGATCGAAGCGTTCGGCGAGCAGTTGATCAACATCGACGAGTTACGCGCCCGCATGCCCGATCTTCGGGCCCGCGAAACGAACCTGCGCAACCAGATCGAGGCCCTCGATGCCCAGCTCGCCGACCGCGACGCCTACCTCGCCCTCGCCGCCGACCTGCAAGGCTTCCTCAGCCAACTGAACACCGGCGCCGAAACGGCCACCACCGCCGAACGCCGCCGAATGCTGAAACTGCTGGTCAAAGACGTCCTCATCGGACCAGAAAAGATCACCATCCGCCACCGCATTCCCATCCGCGAACGCACCAGCGATACCGCAGCGGCGACCGGCAGCACCGACACGGAGGGCGAACATTGCCAACTGCGTTGGGGGCGTAATCTCCCCGCTGCTGGCCAACATCGCACTCAGTGCGCTCGACGAGCATTTCGAGCGCCGCTGGAACACGATGAGCCACAAGCAGCGTCACACCGCCGCCCGCAAAGGCGTTCCGATCTGCCGGTTGGTCCGCTATGCCGGCGACTTCGTCGTCTTCGTAAGCGGCACCGAAACGCAGACCGAAGCTCTGCGAGAGGAAGTGGCGGGAGTGCTCGGCCCGCTCGGACTGCGTCTGTCGCAGGCCAAGACGCGGGTCGCGCACATCGATGACGGGTTCGACTTCCTGGGGTTCCGCATCCAGCGGTCCCGTAAGAAGGGAACTCCGGACAAGCGGTTCGTCTACACGTTCCCGTCGAAGAAGGCCCTGGCCTCGATCGTCGGGAAGGTCCGCGAAACCACTCGCAGGAACAGCGCCAGGAACCTGGCCAAACTGCTGCGCACGCTCAATCCCATGATCCGGGGCTGGTGCACGTATTTCCGGCATGCGGCATCCAAAACCACGTTCGCCTATCTCACCGCCTACACTTGGCGGCGGGTATTCAACTGGACGGTGAAACGTCACCCGAAGACCCCGGTCCGGAAGCTGCGACGGCAGTACTTCCCGGACTGGAAGCCTACAGACGGTGACGTGACACTGTTCTACGCGGGCACACGGAACGACATCACCTGGCTCTGATCCCGGGTGGACTCGTTATCGGGGACTGCTCACTGAAACTCAACGCCTGCCACTGGAAGTGCAGCAGAGCCGAAGTTCAGACAGTCCCCGACTCGCCCGGTGTGCCTCACAGTTATCTCTCAGCCGCTGTGGTCATGCTCACGGCCATTAACCTACAAGTCTGTGTGTTCGTATCAGGGGTGTTGGGGTCGTGCCATGCGCGTCATTGATAGTGCAGTACGGAAATGGCGAGACAGGAACACATCAGCTATGGCGGAGGTTGGTTCGTCCCAAACGGCAGTCGCCGCGTCACAGCGGCAAGTGATAACGCGGGAGATAGATCAGTCGAACGGGGTCAGCAGTCCGGTCTCGCTGCGCTGGCGGGTCACGTTGCTGGCCGCGTCAGTCGTGGTGGTGGCTGTTGCGCTGACCTCCATTGCTGCCTACGCGATGATTGCGCGTGCCCTCTACGCCGAGGTGGACAGACAGTTGCAGCAGCGAGCCAACGGAATGATCGTTACCGGACTCGATTCCGTCGACCTGCGATACGTTTTCACTCTGGGGAGCATGTACTCCAGCGACGTTTCCCTCGCGTTGAGATACCCGGACGCGGAGCAGTGGGTGGCGTTGCCATGGGGGGACGTACCGATCGGTACAGCAGAACAGGCGGTGGCCAGCGGTCAGAGCGAATTCTCGTTGAGAACGGTCGGTGACCAGCGGGTACTGGCACAGCGAATGAAGACTGGCGCAACGCTCGTTATCTGGCGACCTTTGAAACCGACGCAAAACGTGCTCAATCGGTTGGCCTGGTTGTTGTTCGCTGTCGGTGGTGCCGGTGTCGTTTTGGCTGCTGCGGCGGGAGCCGCTGTGGGTGCGACGGGGCTGCGACCCGTCGCACGGTTGACCGCGGCAACCGAACGAATCGCACGCACCAACGATCTGACACCGATTCCCGTCACAGGAGACGACGAGCTCGCCAAGCTGACCAACAGCTTCAACATTATGCTCCGAGCACTCGCGGAATCGCGCGACCAGCAACGCCGATTGGTTGTCGATGCGAGTCATGAACTGCGCACCCCTCTGACGTCGCTGCGCACCAACATGGAACTGGTGATCGCCTCGTCACGCCCTGGCGCGCCCCCGATCCCCGAGCATGACATGGCCGAGCTCCGCTCGGACGTGCTCGCACAGATCGAGGAGATGTCCACACTGGTCACCGATCTCGTAGAGCTGGCGCGCGAGGACGCGACCGAAATCACCTACGAGCAGGTCGATGTCAGTGAGGTGACTGCACAGGCGCTGGACCGCGTGCGGCGACGCCGTCCCGGAATCACATTCGTAGCAGAGTTGCGCCCGTGGTTGCTGTACGGGCACGACGCCGGGCTCGAGCGTGCGATCCTCAACGTGCTCGACAACGCCGCGAAGTGGAGCCCAGAAAGAGGTGAGGTTCGCGTAACAATGCGCGAAAACAGCTCCAACCTGATCGAATTAATCGTTGACGACCAAGGACCGGGAATCCCACCCACCGAGCGGGAATTGGTAACCGAGCGGTTCTACCGAACAGCATCCGCTCGGTCGATGCCCGGATCTGGTCTAGGACTCGCTATTGTCGAACAAGTGGTCACAAAACACGGCGGCACGCTTTCGATCGAGACATCCGATCGCGGTGGCGCACTGATTCGCATGACTTTACCTGGCAAAAGTGCGTCACAAGGCAACGAACAACATGTCCTTGCGGGGTCGGGATGATCACCGCAACGGTTCCGCCTGCCGAGTAGCTACGACACAGCTCTTGATAATGACGGGCACGAGCGAAACATCAAGTACGACAAAAATTCCGAAGAATATCATCGCCCTTGCGTCGCCCGTGCCCTCTATACGTCAGACCTGGCGTTCATCACCTGTTCTTGCAGCCCAGCATCATGACAACAGGCGACGTGGAGCCCGGTCAGGTGGGCTGTAGAGCGTGGGATGTGTCAGTGTCTACATGCCTGGTGGATGGTGCCGATATATCGGTGGCTCGTCGGGTACGGCATGAACTCGACCACCCTATGTGGGCTGCCAGTGCCAGCCTTTTGCTCGTTGTAGGTGCACACCCATTCTCGATTTTCGCCATGGGGGCCGTCGTGAGTCTTCCAGTTCATAGTCTGCCGATTGCATTCCGTCTTGGTGGGATATGCGTTGGCACTCGGCGCCGCGAGTGCAAGCGAACCCGCGATGGCCGCTGAAGCAGCAATGACGAATGAAACCTTCTTACGAAGGACTTTCATGGATCTTCCCCAAAATAAA
>NZ_JBWSOR010000051.1:0-17035 GCF_056629435.1 Nocardia sp. TBRC8007 | reverse complement strand
GACCGAGACGAGCAGGGACGGTCGTTCTACAACTGAGATGCCCGAGGAGAATCCTCGGCTGCGCATGCGGGTGGTCGAAATAGACCGGTAAACGCCTCATTGCCGGCCATGCCATCACCCACAAACGCACTCGCCCTTACCGGCCGCAAACCAAAGGCAAGATCGAGCGGTTCAACCGAACCTTGCTCGACGAATGGGCCTAGCCCACCCTACTGATCCGAGGCCGAGCGCCGTGCTCCGTTCACCGACTGGCTGCGCACCTACAATCACCACCGCGGTCACACCGCACTCGACGGACATCCACCAGCCAGCCGCGGCCCCCAACCTCTCGGGTGAGTACAAGTAGCTGATGGACTCGACCGAGGGGTAGTTGGGAATAGCGCCACCATCTGCAGTACTTGTATCGACTCGATGGTGCGTAATCTGAATGCATTGCCCATATTGTACGAAGAATGCGCGGAATTTCTTACTTCCACCTCCGATACTCAGGAGAGAACATCGGGCGGACCGCTTCCGGTATGCCTTTCAATGCCACTGTTGTCGATGTCAGACAGGCTATCCGCGATATCCTCGGATCATGGTGAAGATTGATTGCCGATGAACGAGGCATCCCACATCCTGGCCAGTCCGTTCCAGAATTTTCTGGGTTTCTCCGAGACAATATCAAGTGTCTTTCCCGCTATGCCGTCGCAGCCGAGGCATACGATGAGATCGTTCTGACGGGACCCCGGGGCTCGGTCCACTACCGCACCGTCATCGTCCGCATGCAGCATCACGAACCGACCAAAGCCTACGTCACCCGCCACACCACCGAAGGCAAGACGAAACCCGAGATCATCCGCTGCCTCAAACGCCTACTCGCTTGCGAAATCTGGGCACTGACGCGACCACTACGACACACCCGCCAGCCCGCAGAAACACCCACCTGACAACTATAGGAGCATCAACGCCGTCATCGGAACATTCTGGGGCAGAACGCAAACCGAGCTACTCAACCGGAAACATCGACGAACCCGGATCGGGCTGGCGAACGCGAACTTCGAATACCTCGAGATCTTCCACAACCGACAACGACGCCGCTCGGCCCTCGGCATGCGATCTCCGATCGAGTACGAGATGGTACAGTCATCTATCCAACCCGTGGCCTGAAATCCAGTATCCCGACTCTACAGAACTCGGGGAACATCACCGACTCCGAGAAACCCAGGGTAGACCAAAGCCTCCGGACTCACCGGGACGATTCACGTCGTGCACATGGCACGTACATCAGCGTTGGTCAACAATCCTGCTGCATAACGGGTCTCGCACACATTGTGGTCCAACTCTATTCCGATGGACTTGAAACCCGGAAAATATTTCGAGGCATCCAGTCCACTAGGACCAGCGAAGGGAGCTAAGATACGGACCTCCTCGAGATGTCGTGCTCGATTATGTCGTGCTTGATTTTCCGTATCGTTCATAAATATCGAACTTTAGCTAGCGAGAGCAATTATTGTCAATCCCATAAAGTGTGGAGGATTCCTCTATGTGGCTCGGTCTTGCGACAGGGAATTTCCTCCCGTTCGGTCGATTTATCCGATAACGACACCAAACTGAATCTCACGTGTGGACAGTGCCAATGCTCACTTCCTTTGATGCCCTTCATGGATTACCCTCAGCTCCCGACTCTGCCTGTCACAAGAGGAGTAGTTGCCCAAGAGAATTTCTCGGCTGCTTTCGCCCTGGTCGCCGTGACAGCCGAACACGACAATACGATGCCATTTCTGAGCGGCATACTCGATGACACGCCGGAACTCACGGACTCACTCCTCCGCCTGACCGAAACTTCATCATCGGCAGATGAAATCGAAGATGTCCTCGATATCGGTCTACACGACAAGGGCGGAATATAACTGCTTACCGGCTGCCCACACCGCCGACACGTTTACGGACAATGAGCGCGTCGAAACCGAAAGCTGTCGATCGGCACCAATTCTTGATACCCCTTGGCGGGCGCGGTTCGGTTCCTCCTGGTTACTTCTGACCACTGGACTGGTCCGACGGTCAGAACAGGAAATACCGCTGAGCCATCGGTAATTCGGTGGCGGGCTGTTCGCGCCAGACCTCACCATCTATGCGGACGGTGAAAGTATCCGGATCGACCTCGATACGCGGCATGGCATCGTTGTGCGGCATATCCGCCTTCCCCACCCGCCGGACATTGCGGACCGGCACCAGCGTGCGCGTAACCCGCAGTCGGTCGGCGAGCCCGTCCTCGATCGCCTGCTCGGAGACAAAATGCAGTGAGGTGGCCGCGGCACTGACCGGGGCCGCGCCGAACATCGGACGCGGCAGCACCGGCTGCGGGGTCGGGATGGAGGCATTGGCATCGCCCATCGCGGCCCAGGCGATCGCGCCGCCCTTGAGCACAGCGTGCGGACGGACACCGAAGAATGCGGGCTCCCACAGCACCAGATCGGCGAGCTTGCCCACCTCGACCGAGCCGATCTCGTGATCGAGACCGTGCGCGATGGCCGGGCAAATGGTGTATTTCGAGATATAGCGCTGAACGCGGGCATTGTCCGCGGCCCCGTCGCCGAACAGGGCACCGCGGCGGCGCTTCATCACGTGCGCGGTCTGCCAGGTCCGCAGCACGACCTCTCCGATGCGACCCATGGCCTGCGAGTCGCTGCCGATCATCGAGATGGCGCCCAGATCGTGCAGCAGATCCTCCGCCGCGATGGTGGACGGGCGGATACGACTCTCGGCGAATGCAAGATCTTCCGGAATCGAGGCGCTCAGGTGGTGGCACACCATGAGCATGTCCAAGTGCTCGTCCAGAGTATTGATCGTGTGCGGGCGGGTCGGATTGGTCGAGCTCGGCAGCACATTGGCATAAGCGGCGACGGTGATGATGTCCGGTGCGTGCCCGCCGCCCGCGCCCTCGGTGTGATAGGCGTGGATGCCACGGCCCGCGATCGCGGCGAGGGTGTCCTCGACGAAACCGACCTCGTTCAACGTATCCGAGTGCAATGCCACCTGCACCCCCGCGGCATCGGCCACAGTGAGGCAGGCGTCGATCGCGGCAGGAGTCGAACCCCAGTCCTCATGCAGCTTGAAACCCGATGCACCGCCGCGCAATTGCTCCCACATCGCATCAGCACTGACGGTATTGCCCTTGCCGAGCAGCACGATGTTCATCGGCCAACCGTCGGTGGCCTCCAGCATGCGCGCCAGATGCCAGGCGCCTGGCGTCACCGTGGTCGCCTTGCTGCCCTCGGCCGGACCGGTACCGCCGCCGATCATTGTCGTGATGCCGCTGCCGAGCGCTTCGTCCATCAACTGCGGGCAGATGAAATGCACGTGACAGTCGATCGCGCCCGCGGTGAGAATACGGCCGTTGCCCGCGATGATCTCGGTGGATGGACCGACGACCAGGTCCGGGTGCACCCCGCTCATGGTGTCCGGATTCCCCGCTTTCCCGAGCGCGCTGATCCGTCCATCACGAATACCGAGGTCCGCCTTGATGATTCCCCAATGATCAATGACCACCACACCGGTGATCACGGTGTCCGGAGCCCCCTCGGCGCGCGTCGCGCGGGACTGGCCCATGGACTCGCGCAGCACCTTGCCACCGCCGAACACGGCCTCGTCACCGGCCCGGCCCGGCCCACCACTGCGGTCCTCGGTGATCTCGATCAGCAGATCGGTGTCGGCGAGGCGGATGCGGTCCCCTGTAGTCGGCCCGAACAATTCGGCGTAGCGAGCACGGCTCAGTTCGCTCACGCTGTTTCCTTTCCACCACGAACGTTTCCACCACGAACGTTTCCACTATGAACGCGGACCTGCGTGGCTACGCTGCGCTGCCACCTCCGGGGCTGACCGCTCACGCCGTGCCGTCCAGCTGTCCGGGGGGAGTTCGGCTGATACCGTACACTTTCCGAGAACCCCCCAGTGGGATCAGCGGAATCCGCTGCGCGAGACCTGGTTCGAACCGCACCGCAGTGCCCGCCGGGATGTCGAGGCGGCGGCCGTGCGCGGCCGCGCGGTCGAATCGCAGCGCGGTGTTGGCTTGCGGGAAATGCACGTGGCTGCCGACCTGCACCGGCCGGTCACCGGTGTTCAGCACATCGAGTTCGATTCGATCGGCCCCGGCGTTCAGCTCGATCACCCCCTCGGCGCACAGGTACTCACCCGGAATCACATGATCCTCCTAGCCGATCGGGTGGTGCACAGTGACGAGTTTGGTGCCGTCCGGAAAAGTCGCTTCGACCTGGACGTCGTGAATCATCTCGGGCACACCCTCCAGCACGTCGGCACGAGTGAGAACCGTTCGCCCCGAAGACATCAGTTCGGCGACGGTACGGCCGTCCCGCGCACCTTCCAGCACATGATCGGTGACCAACGCGACCGCTTCCGGATGGTTCAGCTTCAGCCCGCGCGCCTGCCTGCGCCGGGCCAATTCGGCGGCGTAGCTGAGCAATAGGCGCTCCTGCTCGTGCGGCGACAGTCGCATCCGGGCTCCTCACCGGGTCGCAGTGACTGGGTGGTGAACATTCTGGCACGCTCGTTCCGGCGCTGCCGCATGAGCCGATCAGGAGCGATGCGGCAGGTTCTGCAATCGCACCTGACCTCGGGCAACCATACGCTCCTGCTCATCGGTGACGAGCACCTGCCACAACTGCTGGAGCCTGCCACGATGCACCGGCGTCGCCACGCCGAACAGGGTGCCTTCGCGGACCGCGCGCAAGAAATCGGTGTTGTTGTTGACCCCGACCACCGTGCCCTGGTCACCGAACCAGATTCCCGCCCCGATGCTGGCGAGTGTTTCGATGATAGTGCAGTACACACCGCCGTTCTGAATGCCGGCCGGCTGGTAGAGATGCGGCTTGACGATCCACTCGCCACACACCCGGTCCGGGGCGAGCTCGGTGTAGCGCAAGCCGATCAGATCGGTGAAAGTGCCCTCGCTGTAAGCGTTCATCTGTTCGGGAGTAATACCCGCCAGCGAGCCGACCTGCCGAGTCTCCTGCTGTGTCATACATTCACTGTCGCACAAGACGAACAAGCACCTACTGCGGGGACGGCAGAATCCCGAAGCAGAATACAGAACACAGAGCGACGGACCCCGCCCGGAGGCAGGGCCCGTCGCGGCACGGAATCGGGGGTCACCGCAGCCCTCGGGACGCTCCTACGATCCGCACACCACCACAACTATAGGCCAGGCTTACCTAATTAAACAACCGGCACATCCCTATCCCGTACGCGCGCCGGACATCCAGCTAGGCACTACCGGCAGCGCAAGATAGGTTAGGCTTACCAGTCTCAACTGTACTGTCGAACCAGGAGTCGTCTGTCGTCGTGACTTCCCCCGCCACCGTGCGGCGTCGCCGTCTTTCCGGACTCCTCGCCGCGACTATCCTGCTGTTGCTCGCCGTGGTGGCCGGTATCGCGATCGGCGCGCGCTCTCTCGCGCCAGGAACCGTGTATGACACGGTGCACCACGCACTCACTTGTTCCGGCGGACCGTTCACCTGCGCGGCCGGCTCGACCGAGGAACAGATCGTGCGCGGCCTGCGCTTCCCTCGCACCGCACTCGCGCTGGTCTGTGGGGCAGCGCTGGGCATCGCGGGCGCGCTCATCCAGGGCTATACCCGAAATCCGCTCGCCGACGCCGGACTACTCGGCCTCAACGCGGGCGCAGCCTTCCTCGCGGCACTGAGCGTGTACCTGTTCTCCTTCACCGCACCGGGGCAGTACATCTGGTTCGCGTTCGCCGGAGCATTGCTCGCCGGGCTAGTGGTGTTCGGAATCTCGGTCACCGGCGGCGGCGCGGCGAGCCCGCTCACTCTGGTGCTCGCTGGAGCGGCGGTGACTGCGTTCTTACAAGCACTGACCAACACTGTGGTACTCCTCGACACATCAGCATTGGACACCTACCGGTTCTGGGTGGTCGGCACAGTCGCTGGTCGCGATGCCACAGTGTTCTGGCAGGTACTCCCCTTCCTGGCGGCAGGCACTCTGCTGGCAGTGCTGGCGGCACCAGGACTGAATCTGCTCACCCTCGGTGACGAGGTCGCGCGTGGACTCGGCATGCACATCGGCCGCAGCCGGGCGCTCGGGCTGGCAGCAATCGTCCTGCTGGCGGGTGCCGCGACGGCGGCAGTAGGGCCGATCGCTTTCCTCGGGCTCACCGTTCCGCACATCGCGCGGACCGTGACCGGGCCGGACTATCGCTGGCTGATCCCCTATTCCGGTCTATTCGGCGCGCTACTACTTCTGGTTGCCGACATCGCAGGCCGTCTGGTGGTCCGCCCCGGCGAGCTCGAAGTCGGGGTCATGCTCGCCGCGCTCGGTGCCCCGGTCTTCCTCGCGGTCGTGCGCCGCCGGAAGCTGGTGAGCCTGTGACCCTTCCCTCCCCCATACCGACCGACTCCATACCGACCGGTCCTACACCAACCGGACAGCCCACCCCGAGCACGAATACCCGGCAGGCATTGCGGGCCGGACCATTGTCGGTGGTGCTGCGGCCGCGGATGGCGCTGATCGTCATAGCACTGACCGCGCTCACGCTGGGACTACTGTGTCTCGATATCGCGATCGGCGACTCGCACCTGCCGCTCGGACGCGTATTGGATGTGTTGACCGGCGGGGGCACCAGAGCACAGCGCTTCATTGTGCTGGAATCCCGGCTACCCCGCGCACTCACCGCGCTGATGGTCGGGCTCGCACTCGGGCTGGCCGGCGCACTCACCCAATCCGTCCTGCACAACCCGATGGCCGCGCCGGACATGCTAGGCATCACCTCCGGTGCGAGTTTGGGCGCGGTGGTCGTAGTGGTCACCGCCGGTGGTACGAGCAGCGGGATCGCCACCGCTGTCACCGCACCTCTGGCTGCGCTGGCGGGCGGGCTGCTCACCGCGGTGGTCATCTATCTACTCGCCTGGGGCCGTAGTACCACCGGCGGACATGGCGTCACCGGGCTGCGGTTGGTGCTGATCGGTGTCGGCGTGAACGCCCTTTTGCTGGCGGGCATCAGCTGGTTACTCGCCCGCGCCAGCCTATCGGACGCCCAGCGGGCACAACAGTGGTTGACCGGATCGCTCAATATGGCCGACACCGCGCATCTCGCGCCCGTGGTACTCACCGTCGCACTCGTCGCGCTCATCGCACTCGGCTCTGCACGCACACTCGCTGTACTGCGTCTCGGCACAGAGACCACCCGCGCACTCGGCGTACGAATGCAGACCCAGCAGGCCGTGTTGATCGGCACTGCCGTGGTCGCCGCCTCAGCAGCCACCGCTGCCGTAGGGCCGATCAGCTTCGTGGCCCTCTCTGCGCCGCAGATCGCCCGTCGCCTGCTACGCACCTCTGGCGAACCTCTTATCGGCGCGGCCTTGGTCGGGGCCATTGTGGTGCTCGGCGCGGATATCGTCGCGCGCACGCTTTTCCCTGTCGATCTACCCCTCGGCACCGTGACCGCGATGTTCGGTGGCCCGTTCCTGCTGTATCTGCTCATGCGTATGAACCGGAAGACGACGCTGTCATGACGATCACGGACACCACACTTCACACAAACACCACAACCGGCGCTGCCTCCGGACAGCCGAACCCATCATCACAGCACCGGCTTATCGCCGATGGCATCACTCTCGGCTATGGCGAACGGAGCATCGTCGATGAGCTGAGCCTGGATATCGCCCCCGGCGTGATCACTACGGTGATCGGACCGAATGGCTGCGGGAAGTCCACACTGCTGCGTTCACTCGGTCGCCTGCTGCGTCCGCGGGCAGGCCAGGTCCTACTGGACGGCAAAGCTATTTCGACAATGAAGACCAAAGACGTAGCCCGCATCATCGGTATGCTCCCGCAGTCACCGGTGGCACCGGAAGGACTTACCGTCACCGACCTCGTCTCGCGGGGACGCCACCCATACCAGTCCTGGTTCCGACAGTGGTCGGCGACGGACGAATCCGAGGTCACAACCGCGCTGGCGAATACAGGAATCGCTGATCTCGCCGACCGCACCCTCGATGAGCTGTCCGGCGGACAACGCCAGCGCGCCTGGATATCCATGGCGTTGGCGCAAGGCACCGATATTCTGCTACTCGATGAACCGACCACCTACCTGGATCTAGCGCATTCGATCGATGTGCTCGATCTGGTCGACCGGTTACATGCGGATCTGGGCCGCACCGTGGTCATGGTATTGCACGATCTGAATCTTGCGATCCGCTACAGCGACCATCTGGTCGTGATGCATGCCGGCCGCGTCGTCGCCACCGGCGCCCCGGCCGAGGTAGTTTCTGTCGAATTGCTGCGAGAGGTCTTCGACCTCGATGCCACGGTGTTGGAGGACCCGGTGTCGGGCAGACCGATGATCGTACCGATCGGTGCCAGACATGTGCGCGGTAGAGCAGGCGGGCCAGCACAGGAATCCATAGCCGCGAAAAACGACATAACCGTAAAAATTGACATAACAGACACTTGATGGTTACGACACCTTGTAGTACGCCTCGCTGTCGTTGAGTAAGCTTATGGAATGGCAGGTCTTGGGGAGCTCGAGAAAGCGATCATGGAACAACTGTGGTCGGCTGATGAACCACAAACGGTCCGGCAAGTACACGAAGCACTCGCTACACGCCGTGAGCTCGCTTACACCACAGTGATGACCGTGCTACAACGCCTGGCGAGGAAGAACCTGGTTGTCCAGCGACGTGATGACCGTGCACACCGCTACGCGCCGGTGCATACTCGCGACGAACTCGTAGCAGGCTTGATGGTCGACGCGCTGCAGCAGGCCGACGAAGCAGGCAGTCGCGCCGCAGCGCTGGTGCACTTCGTAGAGCAAGTCGGCAAGGACGAAGCCGACGCACTACGAGAAGCGCTTGCCAAGCTCGAAGCGACCGAGGACTGAAGACTCGGCAATGTCGCAGTAGACTCTCGAGCATCCTGGCCCCACAACGCAGTGAGCTGAGTCGATGAACGCAACCGCGCCGGTTTTCGCCGGACTCGCATTGCTTCTCGCCGGGCCTGCCCCAAGCTTGCTCAGCCGGGCGACCTGGCCTTACCGAACTCCCCGCGCAGCGCTGGTGCTCTGGCAGGCCATCGCGCTGGCCGCCGTGCTCAGCGCGTTCGGCTCCGGGCTGGCGATCGCCACCGAACTGCTGGTTCCCGGCCCGGACGGGCGCCCGACCACGGCGCCAACCCACGAGATCGAAGCACTCGGCCTGCCGCTGTGGTCAGCGTACATACTTGTCTTCGGGCTCACCCTGCTGATCGGCGCCCGGCTGATCTATGCGATCGTCTGGGTCGCCGTACACACCCGCAAACGGCGCGCACGCCATCGCATGCTCGTGGATCTGCTCGACCAGAGCAGTCCGCGTCGGCACGCCGCCGATATCCGGGTCCTGGCCACCACTGAGCCGATCGCCTATTGCTTGCCCGGCCTACGCCGCCGCGTCGTGCTCAGCGAGGGCACTCTCGCCAACCTCACCGATGACGAGATCACCGCTATTGTCAGCCATGAGCGTTCACACCTGCGAGCCAGGCACGACCTGGTTCTGGAGGCGTTCACCGCTGTCCATGAGGCATTCCCCCGGATAGTGCGCAGCAAAGCCGCGCTCGGCTCGGTGAAGTTGCTGGTCGAGCTACTCGCCGACGATTCGGCAGTCAAAGTCACCGGGCCGAAGCCACTCGCCCGCGCCCTCGTGGCCTGCTCGAAGTCCACCGCGCCACAGGGCGCCCTCGCCGCGGGCGGACCCACCACGCTCATCCGCATCCAACGACTCAGCGAACGGATCGGCGATGTGCGTATCGCCACGGCCGCTTACCTCGGTTCGATCGCTATCCTGGTGGTGCCGACGCAAGCCGTCGCAATGCCCTGGCTGGTGGAACTGAGTCGGTTGCTGCGCGGCTGATTCCGGAGCACGTATGCTGGACACTCGGTCCGCTCTCCGTACGGCCGCGCACTCTGGGCGCTCAGCGCACGTCGTCGCACCGCCCCACGACGCGGTGCACCGCATCGCGCGCCGCCCGATTCCACCGAACAGTATGTTCTGTATCGAATGTGCTGTGCGACGAAAGGCACTTCTCTCGTGACCTCTTCGCCCACCGTGACCACGGCATCCCCCGTGACCTTTGCGGATTTGGGCCTGCCCGCCGTGCTCGTGCAGGCACTGCGCCGCGACGGCATCGAGTCGCCGTTCCCGATCCAGGCCGCCACGGCTCCGGCCATCTTGGCAGGCAAGGACGTGCTCGGTCGTGGCCCGACAGGTTCCGGGAAGACCCTGGCCTTCGGCCTCCCGATGCTCACCCGCCTGATAGGCGCTGCGGCCGGGCCGGGGCGCCCGCGCGGACTTGTGCTGGTACCGACCCGCGAGCTGGCCGCACAGATCGAGCGGGCGCTCGACGAGCCCGCACTCGCGCTCGGTCTGCGAGTGGCCGCAGTGGTCGGCGGCGCGCCGATCAAACGCCAAGCCGCTCGACTCGCCCGCGGTGTCGACTTGTTGATCGCCACCCCTGGTCGGCTGGCCGACCTACTCGCCCAAGGCGATGCCGACCTGGCCGATGTCGTGATCACCGCTTTGGACGAAGCCGACCACATGGCCGATATGGGCTTTCTGCCGCAGGTGACCCAACTGCTGGACCGCACCCCCCGAAACGGTCAGCGCCTGTTGTTCTCAGCCACGCTGGACGGCGAGGTCGACAAGCTGGTCGAGCGCTATCTACGCTCGCCGGTCACGCATTCCACCGCACCCCCCTCGGCATCGGTCACCACGATGTCGCACCACCTGCTGTACGTGCGGGACAAATCGGTCAAACGAGCGGTCACCACCGAGATCGCGGCCAGAGACGGGCTGACCATCATGTTCGTTCGCACCAAACACGGCGCCGACCGGCTGGCCAGACAACTACGTGGCGCGGGCATCGCCGCGGGCGCGCTGCACGGCGGCAAGGCACAGAACAATCGAACCCGCACACTCGCCGCGTTTGCCGATGGTTCGGTGCCGGTATTGGTCACCACCGATGTCGCGGCACGGGGTATCCACATCGACAACATCTCCCTGGTCGTACACGTCGATCCCCCCACTGAACCGAAGGCATACTTGCATCGTGCCGGACGCACCGCCCGCGCCGGCGAGGACGGCGTGGTAGTCACACTGGTGCTGGATGAGCAACGCAGCGATGTCGAGGCGATGGCGCGTAAAGCAGGCGTCGACATCGACCGGATCGAAGTCGGTCCTGGCGACCGCGCGCTGATCGAGATCACCGGAGCACGCCGCCCGGCGCCTGTGCCCACCACAACAGCGCAGACACCGACAGTGGGCACGCCGAAACAACCGCGTCGAAAATCACGCAGGCACGCGGCCACAGCCACGGTAAGCGGCCGGGGCGCGGGCAGGAGCACGAAGTCGCATGGACGACCCGGATCGGTAACGAGCCAGGGCGAGGCAACGGCCACGACCGGCAGCCGCGACAGCGCGAAACATACCGGAAGGTCCGCGGCGGGCAGCTCGTTGCCACGCCGAGGAGGGACTGCCGAAGCTACGTCGGCGCGTGGCTCCGACACAGCGGCGAGTCGAACGGGAGCACGTGCGACAAGCGGCGCGCACAGCCGGAAACGGCGACAAACCATACACGAGCGGCAATCGCCGAGGCACCCACGCTGAATCGGACCCGCGCACCGCGTCGTCAGCAGCAGCGCGATCTCGGCGGATCTCACTGCGCCGAGCATGGTTCCCGCCCCTGCGGGGCCGGTATCGGCAACAGTGTGCGCAACTACTCGCGCCCGAGTGCTCCTGCGCGCTACTCGACTGGAGACAGAGCGCCTGACCGTATGAGGGTGGGTGGACGGCATGCGCGATCAGCGCCCGGTTATCATCGGTCGAGTGCGCTTTCTCCCCGGTCATCAGCCGCCGTACGACCTGACTTACGACGACGTCTTCCTGATTCCGAATCAGACGGACGTCGCATCGCGCTTCGACGTCGATCTCTCGACTGCCGACGGGTCCGGCACCACCATTCCGATCGTCGTGGCCAATATGACCGCTGTCGCCGGGCGCAGGATGGCCGAGACGGTGGCTCGCCGCGGCGGCATCGTCGTCCTCCCGCAGGACCTTCCGATCAGCGCGGCCGCCGATACCATCGCCTTCGTCAAGAGCCGCTCGCTCACCGTCGACACGCCGGTCACCCTCCGCCCCGACCATTCGGTCTCCGAGGCCATCGCCCTCATGCACAAACGCGCGCACGGCGCTGTTGTCGTAGTCGACGAAGGACGTCCTGTCGGCGTGGTCACCGAAACGGCCTGCGCGGATGTCGACCGCTTCGCCCGGCTGCGCGAGGTCGCTGTCGACGATTTCGTCCGGGCTCCGGCGAGCACCACCCCGCGTGACCTATTCGATCTGCTGCACGCCGAACATGCCGACTTCGCCGTGCTCACCACCCCGGACGGCACCTTGGCCGGGGTGCTCACCCGCACCGGCGCCGTCCGCGCGGGCATCTACCAGCCCGCGGTCGACACTGCGGACAAACTGCGGGTGGCGGCCGCGGTCGGCATCAACGGTGACGTCGCGGCCAAAGCCAAAGCTCTCCGCGACGCAGGCGCCGATCTGCTGGTCATCGATACCGCACACGGTCATCAGACCAAGATGCTCGAAACCCTCGCCGCGGTTCGCGATCTCGGTCTCGGCATTCCACTGGCAGCAGGCAACGTGGTCTCCGCGGCAGGCACCAGAGATCTCGCCGCGGCGGGTGCGGACATCATCAAGGTCGGAGTCGGTCCCGGCGCCATGTGCACTACCAGGATGATGACCGGTGTGGGTCGTCCGCAATTCTCCGCCGTGGCCGAATGCGCCACCGCTGCCAAAGAACTCGGCGTGCACATCTGGGCCGACGGTGGCGTGCGCCATCCCCGAGATGTAGCGCTCGCGCTGGCCGCCGGCGCATCCAACGTCATGATCGGCTCCTGGTTCGCCGGCACCTACGAATCCCCCGGCGATCTGCGCGTCGACCGCGACGGCAATGCCTACAAGGAGAGCTTCGGTATGGCCTCCAAACGCGCTGTCGCCGCGCGCACCGCCTCCGACAGCGAATTCGACCGCGCCCGCAAGGCACTGTTCGAGGAGGGCATCTCCAGCTCCCGCATGCGGTTGGACCCCGAACGCCCCAGTGTCGAGGACCTCATCGACCACATCTGCTCCGGTGTCCGTAGTGCCTGCACTTATGCGGGCGCGCGCACACTCACCGAGTTCCACGACAGAGCAGTCCTCGGCGTGCAGTCTGCGGCCGGTTTCGCCGAAGGCCGCCCGCTGCCGAGTGGTTGGTGAGCATCGACACGCTCATTCGACCCGGCATGGCACACGCGGGCGACCCGTGGACCGGTAACATAGTGACTGCCTGATACCGGCGACAGTCCACATTTTGCGAAAGGATCCAGTTGTCACCCGCGTCCGAGGGCGCCACACAGGAGGGCTCCTCTACCGAGCCGGGTGACAAACCCGGCGTTCCCTTCTTCTCAGTGGCCCTATCCCGCACCGGTTGTTCCCCGTCATCATTCGGGTGGTGCTGACGATGTCCGTCGCGCTCACCGTGCTCAGCCTGCTCGGGTTCATCGCTCTCACGATCGGCACCGCCCTGTTCGTGGCCGCCGAATTCTCCCTCACCGCGCTGGAACGCAGCACTGTCGAGGCGCACGCCCGCGCCGGCGACGTGCGCGCCCGGCTGGTCCGCAAGGCGCACCGAACCTTGTCGTTCCAGCTGTCCGGCGCCCAACTCGGCATCACCATCACCACACTGATCACCGGTTATATTGCCGAACCGGTGCTGACCCGGCTATTGAACCCCATGTTCACCGGAATCGGACTCAGCGATACCGCCACACACGGTATCGCGCTCGTGCTGGCATTGGTATTGGCCACCTCGCTGTCGATGATCTACGGCGAGCTGGTGCCCAAGAACGTAGCGATCGCCGAACCACTGGCCACCGCACGCATCACCGCTGGTCCGATGATCGCCTTCTCGATGATATTCGGGTGGATGATCCGCTTCCTCAACGGCACCGCCAACTGGGTGATTCGCAGACTAGGCGTAGAGCCTGCGGAAGAGTTGCGTTCGGCTCGCTCACCGCAGGAACTCGGCTCCCTGGTACGCACATCGGCCCTGCGCGGCGCACTCGACCAGCGCACCGCCCAGTTGATAGACCGCTCGCTGCAGTTCGGTGAACGTAGCGCCGAGGAGCTGATGACACCGCGAGTGAAGATCGAAACCCTGGACAAGGACGACACCATCGCCGATCTCATCGCCGCGGCCGGACACACCGGCTACTCCCGGTTCCCGGTAGTCGACGGCGATCTCGACAACCCCCTCGGCTTCGTGCACGTCAAACAAGCGTTCACACATCCGGCGAGTGCGCGCGGCACCACCCCCGTAAAGATGCTCGCCCGCCCGGTCCCGATCGTGCCTGCCAGCCTGGATGGAGACGAGGTACTCGAACGCATCCGCTCCGACGGTATGCAGGTCGCCCTCGTCGTGGACGAATACGGCGGCACCGCAGGCATTGTCACCATGGAGGACATCATCGAGGAGATCCTCGGCGATGTCCGTGACGAACACGACGAAGAAGAGCGTAACGTACGGCGCGTCTCCGACGGCTGGGACTGTTCCGGCCTGTTGCGCATCGACGAAGTCTCCCGGGCTACCGGATACGCCGCCCCTGAAGGCGAGTACGAAACCCTGGGTGGTCTCGTCTTGACCAGGCTGGGTCGCATCCCGATCGCGGGTGACGAGATCACGCTGCCGAATCCACGATCGCTGTGGTCGGCGACGGACAGCGAGGGCTGCTGGATAGCCCGCGTCGAACGGATGGACGGACGGCGCATCGACCGCGTGCGTCTGATCCCGGTCGCCGCAAGCATCCTCGCATCGGGGGAGCTCAGCCATGGGTGATCTCTTCGGCGTGCTGCTCGCCATCGCGTTGCTCGGCTGCAACGCCTTCTTCGTCGCCGCCGAGTTCGCACTCATCTCCGCTCGACGCGACCGGCTGGAAGCGCTGGCCGCGCAAGGCAAGCGCAACGCGAACACCGTGATCCGGGCAGGTGAGAACCTTTCGATGATGCTCGCGGCCGCACAGCTGGGCATCACCATCTGCTCGATCCTGCTCGGCCGGGTGGGCGAACCCGCCGTCGCGCACCTACTGGAACGCCCGTTCGAGTCGATCGGCCTGCCCGAGCAACTGCTGCACCCGGTGGCTTTCGCTGTCGCGCTGACCATCGTGGTCATCCTGCACATCCTGCTCGGTGAGATGATCCCGAAGAACATCGCGCTGGCCGGTCCGGAACGCAGTGCGCTTCTGTTGGTTCCGGTACACCTGGTCTGGCTGCGGCTGGCCCGTCCGCTCATCGCGCTGTACAACATGGCCGCCAATCTGTCGCTGCGACCGCTTCGGGTCGAACCGAAAGACGAGCTGGAGGCCACCGTGTCTACAGTCGAGCTGGCCGAGATGATCGGCGAGTCGCGTTCGGAGGGCCTGCTCGACGCGGAAGAGCATCGACGCCTCACCCAAGCGCTCGGCAGCAGCAATCGAGTGGTCAGCGATGTGATGGTGCGATTGGACACCGCCCGCTCGGTGCCACTGCGTAGCAGCGGGACCACCCTCGGCGACATCGAATCCGCCGTCGCCGAAACAGGGTTCTCCCGATACCCGGTACGGACGAGCGACGGTTCGCTGGTCGGCTATCTGCATGTGAAGGATGTTCTCGACAAGGTGGCCGACGAGAACGCCGGACCGGCGACGCCGATCCCGCGTACCGATATCCGCCCGCTGCCCACTATCGGAACAGGCACCCCGCTCCACGAGGCGCTGGCTCGTCTACGTCGTACCAACAGCCATCTCGGCCGAGTGGTCGACGAGCGAGGCAACACTATCGGCATCGTCGCCTTGGAGGATTTGGTGGAAGAGTTCGTCGGGACCGTCCGGGATGGAACACACCGCGTGACCGAGTGATGAGCGAGACATCGAGATCGGGTGGTCAGGACCGGAGGCGGCAGTTCAGCATGACCACGCAAAATCCCACACACACCGCGCAAGAAAACGCCATGAGCGTCCGGATAGTGTCCGGTTCGTGCTGGCGGGCGGACGCCGCCGCCCACCGGGCTCGGCTCGATGCTCTGATCGGACCCTATCTCGCACAGCGAGCGCAGGGTTCGACGCATCCGGTGATCGACTTCCTGTTCACGTACTACAGCCATAAACCCGCCCAGTTGCGGCGCTGGCACCCCGGTTACGGCGTCGCGCTCGCGGACGCCGCCGAGTACGACGGCGCCCGCGGGTATCTCCGCCTCAGCGAGGCGAATATCCAGGCCATCGATTCGGATGACCCGCCGAGTCGCCTGCCCGACAATATCTTCACCGCCGATCCCGCCCATCTGGCCAAACGCTACGACACCCTCGCGTTCATCGCGAACCTATTGCACGCCACCGCGTCCCGACCCGCGCAGTTGTCCTGCTTCGGCCTGCACGAGTGGGCGATGGTGTACCGCGCCGATGACATCCGCCACCAACATGTGCCATTGCGACTCGGACAGGCAGACACCGACGCCGTGGTCGAATCGATGTCGCTGCGCTGCACGCATTTCGATGCCTACCGTTTCTTCACCCCCGAAGCGGTAGGCCGCAACAGCGAGCCGCTGACCCGCGTCGGCCAGCCGCACCATGAGCAACCCGGTTGTCTACATGCGGGCATGGATCTGTACAAATGGAGCGTTGCTACAAGCCCTTTGATCTGCTCGGATCTGACCCTGGACTGCTTTGAGCTAGCTTACGACGCAAGGGAACTCGATATGCGCGCCAGTCCCTACGACCTGTCCGGGTACGGCTATGAGCCGATCCGTATCGAAACACCGACCGGGCGCGCCGAGTACGTCCGGCGACAAGCAGCGCTGTCCGAGCGTGCCGCAGTCCTCCGAAAGCGGCTTCATACCGCCTGCACCGCCCTGCTCAATATATAGCAATTAATGCATGTATTAGGCGAAAAGAAAAACCCCCGACCGAGGCACG